>DJAN01000170.1 GCA_002429615.1 Lysobacteraceae bacterium UBA6001
GGATGTCGCCTACGAGCCTCCATGGATGGATGCACGGCGTGTCCCGAACGCCCCCCGCTCCCCAGCGCCGCGCGCGAAAACAGATAAGCCGGTCAACATCGAAGGCCGACCAAGTCTCCAAAACCCCAAACGGTCCAAACAAAGATCAACCCTGAAAACGCGACGCAGTGTCCGCAAGCCTTCAAAGCACCCGTGTAATACGCTACCGGCCCCTCCCATGCAGGCAGCGTCGAAGCGCTTCGATGCCGCAGCCCCTCCCCCGGAAGCAGATCCCATGAGCCAAGCCCACGGCTACGCCGCCCAGTCCGCCCAGCAGCCGCTGGCCCCGTTTGCCTTCGACCGTCGCGAGCCTGGCCCGCATGACGTTCGTGTCGACATCCTCTACTGCGGCGTCTGCCACTCCGACCTGCACACCGCCCGCAACGAATGGCAGAACACCCTGTATCCGTCGTTGCCGGGCCACGAAATCGTGGGGCGTGTCAGCGCCGTTGGCAGCGACGTGAAGGGCTTCAAGGTCGGCGACCTGGCCGGCGTCGGCTGCATGGTCGACAGCTGCCGCACCTGCCCGTCCTGCGCCGCGGGGGAAGAGCAGTACTGCGAGAGTGGCTTCACCGGCACCTACAACGGCCCGATGTTCGGCGGCGAGAATACCTATGGCGGCTATTCCGACCATATCGTCGTCGACGAGAAGTACGTCCTGCACATCACCCACGACGACAACCTTGCCGCCGTCGCCCCGCTGCTGTGCGCCGGCATCACCACCTATTCCCCGCTCGCGCACTGGAAGGTGGGCCCGGGCCAGAAGGTGGGCATCGTCGGCCTGGGCGGGCTCGGCCACATGGGCGTGAAGATCGCCAAGGCGATGGGTGCCAGCGTCGTGCTGTTCACCACCTCCGAGAACAAGCGCGCCGATGCCCTGCGCCTGGGCGCCGACGAAGTGGTGGTCTCGCGTGATCCCGAACAGATGGCCGCCCAGGCCAACTCGCTGGACTTCATCCTCAACACCGTCGCCGCCACCCACAACCTCGACCCGTTCCTCAACGCGCTCAAGCGCGACGGCGCCATGGTGCTGGTGGGCGCGCCTGAACATGCCCATCCCTCGCCGAACGTCTTCAACCTGATCATGAAGCGCCGTACCCTGGCCGGCTCGCTGATCGGCGGCATCCGCGAAACCCAGGAGATGCTGGACTTCTGCGCCAAGCACGGCATCGTCTCGGACATCGAGGTGATCCGCATGGACGAGATCAACAGCGCCTACGAGCGCATGCTGAAGGGCGACGTGAAGTATCGCTTCGTCATCGATATGGCCACGCTGTCGAAGGGGGCCTGAGCCATGCAGGGCGAGACCGTCATCTGGCACAACCCACGCTGTGGGACGTCGCGCAACGTGCTCGCCCTGCTGCGCCACGCCGGCATCGAGCCGCGCGTGGTGGAGTACCTGCGTGATCCCCCGGACCGTGCGTTGCTGCGCGAGACCATCGCCGCCGCCGACCTGACCGTGCGCGAGGCGATACGGATGAAGGAGGCCGCCTACCGCGAGCGCGGTCTGGAGGATCCCGCGCTGGATGACGACGCCCTGCTGGACGCGATGCTGGCCGATCCGGTGCTGATCAATCGGCCGTTCGTGCGCACGCCGCTAGGCACGCGCCTGTGCAGGCCTTCGGAAGTCACGCTGGAGATCCTGCCGCCGCTGGCGACACCGTTCTTCAAGGAGGACGGCGAGCGGATCGGCTAAGCCGATCCGTTCCCGCTTACGCCGCGGCCACCTGCCGCGGCGCTGCTTCCACGCCGAGCCACTGCACGATGCTGGCCGCAGCATCGCGGCCTTCGGCCACCGCAGTCACCACCAGGTCCGCGCCGCGCACGGCATCACCACCGGCGAACACCTTGGCATTCGCGGTCTGGTACGGCAGGCGCGCACCGCCGACGACGATGCGGCCGTTGTCGCTGGACTGCACGCCCTGGCTCGACAGCCACTCCGGCAGCTCCGGCGAGAAGCCGAACGCGATGATCACCACGTCCGCTTCCAGCAGCGATTCGCTGCCTTCCACCGGCACCGCATTGCGCCGACCGCGTGCATCCGGCTCGCCGAGCATGGTCTCCACCACGGTCACACCGATCACCTCGTCATCGGCGCCCGCCTCGATCGACAGCGGCTGGCGGTTGAACAGGAAGCGCACGCCTTCCTCGCGCGCGTTGGCCACTTCGCGCGCCGAACCGGGCATGTTGGCCTCGTCGCGACGATAGGCACAGGTCACCTTGGCCGCGCCCAGGCGTACCGCGCTGCGCACGCAGTCCATACCGGTATCGCCACCACCAAGCACGACCACGCGCTTGCCGTTGAGATCCGGCAGCGCCAGCTTGTCTTCCCAACCGGCGATTGGCCGGCCCCACGGATCGTTGCCACCCACGATGCGGCTGTTCTGCACCAGGAACGGCAGCGCCGGCAGCACGCCCTTCAAATCCTGGCCGGGCAGGCCGCCGTCGGTATAGCGGTAGGCACCCGTGCCGAGGAACACCGCGTCGAATTCGCCGAGCAGCTGCGCGGCCTCGACATCGCGGCCGATCTCCACGCCCAGGCGGAATTCCACGCCCATGCCTTCGAGCACCTCGCGGCGCTTGGCGATGACCGCCTTGTCCAGCTTGAAGCTGGGGATGCCGAACTGCAGCAGGCCGCCGATCTGCTCGTAGCGGTCGAACACCACCGGGTGCACACCGGCGCGCGCGAGGCGATCGGCACAGGCCAGGCCGGCCGGGCCGGCGCCGACGATGGCCACGCGCTTGCCTGTCGGCTGCACGTCGTGCAGGTCCGGGCGCCAGCCGGCGGCCAGTGCGGTATCGACGATGTACTTCTCCACCGCGCCGATGGTGACCGCACCAAATTCCTCCAGCGTGCAGCTGCCCTCGCACAGGCGGTCCTGCGGGCACACGCGGCCGCAGACTTCCGGCAGCGGGTTGGTGGAATGGCACAGCGCCGCGGCTTCCTCGATGCGGTTCTCCTGCACCAGCTGCAGCCACTGCGGGATGGCGTTGTGCACCGGGCACTTCCAGCTGCAGTACGGGTTGCCGCAATCCAGGCAGCGGCCGGCCTGGTACTGCGCATCGGCCTTGTCGAATTTGCCGTACAGCTCGCCCCAGTCGCCGGACGTGCGCAGTTCCACCGGAATGCGCTGCGGCATGGTGCGGGGCAGGTCGAGGAACTGGAAGACTTGCTTGCGGCTCATGGTGGTTCTCGGCTGTATTCGGTGCGACGTGAGATGGCGCGAAGGTCCGTTCGTTTCGCCCTCCTGCCCTGCTGTAGGAGCGGCTTCAGCCGCGACCGTGGAAGGTCGGGAAAGCCGTCGCGGCTGAAGCCGCTCCTACAGGGGTCTGAGCAGGTGGGTGAATCGCTGCGTCAGGCGGCGCGGCGCAGCGATTCGGTGAGCGACTCGATGCTGGCGGCCTTCGGTTTGACCAGCCAGAACTTGCCCACGTAATCGCGGAACTCGTCGAGGATCTGCTGCGCCCAGATGCTGCCGGTCAGCTCGCGATGGCGGCTGATCAGCTTGTGCAGGTGCTGGCGATGGTTCTCGAAGCCTTCCGCCGAAATGCGGTGGATGTCGATCAGCTCGTGGTTGTAGCGGTCCACGAAGTCACGCTCGATATCCAGCACATAGGCCAGGCCACCGGTGAAGCCGGCGCCGAAGTTCAGCCCGACCTTGCCCAGCACCAGCACCACGCCGTCGGTCATGTACTCGCAGCAGTGGTCGCCCGCGCCTTCGATCACCGCCAGCGCGCCGGAGTTGCGCACGCCGAAACGCTCGCCCGCCCGGCCCGCGGCGAACAGCTCGCCGCCGGTCGCGCCATACAGGCAGGTGTTGCCGATGATCGGCGTGTTGCGTGCCTCGAAACGCGCGCCGCGCGGCGGGCGGATCACCACGCGGCCGCCGGCCATGCCCTTGCCCACGTAGTCATTCGCCTCGCCTTCCAGCTCCAGCTGCAGGCCGCCGGCGTTGAACGCGCCGAAGCTCTGCCCCGCGGTGCCGCGGAAGCGCAGGTTCAACGGCGCGTCTTCCATACCGTGGTTGCCGTGCACGCGGGCGATGGCGCCGGACAGGCGCGCGCCGATCGAGCGGTCGGTGTTGTGGATCAGGAAGCGATGGTCGCCGCCGGTCTTCTCGGCGATCGCCTTGGCCAGCAGGCCGTCCATCTGCGTGGCCAGCGAGTCGGGCGACTCGTACAGGCGCTGGGCGGCGCAGTGGCTGCCCTCGAAGTGGGCCGGCTTGAGCAGGCGCGAGAGATCCACGCGCACGCCTTCGCGCGGCGAGACTTCCAGCTGTTCGAGCAGGTCGGTGCGGCCGACGATCTCGTCCAGCGAGCGCACGCCCAGGTACGACAGCCACTGCCGCACTTCCTCGGCCAGCAGGCGGAAGAAGTTCTCCACGCGCTCTGGCAGGCCGGTGAAGTAGCTCGCGCGCAGGCGTTCGTCCTGCGTGGCCACGCCGGTGGCGCAGTTGTTGAGGTGGCAGATGCGCAGGTACTTGCAGCCCAGCACGATCATCGGCGCGGTGCCGAAGCCGAAGCTGTCCGCGCCCAGCAGCGCGGCCTTGACCACGTCCAGGCCGGTCTTCAGGCCGCCGTCGGTCTGCAGCAGGGTGCGCGCGCGCAGGTCGTTGCCGACCAGCGCCTGGTGCGATTCGGCCACGCCCAGTTCCCACGGCACGCCGGCATAGCGGATCGAGCTGACCGGCGAGGCGCCGGTGCCACCGTCATGGCCGGACACGGTGATCAGGTCGGCGCCGGCCTTCACCACGCCGGCGGCGATCGTGCCCACGCCCGCATGCGAGACCAGCTTCACCGACACCAGCGCCTCCGGGTTGACCTGCTTGAGGTCGTAGATCAGCTGGGCGAGGTCTTCGATCGAATAGATGTCGTGGTGCGGCGGCGGCGAGATCAGGCCGATGCCCGGCTTGGCGTAGCGCAGCCGCGCGATCAGCTCGTTGACCTTGTGGCCGGGCAGCTGGCCGCCTTCGCCGGGCTTGGCGCCCTGCGCGACCTTGATCTGCAGCACTTCTGCATTGACCAGGTATTCCGGGGTGACGCCGAAGCGGCCGGAAGCGACCTGCTTGATCTTTGAGCGCTTCTCGGTGCCGTAGCGCGCCGGGTCTTCGCCGCCTTCGCCGGAGTTGCTGCGCCCGCCGAGGCGGTTCATCGCAATGGCCAGCGCTTCATGCGCCTCCGGCGACAGCGCACCCAGGCTGATCGCGGCGGTATCGAAGCGGCGCAGCACGTCCTCGGCCGGGGCGACTTCGTCCAGCGGCGTCGGCGTGCCGGCGCGCTTGAGCTGCAGCAGATCGCGCAGCGCGGACGGCGGGCGCGAGTGCACCGCGTCCATGTAGCGCTGCCAGTCCGCGGCGTCGCCGGTGCGGGTGGCACGCTGCAGCGTCAGCACCACGTCCGGGTTGTACATGTGGTACTCGCCGCCGTGCACGTACTTCAGCAGGCCGCCGACTTCCGGCTTGAGCAGGTCGTTCCATGCGCGCGCGGTGAGATCGCGTGCCTCGTGGTCCAGGCGCGCCAGGTCGACGCCGCCGATGCGCGAGGCGGTTTCCGGGAAGCACAGTTCGACCACATCCGGGTCCAGGCCGACGATCTCGAACAGCTGCGCGCCGCGGTAGCTGGCGATAGTGCAGATGCCCATCTTGGAGATGATCTTCGACAGGCCCTTGTAGACGCCCTTGCGGTAGCTGCGGCCGATCTGCGACTGCTCGCCGCCCTTCTTCAGTTCCAGGATGCCGCGGCGGCCCAGGTCGAACAGCGTCTGATAGGCCAGGTACGGATACACCGCGGTGGCACCAAAGCCCAGCAGGCAGGCCATGTGATGCGGGTCGCGCGCGGTGCCGGTTTCGATGATGAGGTTGACGTCGCAGCGCAGGCCCAGCGCGGAGAGATGGTGGTGCACCGCGCCGGTGGCCATCAGCGCATGCACCATCGGCCGGTCGGCGACCGGATAGCGGTCGCTGAGCAGCAGCATGACCACGCCTTCGCGGGCGGCCTGTTCGGTCTCGCGGCAGATGCGCTCGATGCCGGCCTTCAATCCTTCCTCGACCGAGTACGAAAGGTCGATCAGCCGGTTGCGCTCCACGTACTGCGGCATCTTCAGCAGCTGGCGCAGCTTGCGCTGGCTCAGCACCGGCGAATTGAGGATCACGTGGTTCACCGTCTCCGGCCCGGCGTGGAAGACGTTGGTCTCCTTGCCGAGCTGGGTGGTCAGCGACATCACGCAGCTCTCGCGCAGCGGGTCGATCGGCGGGTTGGTGACCTGCGCGAATGCCTGGCGGAAATAGTCGTACAGCGGCCGGGTGTGCTGGCTGAGCACGGCCATGGGCGTGTCGTCGCCCATCGAGCCGGTGGCTTCCTGCTCGGTCTCGGCGAGCGGGCGCAATACCTGCTCCACCTCCTCGGTGCTGAGCTGGAACAGCTTGTGGTAGCTGCGCAGGGTCTGCTCGGAGAACGGCTCCTCGACCAGCGAGGGGTCGATCAGCTCGGTCTGCAGGTAGGTCACGCCCTGGTGCAGCCACTGCTTGTACGGGGCGCGGGCGCGGTTGATGCGGTCGATGGCGTCCGAATCGAGCAGGTCGCCGCGCTTGAGGTCGATGGCCATCATCTCGCCCGGGCCGAGCTTGCCCTTGCGGGTGATGCGCTCGGCCGGCAGTTCCCACACGCCGGCTTCGGAGGCGACGAGGAAGTGGCGGTCGGACGTGAGCATCCAGCGAGCGGGACGCAGGCCGTTGCGGTCGAGCATGGCGGCGGCATAGCGGCCGTCGCAGGCCACGATGCCGGCCGGGCCGTCCCACGGTTCGGTGTTCAGGCCGTGGAACTCGTAGAAGGCGGCCAGGTCGGCGTCCTTGAACTCCAGCGACTGCGTGGCCGGCGGCACCAGGATGCGCAGCGCCTGCAGCAGGTCCATGCCGCCGGCGATCAGCAGCTCCAGCATGTTGTCCAGACTCTGCGAGTCCGAGCCCTTCATCGAGATCACCGGGTTGAACTCGGCGATGTCGAAGCGCGGGGTCTTCCACACCTTGCTGCGCGCCTGCGCCCAGCGGCGGTTGCCCTCGATGGTGTTGATTTCGCCGTTGTGGGCGAGCATGCGGAACGGGTGCGCCAGCGGCCAGCGCGGCAGCGTGTTGGTGGAGAAGCGCTGGTGGAAGACGATCGCCGAGGACGACAAATCGCTGCGCTGCAGGTCCGGGTAGAACGTGGACAGCTTGTCCGGCAGCACCATGCCCTTGTAGCTGATCGCGTTCGGGGTGAGCGTGGTGACGTAGAAGTCGGCGACCTCGCGCAGCGCCTGCTCGGCGCGGCGACGCGCCAGGAACAGCGCCAGCGCGAAGGCGTCGTCGTCCTGGCCCGCGGCGGCGTCGACGAACACCTGTTCGATGCGCGGCAGCGTATCGCGGGCCAGCTGGCCGCAGACGCTGTCGTCGGTGGGCACCCCGCGCCAGCCGCGCGGCAGGGTGCCGGCGCGCTGGAGTTCGGCTTCCAGCGCCTGGCGGCAGCGCGCCGCCTCGGCGTCGTCATGCGGCAGGAACACCACGCCGGCCGCATAGCGCGCGCCGATGGCGATGCCGGCATCGCGCGCCAATGCGCGCAGGAACGGATCGGGTTTGCGGATCAGCAGGCCGCAGCCATCGCCGGTGAGGCCGTCGGCGGCGACGCCGCCGCGGTGGGTCATGCGCGAAAGCGCGGCAATGGCGGTATCGACCAGCGCGCGCGAGGGCTGGTCGTCCAGCTGCGCGATCATGCCGAAGCCACACGCGTCGCGTTCGTCGCGCGCGTCGTACAGACCAGGTTGTTCGAGCCCTTGGCGAGTGCGGGGGGCCATGTGTGCCTCGTTGCGATCCGGGAAAGCGGCGACGACCGTCCCCGCTCTGTCCCAGCAGCGCATTCGAGGTCACCGGACGATCGAATAGAGCACACTTGTTGCGGTGCCGCAACTCACCGTTACAGATGCAACGAGGAGTCGCGAAAACCTTTGTTTTCCAAGGGTGGCGGCGACGCGCGCGGGCGCCGCCGCAAGTGATTCGATCAGCCGCAGCGCACGCCGGTGATGACCTGCTTCTCGTCCACTTCCAGGTTGAGCCGGTCGCCGTTGAATTCCATGGTGACCATCTCGCCGGGCTTGAGCACGCGCACCTGTCCGGCCTTGGCGTCTTCCTTTGCCTGGGCGGACAGCGCATCGGTCAAGGGTTGTCCGACCAGCGACTGCAGCTGGCTGGCGTCGCAGGTGCCGATCGGCGGCGCCTCGGGCGCGGTGTCCTGGGCGGGCGTGGCGGCGTTGGCGGCATCGCGCTGCGCCTGTGCGCCTGCCGATTCCTGTTCGTCGGGCTGGGGCGACTGGCAGGCGGCCAGCGACAGCGCGAGCACGGATGCGGCGACGATCATCCGCAAAGAAGCGAGGTGATGCATCGGGAAACCTCCGGGTCTGAATGGGCATCCAAGGATAAGCACAAGGCGGCGTGGCGTGCACGGGTCATCACGGCGCCGCGATCCGGCGTTGACGTGTTCTCCGCCGCGAGGCCACCACCATGGCCGGCATGTCCGTCCCCTCTCCCGCGCTTCGCGCCATCGCCCGCCAGGCCGGGCTCGTCCATGTCAGCGATGCGTCCCCCGGCATCCAGCGCCGTCGGGCCGGCCAGGGCTTCGCTTACCGCGACAGCGAGGGTCGCGCGGTACGGGACAAGGAGACGCTGCAGCGCATCCGGTCCCTGGCGATTCCCCCGGCCTACACGGAGGTGTGGATCTGCCCGTTGCCCCATGGTCACCTGCAGGCCACCGGGCGCGACGCCCGGCGCCGCAAGCAGTACCGCTACCACCCGGCTTGGGCGCAGGTCCGCGGCGACGGCAAGTACGAACACCTGATCGCGTTCGGGCGCGCCCTGCCCGGGCTGCGCCGCCGCCTGCGCACCGACCTGCGCCGGCCGGGCTTCCCGCGCGAGAAGGTGCTGGCGATCGTGGTGGCGCTGATGGCCGACACGCTCGTGCGGGTCGGCAACGAAGAATACGCGCGGACCAACCGCTCGTACGGCCTGACCACCCTGCGCAACCAGCACGTGGCGTTCGTCAGCGGGGGCCGGGCGCGGCTGAAGTTCCGCGGCAAGAGCGGGCTGGAGCATGACATCGCCATCGACGACCGGCGGCTGGCCAAGCTGGTCAAGGCGATCCGCCAGCTGCCGGGGCAGGCGCTGTTCCAGTATCGCGATGACGATGGCGCGCTGCAGCCGGTGGATTCCGGGCAGGTCAACGACTACCTGCGCGAGGCGATGGGCGGCGAGTTCACCGCCAAGGACTTCCGCACCTGGGGTGGCACGCTGGCGGCGCTGCAGCAGCTGGCGCGGCTGCCGCTGCCGGCACGGCGCAGCGAACGGGCGTTGGCGCAGCTGCAGAACGAGGTGGTGCGCGAGGTGGCACAGACGCTGGGCAACACGCCGGCGGTGTGTCGCAAGGCCTATATCGACCCCAGCGTGTTTGCCGCTTGGCGCGAGGATCGCCTGCGGGTGCCCGAGCGCGTGCGCGGGCCGCGCCAGTGGGAGCAGTTCGCGCTGCGCTTCCTGCGTGGCGCGCATGGGCACGCGAAGAAGCGCGGTCGTGGCACCTGATCCGGCCTTCCTGTCCTTGGTGTCCCTCGTGTTCTCTCCCGGTGGGAACCCCTCCCCGTGGGAACCCCTGTAGGAGCGGCT
>DJAN01000105.1:0-274 GCA_002429615.1 Lysobacteraceae bacterium UBA6001
CCGCCGGCAATGCCAGCAGCGGCACGCCCAGGAATACCCAGCGCCAGCCCAGGTGCTGGACGATCAACCCGCTGATGCCCGGGCCGATCAGCGACGGCACCACCCAGCCGGCGGCGAATGCGGCGAATACGCGCGGGCGCAGCGCTTCGGGATAGAGCCGGCCGACGATCACATACAGCGCGACGAAGAATCCGCCGGCACCCAAACCCTGCAGCAGGCGGCCCCACACCAGCGTCGGCATGTCGCCGGCCAGGCCGGCCAGCAGCAGCCCGGC
>DJAN01000105.1:550-11088 GCA_002429615.1 Lysobacteraceae bacterium UBA6001
TCGCCAGCGTGCCGCCGAAGGCCAGTGCGTACAGGGACAGTCCGGACAGCTCGCGCGCCACGCTCGGCATGGCGGTGGCGACTGCCAGTACCTCGAAGGCGTTGAGCGCGACCAGCGCCACCATCGCCAGGGTGGTGGCGCGATAACGGGGCGAGAGGATCGACTCGGCGGATTCGACGGGGGGCAGGGTGTGATCGGTGGTATCGACGGACATGGGCGGCGCACGCAGGCGTGGACTTGCCGAAGGGGAGGACGCGGCGCAGCATGCCGCCTCAACCGAAGTTGAGGTCAAGGCGGATGGAAAAGGAACTGGCCGTGGGGGAAGTGGCCCGCCGCAGTGGCGTGGCGGTCTCGGCATTGCATTTCTATGAACGCAAGGGGTTGATCCACAGCCATCGCAATGCCGGCAACCAGCGCCGCTATGCCCGCGACGTGCTGCGCCGGCTCGCGGTGATCCGCGTCGCGCAGCGCCTGGGTATCCCGCTCAGCCATGTGGGCGATGCGTTCTCGGTGCTGCCGGCCGGGCGTCCGCCGACGCGCGCGGAGTGGGCGCGCATGTCGGCGCGCTGGCGCGCCGAGCTGGATCGACGCATCGAAGCGTTGCAGGCCTTGCGCGACCAGCTGGCCGATTGCATCGGTTGCGGTTGCCTGTCGTTGCGGCGCTGTCGCCTCAGCAATCCGCACGATGCGCTCGGCGTGGACGGTGAAGGCGCGCGACGCCTACCCGCGCTGGAGGGTCTGGATTGAAGCCGGTTCGGGCATGATGGAGGCCCGCGCCACAGGAGGTCGCCGATGAAGGTTGCCGTCTACAGCACCCGTCGCTACGACAAGGTCATGTTCGATCGCGCCAATGCGGCGCACAACCACCAGCTGGTGTATGTGCAGGATGCGCTGAGCGTGGCGACCGCGCCGCTGGCCGAGGGCTGTGGCGCGGTCTGCGTGTTCGTCAACGACCGTGTCGACGAAGCGGTGCTCGAAGCGCTGAGGGCGCTGGGCATCGGCCTGGTCACCACGCGCTCGACCGGCTTCAACCACATCGACGCGGTCGCCGCGCAGCGCCTGGGCATCGCCGCCACCCGCGTTACCGACTACTCGCCGTACTCGGTGGCCGAGTTCGCGGTGGGCCTGCTGCTGGCGGTGAACCGGCGTATCGCCCGTGCCAGCCAGCGTACCCGTGACGGCAACTTCGAGCTGGACGGGCTGATGGGTTTCGACCTGCATGGCCGTACCGTGGGCGTGGTCGGCACCGGCAAGATCGGGCGCATCTTCGCCGCGATCATGCGCGGCTTCGGCTGCCGCATCCTGGGCTTCGATCCGTATCCGACCGATGAATTCCATGCCATCGGCGAGTACGTGCCGCTGCCGCAGCTGCTGGCGGAAAGCGATGTGATCTCGCTGCATTGCCCGCTGACCCCGCAGACGCGCCACCTGATCGACGCGCGTTCGCTGCAGGGCGTGCGCCATGGCGCGTACCTGATCAATACCAGCCGCGGCGGACTGATCGACACCGAAGCCGTGATCGACGCGCTGAAGACGCATCGCCTGGGCGGGCTGGCAATCGACGTCTACGAGCAGGAGGCGGACCTGTTCTTCCAGGACCTGTCGGCGACGATCATCACCGACGACGTGATCCAGCGCCTGGTGTCGTTCCCGAATGTGATCGTCACTGGCCACCAGGCGTTCTTCACCGCCGAGGCGATCGGCCAGATCATGGCCACGACGCTGGAGAACATCACCGCCTTCGAGCGCGGGTTGGCCTTGTCCAACCAGATACCGCTGCCGCGCTGAGCGCGGCTCAGCCCGCCGACAGCTCGCGTCCGCGGCGCGTCGCCGCGTCGATGGCCTGCGCCACCAATGCCTCGAAGCCGCCTGCCTGGAAGGTTTCGATCGCCGCGTGGGTCGTGCCATTGGGCGAGGTCACCCGGCGGCGCAGTTCGCTTGCCGGTTCGCCGGACTCGGTCAGCATGCGCGATGCGCCGAGCAGGGTCTGCGTCACCAGCGTGGTCGCCGCATCCGGCGGCAGGCCCTGGGCGACGGCGGCGGCCTGCATGGCTTCGGCCAGCAGGAACACATAGGCCGGCCCGCTGCCCGACACGGCGGTGACCGCATCCATCAGCGATTCGTCCTCGATCCACACGGTCTGCCCGGCGCTGGCCAGCAGCGCCTGGGTGCGGCTGCGCCCGTCGGCATCGACATCGGGGCCGGCATACAGGCCGGTGACGCCGGCGCCGAGCAGGGCCGGCGTGTTCGGCATCGCACGCACCAGCGCCGCACCTTCGCCAAGCCATTGGCGCAGGCGATCGCTGCCGATGCCGGCGGCGATGGACACCACCAGCGGCTGCAGGATTCGCGCCAGCGGCTGCAGCGGTTCGCACACCGACGCCATGACCTGCGGCTTCACCGCCAGCACCCAGGTCCGGCAGTCCTGCGCGGCTTCCACCGCGGTGACATGCCCGTGCACGCCGAAGTCGATGGCCAGCTGCTCGCGCAGGGCATCCACCGGTTCGGCGACATGGATCGTATTGGCCGGCACGCCCTGGCGCAGCAGCCCGGCGATCAGGCTGCGGGCCATGTTGCCACCGCCGATGAAGGCGATCGGGTCGAAGCGCGGGGCGGTCGTGTCGGACATGGCGGGGCCTGCGTGGAAGCGGGCCCCGATGTTAGCGCGATGCGCTCAGGCCGCCGAGGTGTGCGGCTCGATCTTCGCCAGGGTCTCGGCGAGCGCGTCGCGGGCCACGGCCTTGTCGTGGTCCATCTGCAGCTTCATCCAGAAATCCTCGGACGTGCCCAGGTAGCGCGCCAGCCGCAAGGCGGTGTCGGCGGTGATGGAGCGCTCGCCGTTGACGATCTTGCTGATGCGGTCCTGCGGCACGCCAATGGCCTTGGACAGGCGGTACTGGCTGATGCCCAGCGGGTCGAGGAACTCGTGGCGAAGGATCTCGCCGGGGGTGGGATAGGGAACGGTGCGCATGCTGCGGCCTCCTAGTGATAGTCCACGATCTCGACCTGGGCAGGCCCCTTCCAGGTCCACACGAAGCACGCGCGGAACTGATCGTTCACGCGGATGCTGTACTGCCCCTCGCGGTCACCGCGCAGGGCCTCCAACCGGTTCGCCGGCGGGGCACGCAGGTCTTCCAGGCAGATCGCCGCGTTGAGCATGGCGAGCTTGCGCATGGCCACCGACTGGATGAAGCCGAAGACCGGAACACGTTTGCCCTGGAACAGCGCCTGGGTGCGTTTGCAGGCGAAGGATTGGATGGCCACGATGCTAATGCCTTGCGTTACTAACGTCAAGCAATAGCATGGCGCGTAGCGTTCCCCGTTGGGATCGGGGGACGCCGCGCCGTCAGGTCGGGGGCGGCCGCCTCGCGCCGAACAACGCCGTGCCCACGCGCACCATCGTCGCGCCGCCGGCGATGGCGTCGGCGAAGTCGCTGCTCATCCCCATCGACAGCGTGTCCACCGTGGGACAGGTAGTGGCGAGCGTGTCGAACAGCGCCCGCATGCGCGCGAACGCGGCCAGTCGCCTGTCGCGCTCGGGGAACGGCGCCGGGATCGCCATCAGGCCGCGCAGGCGCAGCCGGGGTTCGGCGACGATGGCGGCGGCCAGTGCCGGTATCGCCTCCGGCGTGCAGCCGTGCTTGCTGGCCTCGTCGTCGATGTTCACCTGGATGAGGACGTTCAGTGCCTCGCGTTCGGCGGGGCGATGGCGGGCGAGGGCGGCGACCAGCTTCGGCCGGTCCACGGTCTGCACCCAGTCGAACAGCTGCGCGGCCTGCTCGGCCTTGTTGGACTGCAGGTGGCCGATCAGGTGCCATTCCAGCCCCTGCGCGCGCAACGCGGCGATCTTTCCGGCCGCCTCCTGCACGTAGTTCTCGCCGAACGCGCGCTGCCCGGCGGCGGCCAGCGCCGCTACCGCGTCGGCCGGCTGGGTCTTGGACACCGCCAGCAGGCGCGCGCCTGGCCGCCCGGCCGCGCGCGCCGCGTTCTCCACTTCCACCAGGATCGTTTGCAACGGGGAAACCGGCACAGCGTCTTCTTCCAGCCACATGCAAGGGCGCTATACTGCCGGCCGGGGATAAACCTTTCCAGTCGCAGCCAGGGGAAATGCAGCGTATGGATATCGCTGAACTATTGGCCTTCTCGGTCAAGAACAAGGCGTCGGACCTGCACCTTTCCGCAGGGCTTCCGCCGATGATCCGTGTCGACGGCGATGTTCGCCGCATCAACATTCCGGCCCTGGACCACAAGCAGGTCCATGCGCTGGTCTACGACATCATGTCGGACAAGCAGCGCCGCGACTACGAGGAATTCCTCGAGGTCGACTTCTCGTTCGAGATTCCGTCGCTGGCACGCTTCCGCGTCAATGCCTTCAACCAGAACCGCGGCGCCGGTGCGGTGTTCCGTACCATTCCGTCCGAGGTGCTGACGCTGGAGGAGCTCGGCTGCCCGCCGATCTTCCGCCAGCTGATCGAACAGCCGCAGGGCCTGATCCTGGTGACCGGTCCGACCGGCTCGGGCAAGTCGACCACGCTCGCCGGCATGATCGACTTCATCAACAAGAACGAATACGGCCACATCCTCACCGTCGAGGACCCGATCGAATTCGTCCACACCTCGCAGAAGTGCCTGATCAACCAGCGCGAGGTGCATCGCGACACGCACGGCTTCAACGAAGCCCTGCGCTCGGCGTTGCGTGAAGACCCGGACATCATCCTGGTCGGCGAGTTGCGCGACCTGGAAACCATCCGCCTGGCGCTGACCGCGGCGGAAACCGGCCACCTGGTGTTCGGCACCCTGCACACCAGCTCGGCGGCCAAGACCATCGACCGCATCATCGACGTGTTCCCCGCCGGCGAGAAGCCGATGGTGCGCTCGATGCTGTCCGAGTCGCTGCGCGCGGTGATCTCGCAGGCGCTGCTGAAGAAGGTCGGCGGCGGGCGTACCGCAGCCTGGGAAATCATGGTCGGCACCCCGGCCATCCGCAACCTGATCCGCGAGGACAAGGTCGCGCAGATGTACTCGGCGATCCAGACCGGCCAGCAGGTCGGCATGCAGACGCTCGACCAGCACCTGCAGGACCTGGTCAAGCGCAGCCTGATCACCCGCAACCAGGCCCGCGAGTACGCCAAGGACAAGCGCATCTTCGAATGACGCGCCACCGTCGCGGCGCCCGCCGTCGCGACGGTCGTTCCCGTGCCGGGGCATCCCGGTCCGAACACGCAGCCCCGATCCAGATTCCCGGAGAGCCGCCATGAGCACCATCGACTTCACCTCGTTCCTCAAGCTGATGGCGCACCAGAAGGCGTCGGATCTGTTCATCACCTCGGGCATGCCGCCGTCCATCAAGGTGCACGGCAAGATCTCGCCGATCACGCAGACGCCGCTGACCGCGCAGCAGAGCCGCGATCTGGTGCTGAACGTGATGACGCCCTCGCAGCGCGAGGAGTTCGAAAAGACCCACGAGTGCAACTTCGCCATCGGCGTGGCCGGCGTGGGCCGCTTCCGCGTCAGCTGCTTCTACCAGCGCAACCAGGTCGGCATGGTGCTGCGTCGCATCGAGACGCGCATCCCGACCGTGGACGAGCTGAGCCTGCCGCCGGTGATCAAGACGCTGGCGATGACCAAGCGCGGCATCATCATCTTCGTCGGTGCCACCGGTACGGGTAAGTCGACCTCGCTGGCGGCGATGATCGGCTACCGCAACCAGAACTCGACCGGCCACATCATCACCATCGAGGACCCGATCGAATTCGTGCACAAGCACGAGGGCTGCATCATCACCCAGCGCGAGGTCGGCATCGACACCGACAGCTGGGAGAACGCGCTGAAGAACACGCTGCGCCAGGCGCCGGACGTGATCATGATCGGCGAGGTGCGTACCCGCGAGGGCATGGACCACGCCATCGCCTTCGCCGAAACCGGCCACCTGGTGCTGTGCACCCTGCATGCGAACAACGCCAACCAGGCGATGGACCGCATCATCAACTTCTTCCCGGAAGACCGTCGCGGCCAGCTGCTGATGGATCTTTCGCTGAACATGAAGGGCGTGGTCGCCCAGCAGCTGGTGCCGACGCCGGACGGCAAGGGCCGTCGCGTGGCGATGGAAATCCTGCTCGGCACGCCGCTGGTGCAGGACTACATCCGCGACGGCGAGATCCACAAGATCAAGGAAGTGATGAAGGAGTCGACCAACCTCGGCATGAAGACCTTCGACCAGAGCCTGTTCGAGCTGTACCAGGCCGGCGAGATCTCCTACGAGGACGCCCTGCGCTACGCCGACTCGCAGAACGAGGTGCGCCTGCGCATCAAGCTCTCCCAGGGCGGCGATGCCAAGACCCTGGCCCAGGGCCTGGACGGCGTCGAGATCGCCGAAGTGCGTTGATGGCCGTCGCCGCCGACGATCTCCTGCCGTCCACCGCCGCGCCCGCTGCCGACCCGCAGCGGGCGCGCTTGTTTGCGCCCACCCAGACCAAGCTGCTGGTGCTGGGCATCACCACGGGCGGCGCCTATCTGGTGCTGTGGATGTACCGCAACTGGCGTGCGCTGGCCGCCGGCAGTGCGCGTCCGCTGTGGGTGGAAGGGCGGATGGCGTTCTGGCCGTTCTCGCTGGTGTGGCTGCTGCGCGCACTGGGCCGGGCCGGTGGTGGCTTCGGCGCGGCATCGGCCATGGCCTGCGCGGCGGCTTTCCTGCTGCTGTTGGCGCTCGGTGCGCTCCCCAACGGCTGGGGCCTGCTCGGGCCCTTGCTGCCGCTGCCGCTGCTGCCGATCAACGCGCATCTGCGGCGTGCCCGTGACCGCGCCGCGCTGGCCGCGCAGCCGCGCGACCACATGGCGGCCTGGCAATGGGTCTGGAGCGCGCTGGCGGCCTCGTTCTGGCTGCTGGGCGCGGCCAGCACGCTGCTGGCGATGTTGATGCGGATGCCGCCCTGACGCGGAAGCGGCCCGCTTCATGCAAGTGTCGCGGGCTTGTTGTCTAATACGCGCCCCCGCGTCACCGATGCTCCCCCCATGAACTCTCCCGTTTCCGACCTGCCGGCCGGCGGCGACGCCGTGCATTCCGACAGCCCACTGGTCACCGCAGGCCCGCTGACCCCGCCGGCCGATGCGACCGGCACCCAGGCCGACGACCGCGCCTTCCACCATTCGGTGGCCGAGGACGTGCAGGGCATGGTGCTGGCGACACTGATCGCGTCGATGGGCCTGGCGATCTTCGCCAAGGGCGGCCTGTTCATCGGCGGCATGGCCGGCGTGTCCTTCCTGCTGCACTACGCGCTGGGCTGGAACTTCGGCCTGGTGTTCGTGATCGTGAACCTGCCGTTCTACTGGCTGTCGGTGCGGCGCATGGGCTGGGAATTCACCGCCAAGACCTTCCTGGCGGTGGGCGCCTGCGGCGCCTTGACCGACCTGCTGCCGCGCTGGGCCGACTATGCCCACATCAGCCCGCTGTTCTCGGCACTGGCCGGCGGCGCGCTGTCCGGGTTGGGCATCCTGTTCTTCATCCGCCATCGCGGCAGCCTGGGCGGCGTGGGCATCCTGGCGGTGTACCTGCAGCAGACCCGCGGCATCAGCGCCGGCCGCGTGCAGCTGAGCTTCGACGCCATGCTGATGGTGGTGGCGTTCTTCCTGCTGCAGCCGGACAAGGTGATCTATTCGGCGCTGGGTGCGCTGGTGCTGAGCCTGGTGCTGATGTTCAACCACCGGCCGCATCGCTACATGGGCGTGTGACCCCTCCCTTGCAGGAGCGGCTTCAGCCGCGACGAGGGCGTACCGGGTCGCGGCTGAAGCCGCTCCTACAGGGACGCTTTCCGCCAGGGCGGGCCGAGCTTGTCGATGCGGGCGTATACCGGGCAATCGGCGCGGTGCGCGCCGGGCAGGTAGCCCAGGCTCATCAGGAACTCGCCGGTGATCTCGCCACCGGTGAAGCGGAACGTCTTCTTGAACAGCTTCACCCACTCGGCCTTGCTGCGCGGATGGTGCGCATCCAGCCACGCAGCGAACCCGCCGTGGCTGGCGCGCAAGCCCTGGATCACCTGCGCGTTGTGGATCGCCGCCAACACCTTGAGCCGGTTGCGGATGATGCCCGGGTCTTCCAGCAGGCGCAGGATATCGGCCTCGCCATAGCCGGCGACCGCATCGACATCGAAACCCGAGTAAGCGCGGCGGAACCCCTCGCGCTTCTTCAGGATGGTCTCCCAGCTCAGCCCGGCCTGGTTGATCTCCAGCAGCAGGCGCTCGAACAGCTCGGCCTCGTCGCGCTGCGGGAAGCCGTATTCGTGGTCGTGATAGTGCCCGTGGACCGGATGGCCGGGGGCGATGCTGCAGTAGCCGCTCATGCAATCTCTTCCTTTTCCTGCCGCGACGCGCTCCGCGTGCCTGTGACGATTATGGGCAGTTTCGGCTTTCGACGCCTGCCAAAGCCGCCCGGGGCGCTAGAATGAGCGCATGTCCGCGCCGGCCACCCACCTGACCCGCCAAGTCCTGATCGCGCTGCCGGCGCTGTCGGACCCGAACTTTTCGCGCAGCGTGGCGCTGATCTGCCAGTACGACGACAACGGCGCGATGGGCGTGATGATCAACCGCCCCTCCGAATACACCCTGGGCGAAGTGCTCGGCCAGATGGGCATCGAGACCGAAGACACCGCCCTGCGCGAGCAGCTCGTGCTCAGTGGCGGCCCGGTGCACCCGGAACGCGGCTTCGTCGTCCACGACGGCCAGGCCTGGGATTCCAGCCTCGCGCTGGGCGAGGGCCTGTACCTGACGACGTCGCGCGACGTGCTGGAGGCGATGGCCCGCGGCGAAGGCCCGGCGCATGCGCTGGTCGCACTGGGTTGCGCCGGCTGGGGGGCGGGGCAGCTGGAGCTGGAAATCGGCGAGAACAGCTGGCTCACCGCGCCGGCCGACGCGGAGCTGCTGTTCGACCTGCCGCTGGAACAGCGCTGGCAGGCCGCCGCCGGCCGCATCGGCGTGGACCTGTTCCGCCTGACCGACTACAGCGGACATGCCTGAGCCGGGCACGATCCGCAGCGACGCCACCGTGCTCGGCTTCGATGTCGGCTCGCGCCGCATTGGCGTGGCGGTGGGCAGCGCGCTCGGCGCCGGCGCCAAGGCGGTGGCGGTGATCGACGTGCATGGCAGCGGCCCGGACTGGGCCGCGCTGGACCGCGTGCAGCGCGACTGGCGCCCGGCCGGCCTGGTGGTGGGTGATCCGCTGACCCTTGAAGGCGAGGACCAGCCGGCGCGCAAGCGCGCGCATGCCTTCGCCCGCCAGTTGCGCGAGCGTTACAAACTTCCCGTGGTCCTGGTCGATGAACGTTCCAGTTCGGTGGAGGCCGCGCAGCGTTTCGCGCGCGACCGCGCCGAAGGCCGCAAGCGCCGTCGCGATGCCGAGGCGCTGGACGCCGTCGCCGCGGCGGTCATCGTCGAGCGTTGGCTCGCCGCGCCGGACCAGGCCCTCCCGCTTTCCTGACCTCCACCCTTCCGCCATGACCATGCAACTGGATTCCAACGGCCGTCTGCGTCACCTGCTCACCCTTGAAGGCCTGCCGCGCAGCACGCTGCTGCAGTTGCTGGATCGCGCCGGACAGATCCGCGACGCCGCCGTGGGCCGCGTCGGCAAGCGCAACGTGCTGGCGGGCAGCGCGGTATGCACGCTGTTCTTCGAACCGTCCACGCGCACGCGCAGCTCGTTCCAGCTCGCGGCGCAGCGCCTCGGCGCGGACGTGCTCAATTTCGACGCCTCGACCTCCTCGACCCGCAAGGGCGAGACCGACCGCGACACCCTGAAGAACCTGGAAGCGATGAGTGTGCGCGGTTTCGTCGTGCGCCATCCGGAAGATGGCGCGGTCGAGCGCCTGGCCGGCGAGGCCGGCGAGGGCACCGCGCTGATCAATGCCGGCGACGGCCGCAGCGCGCATCCCACCCAGGGCCTGCTGGACATGCTGACCCTGCGCCAGGCCAAGGGCAGCGATTTCTCCAAGCTCAAGCTGGTGATCGTCGGCGACGTGAAGCATTCGCGCGTGGCGCGTTCGGACCTGCATGCGCTGCGCACGCTGGGCGTGGGCGAGATCCGCGTCTGTGGCCCGGCGTCGTTGCTGCCGGAGGATGGCATCCTCGATGGCTGCCAGGTGGGTGACGACCTGGATGCGATGCTGGAAGGCGTGGATGCGGTGATGATGTTGCGCCTGCAGCGCGAGCGCATGGAGGAGGGCCTGGTGCCGTCGCTGGAGGGCTACCACGCGCGTTACGGCCTGACCGCCGAGCGCCTGCGCCGCGCCGCGCCGGACGCGGCGGTGCTGCACCCGGGCCCGATCAACCGCGGCGTGGAGATCACCGACGAGGTGGTGGATGGCCCGCAGTCGTGGGTGCTGCGCCAGGTGGCCAACGGCGTGGCGGTGCGGATGGCGGTGCTGGAGACGTTGTTGGGGTAGGGGGGGCGTACGCGCGTTTGGCGGTCTGTCGTTCGCCGCCTTCTGTCGCCCTTTAATTTGTTCGTTTGTTCGTTTGTTCGCTTGTTCGTTTTTTTGTAGGAGCGGCTT
>DJAN01000165.1 GCA_002429615.1 Lysobacteraceae bacterium UBA6001
CTTCCGATCTGCCCGCGCCCAGCGGCGGGGTGGACGTCGAGATCGCCGCCGCCCCGGGCTGGCGCACGACCCTGCCGGGCGACACCACCGTGTTCGTCATCGCACGTATTCCCGATGGCCCGCCGATGCCGGTCGCGGTGGAGAAGCACACGCTCTCCGAGCTGCCGCTGAAGGTGCACCTGGACGACGGCGACAGCCCGATGCCGACCGCGAAATTGTCCGCGCTGGGCGAAGTGGAACTGCTGGTGCGGGTATCGCCCAGCGGCAACGCCATGCCGCAGGACGGCGACATCACCTCCGCGCCGGTGCGGCTGAAACTGCCGGCCAACGCCCCGGTGCAGCTGACCGTGGGCGAATGAGCGGCCCTGGCCGGCACGCAGCGATCCATCCCGGCGCCTGCGGCGTGGCGGCGCGCCCCGCTAGAATCCGCGCATGACTGAATTCATCCCGGCTGGAAGCCAGTTCCTTTCCCTGCCCTCGCCGTTCCCGATGAAGCGCGGCGGCGAACTGCGGGGCGCGCGTGTCGCCTATGAAACCTGGGGCACGTTGTCGGCCACAGGCGACAACGCCGTGCTGATCGTCACTGGCCTGTCGCCGAACGCGCATGCCGCGCGCAACGCCGGCAATCCGGAACCGGGCTGGTGGGAAGCGATGATCGGGCCGGGCAAAGCGATCGACACCGAGCGCTGGTTCGTCGTCTGCGTGAACTCCCTGGGCAGCTGCAAGGGCTCGACCGGCCCGGCCTCGATCAACCCGGCCACCGGCGCACCGTATCGGCTCGACTTCCCCGAACTGTCGGTGGAAGACGGCGCCGACGCCGCGGTGGCGGTGGTGCATGCGCTGGGCATCGCGCAGCTGGCCTGTCTGATCGGAAACTCCATGGGCGGCATGACCGCGCTGGCGATCCTGCTGCGGCATGCCGGCATCGCGCGCAGCCATATCAACATCTCCGGCAGCGCGCAGGCGTTGCCGTTCTCCATCGCGATCCGCTCGCTGCAGCGCGAAGCCATCCGGCTGGACCCGAACTGGAATGGCGGCCATTACGACGACGCGCACTACCCCGAATCGGGCATGCGCATGGCGCGCAAGCTCGGCGTGATCACCTACCGCTCCGCGCTGGAGTGGGATGGCCGCTTCGGCCGGGTGCGGCTGGATTCGGAGCAGGCGGATGAAGATCCGTTCGGGCTGGAATTCCAGGTAGAGAGCTATCTTGAAGGGCACGCGCGACGCTTCGTGCGCTTCTTCGACCCGAACTGCTACCTGTACCTGAGCCGGTCGATGGATTGGTTCGACCTGGCCGAGTACGCCGACGGCGACGTGATGGCGGGATTGGCGCGCATCCGTGTCGAGCGTGCGCTGGCGATCGGCGCCAACACCGACATCCTGTTCCCGGTGCAGCAGCAGCAGCAGATTGCCGATGGGCTGCGCGCGGGCGGTGCGGACACGCAGTTCCTGGGGCTGGAATCGCCCCAGGGTCACGATGCGTTCCTGGTGGATTTCGAGCGGTTTGGGCCGGCGGTGCGTGGGTTTCTGGACAGCCTGTAGCGGACTCAACCGCCGCTGGTGTCGCCCACGAAACTGACCGGTGAATCCAGAGCCACCGCGGTATTGGCCAGGTAAGGCTGGGCCGCGGCGAGGCAGGCGGGATTGAGCTGCTCGCTCAGGCGCTGGGTCTGGCGTTCGACTTCCTCGCGGCGCTTCAGCTCGCGGCGGCTGGTGTTGGTTCCCACCAGGTCCATACGCACGGGCGTGCGCATATGCGTGGTGACCGCTTCACCGTCGATCCGCTCGGGCTGGAACTTCTGTCCGCTGGCCCATTGCTTCATCGAATGCTCGAACCACGGCCGGAAACGCTCGGGTACCGAGTCCTCGAACGCCACCGACTCTAGCTTGCCACGTCCGTTGGGCTGCACCGCATAGCTGACCTGCAGCGTGGTATCGATGCCCTCGCGCATCAATGAGTTTGGCGGTACCGATGGCGCGAAAACCACCGAATCTGGCTGCAACGGGCCATTGGTGACGTAGCCGACGCTGAGGCGCATGTTGTCGCCATCGGGCACCAGGCATGCGGCCACCCGCACCCAGGTCGTCGCGGTCACCGCGACGCCGTCCTTCTTGGGCGGATTGAAGCGCCAACCGCCGACCTGCTTCTCGATCGCCCCGCGCAGCGCAGGCGGCAGCTTGTCGTCGACGGTCGCCACGACGTGCCCGTCCGTGGCCACATCGGCCCGCACCTGCAGATAGAGCATCCGCGGCGCTGGCGCCTCCTCGGCCCATGCCGGCAGTGCCAGCGCGCAGGAGAGCAGCACACCGCCCACCCCCATCTTCAAGGTCTTCCTCGACATAGATGCCTCCATCCCATGGAAGTCACGATGATGCAGCCACGGGTCTGGGTGAGACAAGCGCGGGAAACCAGATGACCCGCACAAGATGAGATCAAGGTCGCGGCTGAAGCCGCTCCGACAAAAAGGCGCGAACAAAAAGGCGCGAAAAGGAGATTGGCGCGAAAAGCAGGTAGGAGCGGGATGCACCGCTTTGGATTTTGTCGTCCGGTCGAGGCGAGCTGTAGGGCCTGCGGGGGCTTGGCCCTTTC
>DJAN01000014.1:0-371 GCA_002429615.1 Lysobacteraceae bacterium UBA6001
CTGTTCTTCAACCTGCGCAAGTCCAAGACCCGCCTGGGCTGGCTCAACGCCGCCGAGGTCAGCGCCGTCGCCAAGGACCTCAACGTGTCCGAGCGCGAGGTGATGGAAATGGAGTCGCGCCTGTCTGGTCGTGACATCGGTTTCGACGCGCCGTCCGACGAGGACGACGATCACGCCCCGCCGTCGCCGGCCAGCTACCTGGTCGCCAACGACGAGGATCCGTCGCAGGCCTATGAGCGCCACGACAGCGAGGACAACCAGCTGCAGCTGCTGCGCGAGGGCATGGCCAACCTGGACCAGCGTTCGCGCGACATCATCCGCCGCCGTTGGCTGGACTCCGAGTCGAAGGTCACGCTGCAGGAACTGGCCGA
>DJAN01000014.1:522-1763 GCA_002429615.1 Lysobacteraceae bacterium UBA6001
CATCCGCCAGATCGAGGCGAACGCGCTGAAGAAGATGAAGGCGCTGTTCGTCGCCTGATCCGGCAGCGACAACGTGTTGAAGCGAAAGCCGCCCTTGGGCGGCTTTCCGCTTTTCAGGCGGCGTCTTCTGGAGCGCTGCGGCGCAGATCGTCGTCGGGCGGTTCCTGCGCCGCGCCGAAGATGATGCGCGCCGCGCGCTGGTAGCTCCAGTACGCCATTGCCCAGTTCACCAGCACCACGAAGCGGTTGCGGAAGCCGATCAGGAACCAGACGTGGGCGGCGAGCCAGAACCACCACGCCAGCACGCCGGACAGCTTGAGCTTGCCGAAGTGGACGATGGCGGCCATGCGGCCGATGGTGGCGAGGTTGCCGAAGTCGCGATAGCGGAAGGCGGTGGTCGGCTGGCTGCGCAGGCGTGCCCGTATCGAGGCGGCGATGTGCTTGCCCATCTGCTTGGCCGCCGGCGCCACGCCAGGCACAGGCGCCCCGTCCTCGCGTTTCGCCGCGGCAAGATCGCCGCCAACGAAGATCTCCGGATGGTCCGGCACGCTCAGGTCCGGATTCACCAGCACGCGCCCGGCGCGATCGCAGGGCGCGCCGAGCAGGGCACCCAGTGGCGAGGCCGCCACGCCGGCGGCCCATACCACCGTGCGGGCGGGAACCCACTGCGTGCCGAGCTGGAAGCCGGCGTCGTCGATGTGCGTGACCGGCGTGCCGGTGAGCACCTCCACGCCGAGCTTTTCGAGCTGGCGCTGCGCGCGTTCGGTGAGGTCCGGCGGGAAGGTCGCCAGCACGCGCGGACCGGCTTCCACCAGCCGCACCCGCGCCAGTCGCGGATCGATGTGGCGGAACTCGTTCTTGAGCGTGTGCCGCGCGATCTCCGCCAACGTACCGGCCAGTTCCACGCCGGTCGGCCCGGCACCGACGATGGCGAAACTCAGCCAGGCCGCGCATGCCTGCGGATCGGTCTCGGCCTCGGCGCGTTCGAACGCCATCAGCAGTTTGCGGCGCAGGTAGACCGCATCGTCCAGCGTCTTCAATCCTGGCGCGTGCCGTGCCCACTGGTCATTACCGAAGTAGGCGTGGGTGGCGCCGCTGGCCAGCACGAGATGGTCGTAGTCGAGCACCGCCCCGTCGCCCAGGCGCAGCTGGCGCTGCGTCGGATCCAGCGCCACCACCTCGCCCAGGCGGACCTCGACGTTGCGCTGGTGGCGCAGGATGTGGCGCAGCGGCGCGGCGAT
>DJAN01000014.1:1947-2418 GCA_002429615.1 Lysobacteraceae bacterium UBA6001
GTGGCGCAGCGGCGCGGCGATATCGGGCGCGGACAGGCCGGCGGTGGCCACCTGGTAGAGCAGGGGCTGGAACAGGTGGTGGTTGTGCCGATCGACCAGGGTGATGCGCAGCGGCGCATCGGCGAGCGCGCGCGTGGTCCACAGGCCGGCGAAGCCGCCGCCGATGACGACCAGGTGGGGGAGGTCGGCGCTCATCGGATACCGCGATGGAAAGGCTGCATGGGGGTGCGCTTCATGGACGGTCCCCACAGCCTACCGCAGCGCCGGCAAGGCCTTGTCATCGAATCGCAGGACGCTGGCCACGCCAGTTCGGGCATCATGCGCAGTGTGTGCATGCCAAGGAACGCCATGAACGCCCTCCCCGCTACGCCGCCACCGCTGCCGCGTCCGTCCGCGCCAGCCTCTCCGCCGCCACGCCGCCATCGTTTTGGCATTCCCGGCTGGCTGATCCTGCTGATCGCCGCGCTGCTG
>DJAN01000014.1:2562-2737 GCA_002429615.1 Lysobacteraceae bacterium UBA6001
TGCTGATCGCCGCGCTGCTGCTGTTCTTTGCCTTGATCGGTGGCCTCATCGCCTGGGGCGTCAGTGCGGGCTGGCAGCTGTTCGCCGGACAGGCGCAGGAAGCGCTGCAGGCCCAGCCCGCGGTACAGGCGCACATCGGCACGATCCAGGAAATGCATGTCGACTTCATCGCCAC
>DJAN01000092.1 GCA_002429615.1 Lysobacteraceae bacterium UBA6001
GCCGCCGTCCAACCACGGGCGCCCGCCAACCCGTCCGCCGGATGGCCGACCCGATCGCCCGCCGCGTCCGGAAGGTTCACGGCCGCCGCCGCGCCCCGAAGGCGCGCGCCCGCCCCCGTCGCGTCCGGCGGTCCGGCAGCAGCAGCCCAAGCAGATGTCGCCGCACGTGCGCCAGGTCGAACCGTGAGCCATTTGGCGCTTGGGCCGGCCGGCGCGACGAACGGCACAAATGCACTGACCAGGGGCTTGCGCCCGACCCGGTCAGGCCCCAAGCTAGGGCCACGGGTGACCTAACACGTCGGTTTCTGACCCAGCGTTAGGCACCCACCCGTTTCAATGTCGATGTCCGACAGGGAAATCTGGATCCCCCCTGTTCCGGCCCTGTCGGACGTCGGCGCCAAACACAGCGAAGCCCTGGCCCCCGCCGGGGCTTCGTTTTTTGGCCTGGATGGGATCGCGCGCCAGTGCTGGCGCGGCTTTGCGGGCGGAGCCCGGGATAAAAAAAGGGCCGGCAGTCCCCCGACTACCGGCCCCGCGCTTCCCCAATGTGCGCCTGGCTGGCCCCTGTTCCAATTCCAGCCTTACGCCCCTGTGTCGCATTGCCACGATTGGGTGCTATCGGGTTATCCGCAGGAAGCGTGCCAACTTGAGGGTCGCTTTCGTAAAATGTGACCCTGCCTACAGAATCGGCCCTTCTTTCGACGCGCCCCCACCCGCGGCACGTCCATACTGCCGGCCCCCAGGGGGGCCTACTGCGATGACTGACTCCTTCTACCGCTACGACGTGATCGTGATCGGTGGCGGCCACGCCGGCACCGAAGCCGCGCTGGCCTCCGCCCGCACCGGCGCGCGCACCCTGCTGCTGACCCACAACATCGAGACCGTGGGCGCGATGAGCTGCAACCCGGCCATCGGCGGCATCGGCAAGGGCCACCTGGTCAAGGAGATCGACGCCCTCGGCGGTGCCATGGCGCATGCCGCCGACCAGGCCGGCATCCAGTGGCGCACGCTCAATGCCTCCAAGGGCCCGGCGGTGCGCGCCACGCGCTGCCAGGCCGATCGCGCGCTGTACCGCAGCGCGATCCGCCGCATCGTCGAGGCGCAGGACCAGCTGACCGTGTTCCAGGCGGCGGTGGACGACCTCGTCATCGAAGGCGACGCCGTGCGCGGCGTCATCACCCAGACCGGCCTGCGCTTCGACGCCACCGCCGTGGTGCTGACCGCCGGCACCTTCCTGGCCGGCAAGATCCATGTCGGCCCGACCCAGTACGCCGCCGGCCGCATGGGCGACCCGCCGGCGACCACGCTGGCCGCGCGCCTGCGCGAGCGCCCGTTCGGCGTGGACCGCCTGAAGACCGGCACGCCGCCACGCATCGATGGCCGCACGTTGGATTACACGGTGATGGACGAGCAGCCCGGCGACGACCCGCGCCCGGTGATGTCCTTCCTCGGTTCGGTGGACGAGCATCCGGCGCAGGTGAGCTGCTGGATCACCCACACCACCGAGCAGACCCACGAGATCATCCGCGGCGCGCTGCACCGCTCGCCGCTGTACAGCGGGCAGATCGAGGGCATCGGCCCGCGCTACTGCCCGTCGATCGAGGACAAGGTGGTGCGCTTCGCCGAGAAGGCCAGCCACCAGATCTTCGTCGAGCCCGAAGGGCTGGAGGTCACCGAGATCTACCCGAACGGCATCTCCACCTCGCTGCCGTTCGACGTGCAGCTGGCGCTGGTGCGTTCGATCCGCGGCTTCGAGCACGCGCACATCACCCGGCCCGGCTACGCGATCGAATACGACTTCTTCGACCCGCGCGGCCTGAAGCCTTCGCTTGAGACCAAGCTCATCGAGGGGCTGTTCTTCGCCGGGCAGATCAACGGCACCACCGGCTACGAGGAAGCCGCCGCGCAGGGCCTGCTCGCCGGCCTCAACGCCGCGCGCCACGTGCGCCAGCTGCCGGCGTGGTCGCCGCGCCGCGATGAGGCCTACCTCGGCGTGCTGGTGGACGACCTCATCACCCACGGCACCACCGAGCCATACCGCATGTTCACCAGCCGCGCCGAATACCGGCTGCAGCTGCGTGAGGACAACGCCGACGCGCGCCTGACCCCGGTGGGTCGCGAACTCGGCCTAGTCGGCGAGGCGCGCTGGGCGCGCTTCGGCGCCAAGCAGGAGGCGGTGGAACGCGAGCGCCAGCGCCTGCAGGCGCTGTGGGCGACGCCCGGCAACGCGCTGGGCCGCGAGGTCGAACAGGCGCTGGGCGTGGCGGTGAGCCGCGAAACCAACGTGCTGGACCTGATCAAGCGCCCGGAGCTGGACTACGCCAAGCTGATGCAGGTGCCCTCGCTGGGCCCCGGCGTGGACGATGCGCAGGTGGCCGAGCAGGTCGAGATCGGGGTCAAGTACGCCGGTTATCTGGATCGCCAGCGCGGCGAGATCGAACGTCAGCAGCGGCATGAGCACACCGCCATTCCGGACGGCTTCGATTACGCCGGCGTGCGCGGGCTGTCGGCCGAGGTGACGCAGAAACTGGCGCGCGTGCGCCCGGCGACCATCGGCCAGGCACAGCGCATCCCGGGCATGACTCCGGCGGCGATCTCGCTGCTGCTGGTGCACCTGGAGCGCGCACGGCGCGCGAGTGCCGCATGACGACTTCTTCGCTCCGTCCCTTCGACGGCAAGCTGCCGGTCCTCGGCGAACGCGTGTATGTCGACCCGGCCAGTACGGTGATCGGCGATGTCGTGCTGGGCGACGATGTGTCGATCTGGCCGGGCACGGTGATCCGCGGCGACGTCAACTACGTGCGGATCGGTGCGCGCAGCAACATCCAGGACGGCACCATCATCCACGTCAGCCACCACAGCCCGTTCAACAAGGGCGGCTATCCGACGTTGATCGGCGAAGGCGTCACCGTCGGCCACGGCACCATCATCCATGCCTGCACCATCGGCGATTACAGCCTGATCGGCATGGGCGCCTGCATCCTCGATGGGGCAAGCGTCGGCAAGTACGGCTTCGTCGGTGCCGGCGCGGTGGTCGGGCCGGGCAAGCAGGTCGGCGAAGCCGAGCTGTGGCTGGGCAACCCGGCGCGCTTCGCACGCAAGCTCAGCGACAAGGAAATCGAGAGCCTGCAGTACTCGGCGCAGCACTACGTGCGGCTGAAGGACAAATACCTGGTCGAACCGGCCGGGAGTTGATCGCGCCACGCCAGCTGCGGCGCGTCGTCCTGCGGTGCCTCGCGCCGCGCACGCAGCAGGCAGGCACCGCCGACGATGGCGACCAGCGCCAGCAGCACCAGCCAGCCCAGCCGGCGATAGAACGGGATCGGTGATCGATCCAGCCCGCGCTCGAACTCCCGGGTGTCCTGCTGCACGCCATGGCAACACACCTCGCAAACGGCGAGGTAGCGCTTCTCGGTGACCCAGCAGAACAGATACCAGATGTGGACGAAGCGGTAGCGCAGCACATGGCGGAATGGCCGGCGATGCGAACAGTGCCGGCATTCCCTGGCCTCCGCCGCGCCGAGCTCGACGCGATCGCTGCCAAATCCCCAGAGAATCATCGTCGCTTCCCCGCGCCGAGACGTCAGCGTTCGGCGTGGTGCAGCACGCTCGGGTGCCAGCCCTTCAGCTCGGCCAGGGTCACCGCGTGGCTCACGCCCGCGACGAAATAGTCTGCCCGCGTGGACTTGCTGCTATGCAGGTCGGTGTCCGCCGCGCTCCACTGGCTGTAGCCCTGCTGCGGCAGCTCCAGCGTGACCTCGCCGTTCTCGATCGCGCTGATCCGCACCACGCCGTAGGCCTTGCCTTCATAGGCGCCCGGCACGACCCGGGCGAGATCCACGCTGTAGCGATCGCCCACTTTCGGCCCGGACAACAGTGCCTCGTCGTGACGCGAGGCGTTCTGCGAACTGATGATCGCGGCGACGATGACGATGCCGATCAAGCCGAGCAGTGCCAGGCCGCCATAGCGGCGGTAGAACGGAATCGGCGACTTGCCGAGCTTGGCTTCGAAAGTCTTGCTGTCGTGCTGGAACCCGCGGTTGCAGGCCTCGCAGACGGTCATGTACTGCTTCTGCGTCACCCAGCTGAAGAGATACCAGACATGGGCATAGCGATACGCCAGCACGTTGCGGAAATTCCGTTCGCGTTCGCAGCTCTGGCATTGCCCCTGCCCCGCCGCGCCCAGCTGCACCACGTCACCGCCCGATCCCCAAACAATCATCGTTCCCTCTCCCTGGAATGCCGGCGCATCCTAGCGCCTCCTCACCTAGGTGAACAGTACCTGTACAAAACAGGTCAGGCTCAGGGGCGGGTGGCCTGTTCCAGGGCCTGGATGAGCGCGAACGCCTCTTCCCGTGAGCCGCCACACAGATCGGCGGCCGGCCGCAGGCTGCCACAGAAGCCGGGCCGCGCATCGGTGCCGAACACCTGGCAGCGCATATCCGGCCCGAGCTGCGCGCACGGCACACCGGCGGGCTTGCCGAGGGGCATGCCGGGCAGGGGCGAAGTGATCGACGGCGCGATGCAGCAGGCACCGCAGCCTTCGCGGCATTCCAGGCAGTCGCGCATGGGCCGGCATTCTACTGCCGCTTCCCGCGCACCGGGCGCGCACGGTTTCAGTGGCAACTTCGCGAATCCCGTATAAGGGAAGCGCATCCCGCTCCACGCCAGCCTTCCCCGCCCGCATGCCCGAATACCGCTCCCGCACCTCCACCGCCGGCCGCAACATGGCCGGCGCCCGCGCGCTGTGGCGCGCCACCGGCATGAAGGACGACGACTTCCACAAGCCGATCGTCGCCATCGCCAATTCCTTCACCCAGTTCGTGCCCGGCCATGTCCACCTCAAGGACCTCGGCCAGCTGGTCGCACGCGAGATCGAACAGGTCGGCGGCGTGGCCAAGGAATTCAACACGATCGCCGTGGACGACGGCATCGCGATGGGCCACGACGGCATGCTCTATTCGCTGCCCAGCCGCGAAATCATCGCCGACGCGGTCGAATACATGGTCAATGCGCACTGCGCCGACGCGCTGGTATGCATTTCCAACTGCGACAAGATCACCCCGGGCATGCTGATGGCCGCGATGCGCCTCAACATCCCCACGGTGTTCGTCTCCGGTGGTCCGATGGAGGCCGGCAAGACGCGGCTGGCGGCGCATGGCCTGGACCTGATCGACGCGATGGTCGTGGCGGCCGACAGCAATGCCTCCGACGAGAAGGTCGCCGAGTACGAACGCAGCGCGTGCCCCACCTGCGGTTCGTGCTCGGGCATGTTCACCGCCAACTCGATGAACTGCCTTACCGAAGCGCTGGGCCTGTCGTTGCCGGGCAACGGCACCACGCTGGCCACGCACGCGGATCGCGAAGCGCTGTTCAAGCGCGCCGGCCGCGTGGCGGTGGAGCTGTGCCACCGCTGGTACGGTGGCGAGGACGAAGGTGCGCTGCCGCGCGGCATCGCCACCTTCGAGGCATTCGAGAACGCGATGACGCTGGACATCGCGATGGGGGGTTCCACCAACACCATCCTGCACCTGCTGGCCGCCGCGCAGGAAGCCGAGGTGCCGTTCACCATGCGCGACATCGACCGCCTCTCGCGGCGCGTGCCGCAGTTGTGCAAGGTGGCGCCGAACACGCAGAAGTACCACATCGAGGACGTGCACCGCGCCGGCGGCATCATGGCGATCCTCGCCGAGCTGGCGCGTGGCGGCCTGCTGCATACCGAGGTGTCCACCGTCCATGCGAAGAGCCTGGGCGAAGCCATCGCGCAATGGAGCGTGTCCGACCGCGACGACGAGGCCTTGCACACGTTCTACCGCGCCGGGCCGGCAGGCATCCCGACGCAGGTGGCTTTCAGCCAGGCCACGCGCTGGGACTCGCTGGACCTGGACCGCAGCGAAGGCTGCATCCGCGATGTACCGCATGCGTATTCGCAGGAAGGCGGCCTGGCGGTGCTGTACGGCAATCTCGCCGTCGATGGCTGCGTGGTGAAGACCGCCGGCGTGGACGAGTCCATCCACGTGTTCGAAGGCCGCGCGCGCGTCTACGAGAGCCAGGATGCGGCGGTGAAGGGCATCCTCGCCAATGAGGTGGTGGCCGGTGACGTGGTGGTGATCCGCTACGAGGGCCCCAAGGGCGGCCCGGGCATGCAGGAGATGCTGTATCCGACCAGTTACCTGAAATCCAAGGGCCTGGGCAAGCAGTGCGCCCTGCTCACCGATGGCCGCTTCTCCGGCGGCACGTCGGGCCTGTCGATCGGCCACGCTTCGCCGGAAGCGGCGGCAGGCGGCGTGATCGGCCTGGTGCACGATGGCGACCGCATCCTCATCGACATTCCGAACCGCGCGATCAACCTGCTGGTGGACGACGCCACCCTGGCCGCGCGCCGCCTGGCGCAGGACGCGCAGGGCTGGAAGCCGACGGCACCGCGCGCGCGCAAGGTGACCACGGCGCTGAAGGCCTACGCGCTGCTGGCCACCAGTGCCGACAAGGGCGCGGTACGCGACCGCGCGCT
>DJAN01000178.1 GCA_002429615.1 Lysobacteraceae bacterium UBA6001
TGGCGGTGACGGCACCGCCGGCACCGGGCCCGGCTCGGGCAACACCACCTGCACGGCCACCGGCGCGGCCGGTGCGGCACTGGTTTCCCACTGCACCGGCGCCAACAGGCGATAGCCGGTCTTGGCGATGGTCTCGATACCGCCGGCACGCCCGGTCTCATCGCCGGCGTATTGCAGTGCCTTGCGCAACTGGGTGATGGCCTGTGTCACCACGTCGTTGGTCGGCAACGTGTCCGGCCACACCTCGGCCAGCAACTGCTCGCGCGACACCACCTGCCCCGGCTGCTCGGCCAACACGCGCAATACCGCCATCGCCTTCGGCGTCAGGCGCACCGGCCGCCGCGCACCTGGCGCATGCACTTCGCGCGAGGCGATGTCGACGACGCACTCACCTATCCGCAGCCTGTCCGGCGGCGCCGATCTGGTCGTGGAGGAAGGCATGGAGGAGGCGTATTTACTCGAACGTGATCGGACATCCGTGATTCGCCACATTCCGCAAAGCGGTAAGGCCAAATCAGACAGGCGCCGGAAGGCCGAGGATTCTAACCTAGGTCCCGTAGCTCCCCGCCCCGGCGGGAAGTCACGCATCAGGCTCTCTCTCTCGCCGACGAATTCACATAAACAGCTTTACTACTCGCGCCTCTGGCGCGATTTTTTTATCTGCGGTTCATTAATGTGACAACGACCGGCATTGCGCCGCAATCGTTTCCGCAGATTTGTCGCTGTATATGTCATCGCTGTCATGTGGCGCGCACCGCCACGGCGTGCCATGCGCGACGCGCCCCGAACATGAATCAAATATAAGCGGCGCGCCCCGTGGGACGCGCCGCTGCCGACTTACGACTGCCGGTATACCTGCGCACCCTGCGCGAGAAACTGTGCCGACTTCTCGGCCATGCCGTCGCTCAGCGCCTGCGCTTCCTCCACGCCATGCTCGGCGGCGTAGTCGCGCACGTCCTGGGTGATCTTCATCGAGCAGAAGTGCGGCCCGCACATCGAGCAGAAGTGCGCCAGCTTGTGCGCGTCCTTGGGCAGGGTCTCGTCGTGGAACTCCTTGGCCTTCTCCGGATCCAGGCCGAGGTGGAACTGGTCCTCCCAGCGGAACTCGAAGCGCGCTTTGCTCAACGCGTTGTCGCGCACCTGCGCACCCGGGTGGCCCTTGGCGAGGTCGGCCGCATGCGCGGCGATCTTGTAGGCCATGATGCCGTCGCGCACGTCCTGGCGGTTGGGCAGGCCGAGGTGCTCCTTCGGCGTGACATAGCAGAGCATCGCGGTACCAAACCAGCCGATCATCGCCGCGCCGATCGCGCTGGTGATGTGGTCGTAACCCGGCGCGATGTCGGTGGTCAGCGGGCCCAGCGTATAGAACGGCGCCTCGCCGCACTCGCGCAGCTGCTTGTCCATGTTTTCCTTGATCAGCTGCATCGGCACATGGCCGGGGCCTTCGATCATGGTCTGCACGTCATGCTTCCAGGCGATCTTGGTCAGCTCGCCCAAGGTTTCCAGTTCGCCGAACTGCGCCGCGTCATTCGCGTCGGCGATGCAGCCCGGACGCAGGCCATCGCCCAGCGAGAAGGCCACGTCGTAGGCCTTCATGATCTCGCAGATGTCCTCGAAGTGGGTGTAGAGGAAGTTCTCCTTGTGGTGCGCCAGGCACCACTTGGCGAGGATCGAGCCGCCGCGCGAGACGATGCCGGTCACGCGCTTGGCGGTCAGCGGCACGTAGCGCAGCAGCACGCCGGCGTGGATGGTGAAGTAGTCCACGCCCTGCTCGGCCTGCTCGATCAGCGTGTCGCGGAAGATTTCCCAGGTCAGCTCCTCGGCGCGGCCGTCGACCTTCTCCAGCGCCTGGTAGATCGGCACCGTGCCGATCGGCACCGGCGAATTGCGGATGATCCACTCGCGCGTTTCATGGATGTGCTTGCCGGTGGACAGGTCCATCACCGTATCGCCACCCCAGCGGATCGACCACACCAGCTTCTCCACTTCCTCGGCGATGCCCGAGGACACCGCGGAGTTGCCGATGTTGGCGTTGATCTTGGTGAGGAAGTTGCGGCCGATGATCATCGGCTCGCTTTCCGGGTGGTTGATGTTGTTGGGCAGGATGGCGCGTCCGCGGGCGATCTCGTCGCGGACGAACTCCGGGGTGATCCGCTTCTGGATGTTCGCGCCGAAGCTCTCGCCCGGATGCTGGGCCAGCAGCAGCGCGTCGCGCACCGCTTCCAGCCGCTGGTTCTCGCGGATCGCCACGTACTCCATTTCCGGGGTGACGATGCCACGGCGGGCGTAATGCATCTGGGTGACGTTGGCGCCGGCGATCGCGCGCCGCGGCAGCGCGCGGCCCGGGAAGCGCACCGCGTCCAGGCGCGCGTTGGTCTCGCGGCCACGCCCGAACTCGGAACTGAGCGCCGACAGCTGCTCGGTGTCGCCGCGCTCGGCGATCCAGCGCGCGCGCAGCGCCGGCAGGCCCGTGGCCAGGTCGATGCGGGCATCCGGGTCGGTGTACGGACCCGAGGTGTCGTAGACGGTCACCGGCGGGTTTTCCTCGCCGCCGAACAGCGTCGGGGTCCGGGTAAGGCAGATTTCGCGCATCGGCACGCGGATATCGGCACGCGAGCCTTCAACGTGGATCTTGCGCGAACCCGGGATCGGCCGGGTCACGGATTCGGAAAGCTGCTCGGTCTGCTGCAGCAGTGATTGCGGTTGGGCATTCATGGCGTTCGTCCTGGCTTGGGTCTGGACGAAGCGGCGGCGCTCGATGCGATGGCGGCACGGCAGCGTGCCCTGGCGCACGCACGGCACGCCCTCTTCCATCCCATGTCGCGAAGCTTCCCTACGCCGGTATCAACCGGATCAGGTTCGAAGGGTCTGTCTCAACCGCGTGCCTCTCGGCACGGGTACCCCCGCTTCGGCGCGTATTGAACCACATCGTCGCCCGTGCCGGCAGACGGCCCGACGTGGCCGCGCACGGCACGCCCAGGTCCGGCGTGTCGCCCGGCGCCACGTGCCGACACCCCACGCCAGCCTCGCACGCGGCGATTCCAACGCTGGCAAGCGCGCCGTTCGGCGAGAAATCCGCGTGAAAAGCGCTCGTTAGATTCGCGCTAAGCCTTCGTTGCGGTTTCGTTACACGGACGCTGGCCCACACCGACCCACCGGGGTTTTCCCCCGATCCAAGCCAACAGGAATCGCCTGATCCCATGAACACGCATCCGCTCCACCCTGCGCTGCGCCGGATTCCACTCGCCGCCGCTGTCACGCTGAGCCTGGCCTCGCCGGCCTTCGCCCAGGACAAGGACAACAACGACGCCCCCACCAGCCTGGACCGCATCGAGGTCACTGGCTCGCGCATCCGCTCGGTCGATGTCGAGACCTCGCAACCGGTCATGGTGATGACCCGCCAGGACATCGAGAAGCAGGGCCTGACCTCGGTGGCCGACGTGCTCAAGCGCATCTCGGTCAATGGCGCCACCATGAACACCACCATCAACAATGGTGGTGACGGCTCGGCCACGGTCAACCTGCGCAACCTGGGCTCGGATCGCACCCTGGTGCTGGTCAATGGCCGCCGCTGGGTCTCGGGCCTGACCGGCACGGTCGACCTCAACACCATCCCGACCGCGGTGATCGAGCGCATCGAGATCCTGAAGGACGGCGCCTCGTCGATCTACGGCTCCGACGCCATCGCCGGCGTGGTCAACATCATCACCCGCAGCAATTTCGACGGCGCCGAAGTCAACGCCTATGTCGGCCAGTACGGCCAGGGCGACGGCCAGCGCACGTCCTTCGACGCCACGCTTGGCATGAACGGCGATCGCGGCAACCTGGTCATCGGCGTGTCCAGCGTGACCGAGGACGCGGTGATGGCGGGCGACCGCACGCTGTCGGCCGAGCCGTACTACGGCTATGGTTCTTCCGCCTACAGCAGCTACTCGGCGAGCGGCAAGCTGCGCGTCAACGGCACCTGGATGGTGCTGCCCGACAGCGCCACCGGCAGCGGCAGCGCGAGCAACCCGTACTACGCACTCGACCAGTACGTGCCGTACACCACCAGCGAGTACGGCTACAACTACGCCAAGGACAACTACCTGGTCACCCCGCAGAAGCGCGATTCGCTCTACGTGCAGGGCAGCTACGACATCACCGACAACATCCGCTTCAAGATGGATGCGCTGTACAACCAGCGCCAGTCCTCGCAGCGCCTGGCCGGCTATCCGCTGTCCTCGGCCGGCACCGGGATCCTGATGAGCGGCGAGAGCTACTACAACCCGTTCAATACCGCCTACGGCGGCGACGGCAGCGACGCGCAGTGGTCGCACCGCCTCACCGAGTACCCGCGCCTGTACAAGCAGGACGTCAAGACCTCGCACTTCTACGGCGGCCTGGAGGGCGACTTCGAATTCGCCGGGCGGCAGTTCAGCTGGGACGCGGGCTTCTCCACCAACAAGACCGACCAGACCGAAACCCAGTACGGTGACGTCAACCTGTTGAACCTGCAGAACGCGCTCGGCGCCTCGGCGGTCGTGGATGGCGTGCTGTCGTGCCTGGACAGCGGCGGCGCGGTGATCTCCGGCTGCGTGCCGTTCAACCCGCTGTCGCCGGCCGGTGCGGTGACCCAGGAGCAGCTGGACTACATCCTGTTCACCGCGCACAACACCTACCAGTACAAGAACAACAGCATCACCGGCAACATCAGCGGCGAGCTGGTGGAACTGCCGGCCGGCTGGCTGAGCGTGGCGGCGGGCTTCGAGCATCGCGAGGAAAGCGGCTACTCCTCGCCCGATGCGCTGATCTCCAGCGGCTACACCTCCGGCAATTCGTTCACGCCCACCTCCGGCGGCTACAACCTCAATGACTACTACGCCGAGCTGGCGATCCCGCTGCTGAAGGACCTGCCCGGCGCCAAGGCGCTGGACCTGAGCCTGGCCGGCCGCTTCTCCGACTACAACACCTTCGGCACCACCACCAACTACAAGATCGGTCTGACCTGGCGTCCGATCGACGACCTGCTGATCCGCGGCAACTACGCCACCGGCTTCCGCGCGCCGTCCATCGAGGATCTGTACCTCGGCGCCTCCGACAGCTACGACTCGTACTCCGATCCCTGCTCGACCAACAGCAGCAGCTACAGCAGCGCGGTGGCCGCGGCCTGCGCGGCTGGCGGCGTGCCGGACGGCTATGTCGCCCAGTACAACAGCAGCACCGGCTCCAACTCGGGGCAGACGATCTATCCGTTCACCTACACCAGCAACGCGGACCTGAAGCCCGAGACCTCGAAGAACACCACCTTCGGTTTCGTCTACAGCCCGTCGTGGGCGCCGGGCCTGGATGTGTCGCTGGACTGGTGGAAGATCAAGATCGAGGACGCGATCTCCGAGTTCAGCGCCTCCTACATCCTCGACCAGTGCTATGAGAAGGGTGTCAGCTCCTACTGCGACCTGGTCACCCGCGATGCCGAAGGCACCATCACCAACCTGGTGATCAAGCCGCTCAACGTCGGCGAACGTCGCATGGAAGGCTACGACTTCAGCGCGCACTACCGTCTGCCGGAAACCGCCTACGGCCAGTTCACCGTCACCCTCGATTCGACCTACGTCAGCCGCAACGAGAGCAAGGTGGACGACGATTCGGACTGGGAAACCACCAACGGCATCTATTGGCAGACCGACCCGAACTGGCGCCTGCGCGGCACCCTGGGCCTGGACTGGAGCTATGGCAACCTCAGCGCGAACTGGAGCCTGCGCTACTACTCGGGCATGAAGGACTACGAGTGGGGCCAGAACGATGACGGCAGCTACAACCACATCGCCGCCACCGCCTTCCACGACCTGCAGATCGCCTACCAGCTGCCGTGGAACGCCACCGTCCGCCTCGGCGCGAGCAACCTGTTCGACAAGGACCCGCCGGTGGTGATGGGCGCGTTCGCCAACTCGTTCGATCCGGCGTATTCGATCCCGGGTCGTTACACCTACCTGCAGTACACGCAGCGGTTCTGAACCAGGGACCAACGCCTGCAATGAAAAGCGGCCCCGGGTAACCAGGGCCGCACTTTTTTAGCAGTTTCTTTTCGCCAGCTTCATTTCAGCGGTGACACAGTCCGCATCGGCGGTGTCTGAACAGACATGCCGCAGACATTGCGGCGCCATGCAGCCTCGGCATGCTGGCCGCACAACAAGAATCCATCTCTCTCTCCATCGCCGCCGGCACCCCCGGCGGCTATTTTTTTATTTAGTACCCCGCCGCCTGGCCATCCTTGCGGCTCTCCGAGGCGCCGTAGTACACGCCGCTGGCCGGGTCGCGCAGGATCGCCTGGTACCCGCCGTAGGGGCCGTCGGCGAAGATGATCCGGTGGCCCTTGCGCATCAGCGCGCGGATGGTCTCGTAGGAGAAGCCGCTCTCCAGGTTGACCTCGCCGCCGTCGCTCATCGCCGTGGCCTGTCCGGTCGGCTCGGTGGAACCCTCATGCTGGATGCGCGGTGCGTCGCCGGCCTCCTGCAGGTTCATGTGGAAGTCGACCATGTTCATCACGATCTGCGCGTGGCCCTGCGGCTGCATCGCGCCGCCCATCACGCCGAAGCTCATGTAGGGCTTGCCGTCCTTGGTGATGAAGCCCGGGATGATGGTCTGGAACGGACGCTTGCCCGGCGCGTAGCCGTTCGGGTGGTCCTTCTTCAGCACGAACATCTCGCCGCGGTCCTGCAGGATGAAGCCCAGCCCGGGCGGGGCCATGCCACTGCCCATGCCGCGGTAGTTGGACTGGATCAGCGAGACCATCATGCCGTCGGCATCGGCCACGGTCATGTAGATGGTGTCGCCCTCCTCCAGCTGTTTCGGCGTGCCCGGCTGTACTTCCTTGAGCGCCTTGTCCGGGGAGATCAGCTTGCGCCGCTCGGCGGCGTATTCCTTGGAGATCAGCTTGTCGATCGGTGCCTTCTGGAAGGCCGGGTCGGCATAGAAGCGCGCACGGTCGGCGAAGGCCAGCTTCTTGGCCTCCACGTACAGGTGGATGTGTTCGGGCGAGCCGAAGGCGATCTTGGAGAAGTCGTAGCCTTCCAGGATGTTGAGGATCTGCAGCGCGGCGATGCCCTGGCTGTTGGGCGGCAGCTCCCACACGTCATAGCCGCGATAGTTGCTGCTCACCGGCTGCACCCATTCGCCATGGTGGCTGGCCAGGTCGTCATAGCTCAGGAAGCCGCCGTTGGCCTTGAAGTAGCTGTCGATGGTGTGGGCGATCTCTCCCTTGTAGAACGCATCGCGGCCGCCATCGGCGATTTTCTGCAAGGTGTTGGCCAGGTTCGGGTTCTTCCATAGCTCGCCCTTGCGCGGCGCGTGGCCGTCGATGGTGAACTGCTCCTTGAAGCCGGGGTACTGCGACAGGCGCGGCACCGAGCGGTCCCAGTAGTAGGCGATGGTCTCGGCCACCGGGTGGCCTTCGCGGGCATAGCGGATGGCCGGCGCCAGGTTCTCGGCCATCGGCTTGCGGCCGAAGCGCTCATGCAGGGCAAACCAGGCATCAACCGCGCCGGGCACCGAGACCGGCAGCGGGCCGGTGGGCGGGATGTCCTTCAGCCCGCGGCGCTGGAACTCGGCCAGGGTCAGCGACTTCGGCGAGCGGCCCGAGCCGTTGTAGCCATACAGCTGCTTCGTCTTCGGGTCCCAGACGATGGCGAACAGGTCACCGCCCACGCCGTTGCCGGTCGGCTCCATCAGGCCCAGTGCGGCATTGGCGGCGATGGCGGCGTCCATCGCCGAGCCGCCCTGCTTCATCACGTCCAGCGCGATCTGGGTCGCCAACGGCTGGGACGTGGCCGCCATCGCGTGGGGGGCGATCACTTCCGAGCGGGTGGCGAAGCCCGGGCCGGTGATGCGGTCTCCCGCAAGCGCCGCAAACGGCAGCAGGCTGCAGGCCAGTACGGCCAGGCGGGGGGCGCGCGAACGCGGGGGGCAAGCAAGGCGGGCAGGCATCGGCCGGGGTCTCCTGTCGGTGAAGCGGCGAACGTAGCATCCGCGCGCGCGCCACTCCGCCTGCCGGAAGTCCTCTGCGTCCGGGCCCGGGCGTGATGCGCGTCGAATTTGCGCAAACCCATGCTTCGGTCCGGCGAGTCGGGCCGCCGATACGCGGAATCCCGGTTCAATCCTTGCCGTATACCGCATGCGCAACCGACGTGAAGCCAACACCGTCAACGCCCCGGTCGCAAACGCGCCCGATTGCAGCGAAAGGCTTGCACGACAACGTCCGGCGCAGCGTTGAGCCACGCCTGCGATCCGCGTTGCACGCGGCCTCGACAGATCACTTCACGGCGGTGATTTTGTTGCCACTGCAACCGTTGCAGCCGCGACATAAATTTTTCCCGCCAATCGCTTGACACACCTTCGCACGCATGTTTTTCTCGATCGCATGTTGCAGCGCCACACCACCGCGGATACCGAACTGATCGCAGCGCCCTCGCCGGCGCGCGTCGGTGCACCGCTCCTCGTCCTTGTACTTATTACCTCGCCCACCAGTGCGGGACGGACCGGCGCGTAAGCAACAAACGCCACGATTCGACGAAACCCCGCACCGGCAACGGCGCGGGGTTTTTCTTTTATAGGCAACACGAAGCAGATACGGCAGGCACATGACCCACCCGACACGCACCACCCGCAGCAATACCCGCACCGGCCAGCCCGGCGCGTGTGCCTGCGCGCGCGCCACCGCCGCCCTTCCCCACAGCCGGCCCGCCCACGCGCGCGCCGGCTGATTTTTTTCCACCTCGAGGAAATCGCACGATGAGCAGCAACGAACAGACCCATCCGCGCATCACCGTCGTCGGCTACGGCAGCCAAGGGCGCGCCCATGCCATGAACCTGCGCGACTCAGGTTTCGACGTGACCGTGGGCCTGCGCCCGGGCGGCCCGACCGAGGTCCAGGCCAAGGCCGACGGCTTCGAGGTGCGCCCGCCCGCCGAGGCCGTGCGCGAGGCCGACCTGGTCGCCGTGCTCACCCCGGACATGGTGCAGAAGAAGCTCTACGAGGAAGTGCTGGCGCCGAACATGAAACAGGGCGCCTGCCTGCTGTTCGCGCACGGCCTCAATGTCCACTTCAACATGATCGCGCCGCGCGAGGACCTGGACGTGGTGCTGGTCGCGCCGAAGGGCCCGGGCGCGCTGGTGCGTCGCGAGTATGAAATCGGCCGTGGCGTGCCCTGCATCTGGGCGGTGTACCAGGACAAGAGCGGCCACGCCGAGCAGCTGGCACTGACCTACGCCGGCGGCCTGGGCGGCGCGCGCGCCAACCTGATCCAGACCACCTTCAAGGAAGAGACCGAGACCGACCTGTTCGGCGAGCAGGCCGTGCTGTGCGGCGGTGCCAGCGCGCTGGTGCAGGCCGGCTTCGAGACCCTGGTGGAAGCCGGCTACCAGCCGGAGATCGCCTACTACGAAGTGCTGCACGAGCTGAAGCTGATCGTCGACCTGTTCTACGAAGGTGGCATCACCCGCATGCTGGAGTTCATCTCCGAGACCGCGCAGTACGGCGACTACGTCAGCGGCCCGCGCGTGATCGACGCCGGCACCAAGGCGCGGATGAAGGAAGTGCTCAAGGACATCCAGGACGGCACCTTCACCAAGAACTGGGTGGCCGAGTACGAAGCGGGCCTGCCGAACTACAAGAAGTACAAGCAGGCCGACCTGGACCATCCGATCGAACAGGTTGGCAAGCAGCTGCGCGCCAAGATGGTGTGGCTCAACGGCCAGACCCCGGCCGCGCAACCCGCCGGCAGCCAACGCGCGGCGTAAGCCGCGCGCCTCCCCCAGTCGCTCCGCAAAGGACGCCCCTGCATGGACACCACCGCACAAGCCACGCCGCCCAATGGGGCGCGCTGGCTGACGCAGGCCCTGGAAGCCGAAGGCGTGGACACGCTGTTCGGTTATCCGGGTGGCACGATCATGCCGTTCTACGATGCCCTGGTAGATTCCTCGCTCAAACACATCCTGGTCCGCCACGAACAGGGCGCCGCGCTGGCCGCCAACGGCTATGCCCGCGCCAGCGGCCGGGTGGGCGTGTGCGTGGCCACCTCCGGCCCCGGCGCTTCCAACCTGGTCACCGGCATCGCTGACGCGATGCTGGATTCGGTGCCGATGGTGTGCCTGACCGGCCAGGTCGCCACGCCGCTGCTGGGCACCGATGCGTTCCAGGAGCTGGACGTGTTCGGCCTGACCCTGCCGATCGTCAAGCACAGCTTCCTGGTGCGCCGGGTCGAGGACCTGCCGCAGGTCGTGCGCGAAGCCTTCCGCATCGCCCGCGAGGGCCGCCCGGGCCCGGTGCTGATCGATCTGCCGAAGGATGTGCAGCTGGCCGATGCCTCGGCATTGCCGGCGCACGTGCCGGCCGAGGTGCCGCCGCCGCCGGCCCCGGAACAGG
>DJAN01000130.1 GCA_002429615.1 Lysobacteraceae bacterium UBA6001
CGGTTGCGCGGTTTGAGGCCTGTGTAGGAGCGGCTTCAGCCGCGACGGGGAGATCTGGCGGTCGCGGCTGAAGCCGCTCCTACAACAGGGGCGGTGAGCAGCAGGGGGGTTGGGCAGGGCGGCGCGCCATCAAGGCGGCCGCTGCGCTGCGCTCAGATCACCCGCAGCGTGATCGCCTTCAGCACCGCCCGCGTGCGATCCCGTGTGCCGAGCTTGTCCAGGATGTTGGAGACGTAGTTCTTCACCGTGCCCTCGGCCAGGAACAACGTGCGCGCGATTTCCTTGTTCGAGTAGCCGCCGGCCAGCAGGCGCAGGATGGCCACCTCGCGCTCGCCGAAGGTGTCCGTCGGCGGCGCCTCGTCGCGATAGCGGTAGCGCGCGCGCACCGGGTCGGTACTGACCGGTTGCAGCAGGGTCTCGCCGGCGGCCACGCGGGTGATCGCCTCGTGCAGGTCCTCCGGCGCGGCATCCTTCAGCAGGAAGCCCTGCGCACCGGCATCGCGCGCCTGCAGCAGCAGGTCAGCATCGTCGAACGTGGTCAGCAGCAGCACCGGCACGTCATCGCCGCGCGCGCGCAGTTGCCGCAGCGCCTCGATGCCATCCATCCCCGGCATGCGGATATCGCTGAGCACCACGTCCACCGTGCCCGGCTGCAGCTGGTCGAGCAGCGACTGGCCGTCGTCGGCTTCGATCGCCACCACCAGGCCCTGGTCCTGCAGCAGCGCGCGCAGGCCGGCACGGACCAGGATCTGGTCGTCGGCCAGGGCGAGGCGAAGCGGAGAAGACGTCATGCAGGCAGTTTCGCACTCAGGCGCAGGCCGCCGCGTGCGCCACGACCCAGTTCCAGTTGTCCCTTCAGCGCCGCCACCCGCTCGCGCATGCCGGCGATGCCGTTGCCCTCGCACAGCTTGGCCGGCGCGGCGCCGTCGTCCTCGATGTCCACGCAGAGCATGTCGTCGCGCTGGGAAAGGTGCAGGCGCACATGGTCGGCGTCGGCATGGCGCGCGGCATTGGTCAGCGATTCCTGCGCCAGCCGCAAGACGACCTCGGCCACATGGGTGTCGCGGATGCGCACCTGCGGGTCGATGTGCACGGCAAGGCTCGGGCGCGGGAACGGTGCGGCCAGCGCACGCAATGCGGTTTCCAGGTTCATGCCGGGATCGTCGCGCATCGAGCGCACGACGTTGCGGATATCGCCCAGCAGTTCGGCCGAGAGCTGTTCGGCCAGCGCCAGTTCGGCATGTCCGGCCAGCGCCGGATCGGCCGCCAGGCGGCGCAGGTTGAGCCGCATGGCGGTGAGCTTGTGCCCGGCCACGTCGTGCAGTTCGCGCGACAGGCGCAGGCGCTCGGCATCGCGCGCGCTGTCGGCGAGCAGGGCGCGGGTGGCGAGCAGGTCGGCATTGACGTGCATCAGTGCGTCACGCGTGCGGCCAGCCTCCATCGCGTAATAAGTGGTCAGCGCCGCGAACGCCTGGAACCCGCCATAGAGCGAGACCACCAGCCACGGCTTGAAGTCATCCAGGCGCAGGAGCATCAGGTACATCGCGATATCCATCGCCAGCGCCAGGCCCCACACCGCCAGGCGTGGCCAGCGCCGCGCCGCCATCGCCACCACGATCACGGTCAGCACCGGCGCGGTGCCGGTGCGGATTTCCATCCACACCAGCACCATGGCGATGCAGGCCTGCACGAGCAGCAGGGCATGGTCCAAGCGCCGTGGCACGTCGCTCTGCACGACGAAACCCAGCACGAAGGCGCTCCAGGCGATCCAGCGCCACGGGCCGTAAGGCGATTCGGTCAGGGTGAACGACAACGCGATGGCGCCCAGCGTCAGCAGGCCGGCCAGGCTGAGGGGCTTGAGCAGTTCGCGCAGGAAGGCGGGCATGGGGCGATGCTGGCAGCCCGGGCCACGTGGCGGCAATGGGGCGGACGCAGAAAGTGACTTCCGGCAGGCAGCTTCGATGACGACCGGCTCCTGACAGGTACGCGCGCCGCGCGGAGACTGGCCACATTCCCAGAGGAGGCCGTCCCATGATCGCCATCACCGCCCACGCCGCCCCCGTGCAGCCGCAGCTGCTGTTCCTCGCCCTCAACCTGGTCTGGGCCGCGAATGAAATCTGGCTGGGTCTGCGCCGCCGCGCCGCCGATGGCGGTGGCCGCGACGCCGGCACCCTCGGCCTGCTGTGGCGCCTGCTGATGCTCGGCATCGCCGCCGCGGTGGCGGTCACGATCTCCGGCCATGGCCACCTGCCCACGAGCTGGCATGTCCCGATGCGCTGGGCCGGCTGCGCGCTGATCGCCACGGGCCTGGTCCTGCGCATCTGGTCGATCCACGTGCTGGCACGCTTCTTCACCGTCGATGTCAGCGTGCAGCAGGGCCACGAGCTGGTGCGCAGCGGTCCGTATCGCTGGATCCGCCATCCCTCCTATACCGGCGCGCTGCTGTGCTTCCTCGGCCTCGGTGTCGGCCTGGGCAATGCCTTCGCCCTGCCGCTGCTGTTCGTACCGGTGTGCTGGGCCTTCGCACGCCGTATCCAGGTCGAGGAACAGGCGCTGCACGAGGCTTTCCCGCAGGCTTATCCGGCCTATGCGGCGCAGACCGGTCGCCTGCTGCCGTGGCGACTGGTCTGACCAGAAGCGCGCGCCGGAACGGGCTGTTGCCTTGATCCCACGCAACCATGGGCGCCTAATGGGCGCCCATGGCGATATCACCTCCCGATCTGGTCGGACCAATGACCCCCGAGCCCGAGCGGCTCTCGGACCGCACCGCCGCGCGCCTGCGCCGGCTCATCGTCGAGCGTGACCTGCAGGCCGGCCAGCGCCTGCCCGCCGAGCGCACGCTGACCGCCGAGCTGGGGGTATCGCGCAGCGTGGTGCGCGAGGCGATCCAGCAGCTGAGCAGCCTTGGCCTGCTGGTGACCCGCGCGGGCGGCGGCACCTATGTGCAGGCACCGGCGCACCCGGTAGTCGAGCCGCTTGCCAGCTACCGGCCGGTGCTGGAGGCCGACCCGGAATACCGCTTCGACGTACTGGAAACCCGGCATGCGCTCGAAGCGGCGACCGCCTGGCATGCGGCGTTGCGCGCTACCGACGAGGATCGCGCCCGCATCCATGCCGCATTCGAGGCGATGGGCCAGGCGCATGCGCGCGCCGATGCCGGCGCCGAAGCACTGGCCGACGCGCGTTTCCATCTCGCCATCGCCGAGGCATCGCACAACCTGGTGCTGGTGCAGGTGATGCGCGGCCTGTTCGCGCTCCTGCAGGACAACATCTCGCAGAGCCGGCAGGCGCTCTATCGCGATCCGCGCACCGGACCTGCACTCGCGCAGCAGCACCAGGCACTGCATGACGCCCTGCTCGCCGGCGACGCGCCGGCCGCGCGCGCGGCCGCGGAACACCACCTCCAGTTCGTCCATGACGCCCTGCGCGCCCTGGATGACAACGCGGCGCGTCGCGACCGCGCCTCCCGCCTCCCCTCCCCCACGCCACGCGCCCCATGATCATTTCCGCCTCCACCGATTACCGCGCCGCCGCGAAGTCGCGCCTGCCACCGTTCCTGTTCCACTACATCGACGGCGGCGCCTATGCCGAGCGCACGTTGCGGCGCAATGTGGACGACCTGGCCGACATCGCGCTGCGCCAGCGCGTGCTGCAGGACATGACCGGCGTGAGCCTGGAGACCGAGCTGTTCGGCGAGCAGCTCAAGCTGCCGCTGGCGCTGGCACCGGTCGGCCTGACCGGCATGTATGCCCGTCGCGGCGAGGTGCAGGCCGCACGGGCCGCCGCACGCAAAGGCGTGCCGTTCACCCTGTCCACGGTGTCGGTGTGCCCGATCGAGGAAGTGGCGCCGGCCCTCGAGCGGCCGATGTGGTTCCAGCTTTATGTGCTGCGTGACCGCGGCTTCATGCGCAACGCGCTGGAACGCGCGCGCGCGGCGGGCGTCACCACGCTGGTGTTCACCGTGGACATGCCCACGCCGGGCGCACGCTACCGCGATGCGCATTCGGGCATGAGCGGCCCGAATGCGCCGCTGCGGCGCATGCTGCAGGCCGTCACCCATCCGCGCTGGGCATGGGACGTGGGCCTGCGCGGGCGGCCGCACGATCTGGGCAATATCTCCACATATCGCGGCCACCCGACCGGGCTGGCCGACTACATCGGCTGGCTCGCCAGCAATTTCGACCATTCGATCTCGTGGAAGGACCTGGAGTGGATCCGCGAGTTCTGGCAGGGCCCGATGGTCATCAAGGGCATCCTCGACCCCGACGACGCGCGTGAGGCGGTCCGTTTCGGCGCCGATGGCATCGTGGTGTCCAACCATGGCGGACGCCAGCTGGATGGCGTGCCCTCCACCGCGCGCGCGCTGCCGGCGATCGCCGATGCGGTACAGGGCGACCTGCGCATCCTGGCCGACTCGGGTATCCGCAACGGGCTGGATGTCCTGCGTATGCTGGCACTGGGCGCCGACGGCGTGCTGCTCGGCCGCGCCTTCGTCTACGCGCTGGCCGCGGCGGGCGAAGCCGGCGTGGCGAATCTGCTGGACCTGATCGAGAAGGAGATGCGCGTGGCGATGATCCTCACCGGTGCGAAGTCGATCGCGGATATCGACCGCCACCTTCTGGTACGGGGTGCCTGAGACGGACGGCGCCGCGCTCGACCCGATTCCCCTGCTGCGCGACATCGTCGGCGCATCGCAGGTGCTGACCGGCGAACGCGCCACGCGGCGCTATCGCAAGGGCTACCGCTTCGGCGATGGACCGGTACGCGCGGTGGTGCGCCCCGGCAGCCTGGTGGAGATGTGGCAGGTGCTGCAGGCCTGCGTGGCCGCGCGCTGCATCGTGATCCTGCAGGCGGCCAATACCGGCCTGACCGGCGGCTCCACGCCCGATGGCAACGACTACGACCGGCCGGTGGTGATCGTCAGCACGCAGCGCCTGCGCGGCATCCGGCCGATCCGCGATGGCCGCCAGGTGGTCTGCCTGCCGGGCGCGACGCTGGACCAGCTCGAACAGATACTGCAGCCGCTGCAACGCGAGCCGCACTCGGTGATCGGCTCATCGTGCATCGGCGCCTCCGTGCTCGGCGGCATCTGCAACAACTCCGGCGGCGCGCTGGTGCGGCGCGGCCCCGCGTACACCGAGCTGGCGCTGTACGCACAGCTCGGCGAGGACGGCCAGCTGCGGCTGGTCAACCATCTCGGCATCGCGCTGGGCGATGCACCGGAAGACATCCTGCGCCGCCTGGAGGCAGGCACGTACACCGAGGCCGATATCGTCGACGACCCCAGCCGCGCGGCGTCGGACCATCATTACGGCCAGCATGTGCGCGATGTCGATGCGACCACGCCCGCGCGCTTCAATGCCGACCCGGTGCGGCTGTTCGAGGCCTCCGGTTCGGCCGGCCGGCTGGCGGTATTCGCGGTGCGGCTGGATACCTTCCCGCGCGAGGACAGCGCGGTGTTCTACATCGGCACAAATGCACCGGACGATCTCACCCAGGTGCGCCGCTATCTGCTGACGCAGTTCGACACCCTGCCCATCGCCGGTGAATACCTGCACCGCGATGCCTTCGACATCGGCGAGAAATACGGCAAGGACAGCTTCCTGCTGATCGAGCACCTGGGCACCGCGCGGGTGCCGGGTGCCTTCGCGTTGAAGAGCCGCGTCGATGGCTGGTGCGAGGCGATCGGCCTGCCCGGCGCCGCGGACCGCGTGATCCAGGCGCTGATGGGATTGCTGCCCCGGCACCTGCCCAAGCGCATGTACGAATTCCGCGACCGCTACGAGCACCATCTGCTGCTGCGGGTGGGACGCGCGCAGGTACCGCAGGTGGAGCTGTTCCTGAAGCAGTACTTCAACGCCAGCACCACCGGTGGCTTCTTCCATTGCGACGCGGCCGAGGCGCGCAAGGCGTTCCTGCATCGCTTCGCGGTGGCCGGCGCGGCGGTGCGTTACCGCCAGGCGCACCGCGACACGGTGGAGGACATCGTGGCGCTGGACGTGGCCCTGCGCCGCAACGATGCGCAATGGGTGGAGACGTTGCCACCGGACATCGACGACACGCTGCTGCACAAGCTGTACTACGGCCATTTCCTCTGCCACGTGTTCCACCAGGACTACATCGTGCGCAAGGGCCACGACCCGCTGGCGATCGAACATGCGATGTGGACGGCGCTGGACCGGCGCGGCGCGGAGTATCCGGCCGAACACAATGTCGGCCATCTGTACCGGGCCAAGCCGGCGCTGGAGCAGCACTACCGGGCGCTGGACCCCTGCAATTCGTTCAACCCCGGCATCGGCCAGACCTCCCGGCGGCAAGGTTGGGCCGAGTCGGCCGACTGATCGCGCGCCGCGGTCGCGGCGTCATCCCCGCCGCTTGCGTGGCGCGGCGCGACGCCCCGGACCTGTCAGCGTCGCCGGGGCTGGCGCACGCTCCAGGTAGAGCCGTTCAAGCCAGCCCAGGTGATCGGTGTAACTGAGGAAGTGACGCAGATACTCCGGACTGGTCGCGCGCATGTGCGCGATCGCCCGGTGCACGAGCACGCCGGAGTTGAGCGGCCCGGCGTCCGCCGGCTGCGGTGCCAGCGACTGTCGCAGGCGGCGCTCGCCGAGCAGCTCTGCCCAGATCCGCCGGAACTCGGCCAACGCGGGCAGCTGCGGCGAGGCGCCTTCATCACCGCCCTGTGCGTGGCGCGCGGCGGCCATCGTGCCCAGCAGCGGCGCCAGCGCCCCGCCCACCGAGGCCATCGCGCGCGTATCGTCCGCCGGCGCTGCCGCCTCGTGCCTGGCCAGCGCGTCGGCATAGGCCGCCATCAGGGCGCCGAGGCGCGCATCCAGCAGTTGCCGGGTGCTGCCGTCGTGTCGCGCGGCGCGCACTGCGAGCGCTTCGATGAAACGGAAGCGTGCCGGATGCAGGCGGTCGGCACCGGCCACGCGCCATACCGCCAGCTGCGCCTGCACCGCGTCGGCTTCAGCGGGCATGCGCGGACGCCATCGGCTTGCCCTGTCGCGGTACCGGGGCCAGTTCCACGCGGCGGTTGCGCGCGCGGCCCTCCTCGCTCCGGTTCGAATCCACCGGCTGCTCGGCACCGAAGGCCGCCGCGAATACCGACGATGCCGGCAGGCCTTCGTCGATCAGCGCGCGGGTCACGGTCAGCGCACGCTCGGCGGATAGCGCCCAGTTGTCGGCGAAACGCCGGTTGCCCTGGTGCACCTGCGCGTCGTCGGTGAAGCCGCTCACCATCAGAATCTCGTCGCGGCCCTGCAGATACGACTTCAGCGGACCGGCCAGGCTGCGCAGGACCTCGCGGCCCTCCGGTTGCAGTTCGTCGGAGTTCAACGCGAACAGCACGTTGCCGCGGATGCCGATGCGGCCATCGACGAAGGTCACCCGGCCGGCGGCCAACGGCGCGGCCAGGGCCTGCTCCAGCGCCTTGCGCTGCTGCGCCTCGCGCTGGTGCTGGCGGATTTCCTCGTCCAGCCGGCTGGACAGCTGCTGCTGCACGGCGATCACCCCGACCAGGATCAGCACGAAGGCGCCCAGCAGCACCGACATCAGGTCGCCGAATGCCGCCCAGACCGGCGCGGTGCCGCCCTCCTCGGCCTCGAACTCGACGCTCATGCCGCCCCCGCGCTCGCGGCCTGGCGCATTTCCTCGACGATCTGGCGCTGCGCGAGCATGCTCAGGTCCACGACCTCGCGCGCCTGCGCGACGTAGTAGGCGAGCTGCTCGTCGCTGCGCGCCAGCGACTGCACCAGCGCCTGCTCGATGCCCTGCAGGCGCTCGGCCAGCGCGTCATTGACCGCGGCGAAGGATTGCAGCGTGCCGCCGAAGGCGTCGCCCAGGCTGGCCACTTCGGTCGCGCCCATCGCCACCTGGGCGGCGGCGGCATCAAGCCGTTCGCTTTCCGCGCTGACGCGCTCGGCGAAGCGGGTGCCGACGCGGTCGAGCAGGTCGGCCGAGGTGGCGACCAGGGCGTCGATCGCCGCGCGCTGTTCGGTGGAGGCGTGATTCACCGCGCCGAGCAGCGTATCCAGCGTGGCGAGCATCTGGCCGCGCTCGGCCAGCATGTCGTTGTCGCGCGCCATGCTCTCCGACAGGCTCTGGCGCAGGCCGGCGATGACTTCCGCCGCCGCCTGCGGCGCGGCCGCGGCGGTCTTCACCAGCCGCGCGACTTCCTCGATGGTCGCGCTGGCCTGCGCCTGCGTGGCCTCGCCGAGGGCTTCGCCAGTACGGCGCAACGCATCGCAGGTGTCCTGCTGGCGCTGCGCGGCTTCCACGCCGGCCTGCAGCCAGTCCTCGCGCAGGGCGGTGCCGGCGGCGGCCAGCGTGTCGCGCCATTGCGCCAGTCGCTGTTCGTCCTGTGCGGCCAGTTCGGCATGCAGGCGTGCATGTGCCTCGCCCGCGCGTACCACCCAGGCGTCGGAATGGCGTTCGATCGATTCCGCCGCGGCCGACAACGCCAGGTTCTGCGATGCGGTGAGCGCGATGTTGGTGTCTTCCTGGCGCGTGAGCGCCTGCCCCCAGGCGTCACGCATGCCCTGCGTCGTCGCGTCCAGGCGCGCGCTGACCGCGTCGACCAGTCCGTCGCCGCGCTGCGCGAAGTCCTCGCTGAAGCGCAACAGCGCGCCATCCAGCGAGGCGGTGAGTGCCGCATTGGCTTGGCGCTGCGCGTCGATCGCCGCGATCCAGGCCGACGATGCGCCCTGGCCCGCCGCTTCGAAGCCCGCCGACAACGTGTCGAAATGCTGCTGGGCGGCGCGCGCGACCCCCGCCTGCAGCGCGGCGCCCTCGCGGGCCAGGCCGGCCATCGTGGTATCCACCACCGGCTGCAGGCCCGCGCCGATCGCGCGCGCGCCGTCCGCCACCGCCTGCTGCAGCGCACGTTCGAGCGTGGCCGACAGCGCGGC
>DJAN01000070.1 GCA_002429615.1 Lysobacteraceae bacterium UBA6001
GCTCGATGGCGCCATCCATGGCGCCAACGGTCCCGAAACGGCCCCGCCCCCGCAGGCCCTACAGATTCCTGCAACCGGACGACAAAGACAGGCCTTGCGCCCCCTCACCGCCCCGATCGTTCTTTTCTGTAGGAGCGGCTTCAGCCGCGACCGGAAAAACAAAGGCAAGGAGGACATGGGAGAACGGAAAGCGCTCCAGACGAGCGCCCCCACCCTCACATGCCTGCGGGCCATCAACCCCCGCCGCCACCCCCCGCATGGATCCCGCCCTCGGTCAGCGCCGCCGGATCCAGCAACCGCTTCAACTCCGCCTCCGGCAACCCACTGTCCTCGCGCGCGACATCCAGCACCGGACGGTTCTCCTTATAGGCGCGCTTGGCAATCGCCGCCGCCTTCTCATAGCCGATGATCGGATTCAGCGCGGTCACCAGGATCGGGTTGCGATCCAGCGCTTCGCGCACGCGCTCCTGCCGCACCTTCAACCCGGCAATCGCCGAATCGGCCAGCAGCCGCGATACGTTCGCCAGCAGCCCGATCGAATCGAGCAGGTTCAACGCGATCAACGGCAAGGTGACGTTGAGCTGGAAGTTGCCGGTCTGCCCGGCCACGGTGATCGCGGTGTGGTGACCGATCACCTGCGCGCAGGCCATCACCGTCGCTTCCGGGATCACCGGGTTGACCTTGCCCGGCATGATCGACGAGCCCGGCTGCAATGCCGGCAGCTCGATCTCGCCAAGCCCCGCCAAGGGACCGGCGTTCATCCAGCGCAGGTCATTGGCGATCTTGATCAACGCCACCGCGGTGGCATTGAGCTGGCCCGACAGTTCCACCGCGTCGTCCTGCGCGGCCAGCCCCTCGAACTTGTTGTCCGCGCTCTCGAAGCGCGTGCCGGTGCTGCCCGAGAGCAACTTGGCGACCTTGCCGCCAAAGCGCGGGTCGGCATTGATCCCGGTGCCGATCGCGGTGCCGCCCAGCGGCAGCCGGCGCAGGCGCTTGAGGCTGTCCTCGATGCGCGCTTCGCTGGAGGCGATCTGCGCCGACCAGGCGCCGAATTCCTGCGCGAAGGTCAGCGGCATCGCATCCATCAAGTGGGTGCGGCCGGTCTTGACCACCTTGCCCAGGCCCTTGGCCCGCTTGTCGATGGTCTTGCGCAGGTGCTTCAACGCGGGCAGCAGCTGCTCGACGGTGGCCAGCTGCGCGCTGACCCGGATCGCGGTCGGGATCACGTCGTTGGAGCTCTGCCCCAGGTTGACGTGGTCGTTCGGGTGCACCTTGGTCTTGCCGCCCTTGAGCAGGCGCGTGGCCAGGGTGGCAATCACCTCGTTGGCGTTCATGTTCGACGAGGTGCCCGAGCCGGTCTGGTACACGTCGATCGGGAAATGCGCGTCGTGCTGGCCTTCGGCCACGTCGGCGGCGGCCTGCTGCACGGCTTTGGCCACGCCCTTGGGCAGCAGGCCGAGGTCGGCGTTGGCCTGCGCGGCGGCGCCCTTGACCAGGCCCAGCGCGCGGATGAAACCACGCGACATGCGCTGGCCGGAGACGGGGAAATTCTGCACGGCACGCTGGGTCTGCGCGCCCCACAGGGCGTCGGCGGGGACCTGCAGTTCGCCCATGCTGTCGTGTTCGGTTCGGTACTTGTCGCTCATACGCAATCTCCGCACTGCTGATTCGAGGGGAAGGGCGCTGGCTACGCGGGCTGCGCCGCTGGCTGACCCGCACACGATACGCGCAGGCCCATCCCCCGCCCAGCCGGCGCCAGCGGATGCTGCGTGCCAGCGGCGCCGGCACGGGCGGCGTAGAATGTGCGCCCCTGTCGCCTGCCCTGCCCGCCCCCATGACGGAATCCGCCCTGCTCGCCCTGTCCCCGCTCGATGGCCGCTACGCCGGCAAGGTCGATGCGCTGCGCCCGATCTTCTCCGAGTACGGGCTGATCCGCGCCCGCGTGAAGGTGGAGATCGAATGGCTGCTGGCCCTGGCCGCCGAGCCGGGCATCGTCGAGCTGGCGCCGTTCTCCGCCACCGCCACGCAGACCCTGCGTGCGCTGGCCGAGGGCTTCTCGGTGACCGATGCGGCACGGGTCAAGGAAATCGAGCGCACCACCAACCATGACGTCAAGGCGGTGGAGTACTTCATCAAGGAGCGCCTGAAGGGCGACGCCGAACTCGGCCCGGCGCTGGAATTCGTGCATTTCGCCTGCACCAGCGAGGACATCAACAACCTGTCCTACGGCCTGATGCTGGCGCAGGCGCGCGGCGAGGTGCTGCTGCCGGCGCTCGATGGCGTGATCGCCACGCTGCGCTCGCTGGCCCATGCCCAGGCCGCACAGCCGATGCTCTCGCGCACCCACGGCCAGACCGCGTCGCCCACCACGCTGGGCAAGGAACTGGCCAATGTGGTGGCGCGCCTGCAGCGCCAGCGCGCGCAGATCGCCGCGGTCGAACTCACCGGCAAGATCAACGGCGCGGTCGGCAACTACAACGCCCACGTGGTCTCCTACCCCGACGTGGACTGGCCGGCCTTCGCGCAGACCTTCGTCGAGGGCCTGGGCCTGGTGTTCAACCCGTACACCACGCAGATCGAGCCGCATGACAACGTCGCCGAGATCGGCGATGCCAGCCGCCGCGCCAACACCATCCTGATCGACCTGGCCCGCGACATCTGGGGCTACATCTCGCTGGGTTACTTCAAGCAGCGCCTGAAGGAAGGCGAAGTCGGCTCCTCGACCATGCCGCACAAGGTCAACCCGATCGACTTCGAGAACGCCGAGGGCAACTTCGGCCTGGCCAACGCCCTGTTCGAGCACTTCTCGGCCAAGCTGCCGATCAGCCGCTGGCAGCGCGACCTCACCGACTCCACCGTGCTGCGCGCCCTGGGCACCGCCTTCGGCCACACCCAGGTGGCGCTGGACTCGCTGGCCAAGGGCCTGGGCAAGCTGGAGGTCAACCCGCAGCGCCTGGACGCCGACCTCGACGCGGCCTGGGAAGTGCTGGCCGAAGCCGTGCAGACGGTGATGCGCCGCCACGGCCTGCCCAATCCCTACGAACAGCTCAAGGCGCTGACCCGCGGCCAGGGCATCACCGCCGAGTCGATGCAGGCGTTCGTCGAGTCGCTGGACCTGCCGGCGGCCGACAAGCAGCGCCTGCGCGAACTCACCCCGGGCGCTTACACCGGCCTGGCCGAGCGCCTGGCCCGCGCAATCTGATCCACCCGCCCCGCCGACCCCGGCGGGGTCGCGGCGCCCGCCCTTGCCAAGCGGAGGTTTGCGATGGACCTGCTGGTCAACCTGGATGTCCCCGACCTGCAGGCCGCGCAGCGCCTGTATACCGAGGCCTTCGGCCTGCGGCCCGGCCGTCGCTTCGGCGACGGCGCGCTGGAACTGCTCGGTGCGGCGGTCCCGCTGTACCTGCTGGTGCAGCCGGCCGGCAGCCCCGGCGCCAGCGGCCAACCGCGCGACTACGCCCGCCACTGGACCCCGGTCCACCTGGACGTGGCGGTCGATGACCTCGACGCGGCGCTGGACCGCGCCCTGGCCGCCGGCTTCCAGGCCGACGACCTGCCCGACCACCGCCAGGACCCGGCCGCCGCCCGCGAGGTCATCCGCGAAGCGCCCTGGGGCCGGCTGGTCCGACTGGCCGACCCGTTCGGCCATGGCTGGTGCCTGATCCAGTTTTCCCCCGACGGCTACGATGCCGTCGCCACTTCCGGCCCATGACCGGCGATTGATCGGACGCAAGACGCCCGTCACCTGTCCTGGGCCACAATCCGGCCGCATCCCGGCCGCTGTCGCAGGAACCCCATGAAGAAATCCACCGCCCTTCCCTTCGAGATCCAGGCCACCGCGCAGCACCCGCTGGGCATGCCGGTCGCGCGCTTCCTGCGCGACTACTGGCACAAGCGCCCGCTGCTGATCCGCCAGGCCTTCCCCGGCTTCCAGACCCCGGTCACGCCGGAAGACCTGGCCGGACTGGCCTGCGAGGAAGGCGTGCTGGCGCGCCTGATCGCCTACGACCGCACCCGCGACGACTGGCAGGTGCGCAGCGGCCCGTTCGAGGAAGCCGACTTCCCCGGCATGCCCGACCACGACTGGACCCTGCTGGTGCAGGACGTCGACAAGTGGGACCCGGACGTGCGCACGATCCTGGAGCAGTTCCGCTTCCTGCCGCGCTGGCGCGTGGACGACATCATGATCAGCTTCGCCGCCACCGGCGGCTCGGTCGGCGCGCATGTGGACCACTACGACGTGTTCCTGCTGCAGGGCTTCGGCCATCGCCGCTGGCAGATCGACGCCAGCGTGGCGATGGGCCGCAAGGCGCCGCCGCTGGACTTCCGCGACGATGTCGACATCAAGCTGCTGCGCCAGTTCAAGCCGACCCACGACTGGGTGCTGGCACCAGGCGACATGCTCTACCTGCCGCCGCTGGTGCCGCATCACGGCGTGGCCGAGGACCCGTGCCTGACCTTCTCGGTCGGCATGCGCGCCCCGGCCTCGGCCGAGCTGATCGCCGATTACCTGGACACCCTGATCGCCGATGCCGACGAGGGGGTGCGCTATCACGACGAGGATCTCACCGCGCCGGCCGATCCCTACGAGATCGACGAAGCCGCCATGGGCCGCGCGATCGCCGCGCTCAACGCGCTGCGCATGAACGATCCTGACCGCCTCGGCGAGTGGTTCGGCCGCTTCATCACCACCTATCGCGCCTCCGGCGACATCGCCCCGCCGCCGCAGGCGCCGGACGAGATCGGAAGAGCGTCG
>DJAN01000214.1 GCA_002429615.1 Lysobacteraceae bacterium UBA6001
GCCCCGCCCCCGAAGTCCCGACAGTTCAACGCGAGCGGACAGACACCTTGCGGCATTCTCCGCGCCGGCCTACGCGATTCCATTCTGTAGGAGCGGCTTCAGCCGCGACCCATCAAACCGTCTCACCACTTGTAATCAATGTTCGCGTACACGAACGCACCATTGAACCCAAACGGCGAGGACGTGCTGTAAGGCAGGTAGGTACGCGTGCCCTTGCCGGCCAGCTGCTCATCCGGATATTCATTGAGCACGTTGTCCCCACCCAGCGTGAAGCTCCACTTCTGCAAGGTCCACGTCGCGGCCAGGTCCAGCGTCCACTTCGCGTCATACGTCTGGTCCGTCGCCGGCGTGGTGCCATAACTGGTGAATTCACCCCAGCGCGTGGTGGTGGCGTTGAAACGCCAGGCACCCGGCGACCACGTCGCGCCCAGGAAGAACTTGTCGCGCGGCGAGCCCTTGGTGATGCGCCCGATCTCGGTGCGGCCAATGCGCACCGCGGTCGGGTCGATCGCTTCCAGCGACGCCGGATTCTCGGCGATGTGCTCGATCTCGGTCTTGTTGTAGTTGTAGCCGCCGGTCAGTTCCAGCGGCCCGCTCGCCAGCGCCCAGCGATACGTGCCCACCGCGTCCACGCCGGTGGTGCGGGTGTCCACGGCGTTGGTGAAATAGCGACCGCCGCCGATGCCGGCATAGCCATTGGCCTGCAGGTAGTTGCGCACGGCGGTGGAGGTCAGGTTCTCCGAGAGCACGATGCGGTCGTCGATGTCGATGCGGTAGGCATCCACGGTGACGTACAGCGAATCGACCGGCTGCAGCACCAGGCCCAGGCTGTAGTTGGTGGATTCCTCCGCCTTCAGCGGTTCGGCGCCAAGCGCGACCGCGGCCGGGTTGTCGGTGCGGAACGTGCCGATCTCATACGGGACGCCGTCGATGAAGTTGGTCGCGATCGACTGGAAATACTGCTGCTGCAGCGAGGGGGCGCGGAAGCCGGTGGAGGCGGTGGCGCGCAGGGCGATCTTGTCGGTGAAGGCGTAGCGCAGCGAGAGCTTGCCGTTGGCGGTGTCGCCGAAGTCGCTGTAGTCCTCGTAGCGGCCGGCCAGGCCGACGGTGAACTTGTCGCTCAGGTCCGCTTCCAGGTCGACGTAGGCCGAATAGCTGTGACGGTCGTAATGGCCCGAGTCGGTCGGCTTGAAGCCGGCGAACACCTGCGCGCCAGGCAGGAAGCTGCCGTTGGCGGAGGGCACGCCGCCGTTGATGTAGGAGGCCGGCTCGCCGGGCGATTCGTTGAACTTCTCGCCGCGCCATTCCAGGCCGAAGGCGAGCGCCAGCGGGTAAGCCATGCCCACGTCCAGCGCCTTGCTGAAGTCGGCGTTGAGCACGTTCTGGGTGACTTCCAGCGTGCCGGCATAGAAACGCGTGGGCGAGTCCAGCCCCATGCTGTTGTTGAGGCTGTTGCGCACGTCGAAGCGCAGGTTGTTCTGGCCGTAGTTGTAGCTCATGTCGATGTGCAGGCCGCCATCGGTGCTGGCCTTGAAGCCGCCCACCCAGGTGACGTCCTTGCTGACGTTGTAGATCTGCGGCAGGAAGCCGTCGGGATAGATCTGCGGACGGTTGCGGTTGTCGGTATCCCAGCGGAAATAGCCGTTGGACAGCACCTCGCGGCGGCTGGCCATGGCGTAGGAGTAGAACGTGAGGTAGTCGGCCGGGCTGTATTCGCCGTTGTACGACACCGCGCCCTGGTCGATTTCCGGGTCGCCATAACGCTGTTCGACCACGCCGTTGTAGGGCTTGGCGCGGTCAGTCTGGTCCTGGTGGCCGCCCTGGGCGGCGAAGTGGATGGCGCCGTTTTCGCCGAGACGGATGCCGGCATCACCGGAGAGCTGGTACTGCTCGCCGTCACCGGCGCTGTATTGGCCGTAGCGTGCGGCAAGGCTGCCGCCACTGCCGCTGCCCTTGAGCACGACGTTGATCACGCCGGCGATGGCATCCGAGCCGTACTGCGCTGCGGCACCGTCGCGCAGCACTTCGATGCGTTCGACCGCGGCGATCGGGATGGTGTTGAGGTCGGCCGGCGAGGAGCCGCGGCCCTGGCTGCCGTTGAGGTTGACCAGCGCGGTGGTGTGGTAGCGCTTGCCGTTGACCAGCACCAGCACCTGGTCCGGCGCCAGGCCGCGCAGCTGCACCGGGCGCACGGCGTCGGTGCCGTCGGTGATGGCCGGGCGCGGGAAGTTGAGCGAGGGCACCGCGCGCGACAGCGCGGTCGCCAGTTCGGTGGTGCCGGTGGCGCTGAGCGCTTCGGGCGAGATGATGTCGATCGGCGAGGCCGATTCGGCGACGGTGCGGTCGGACACGCGCGTGCCGGTGACGATCACCGTGTCGAGCGTATTGGGCGAGGACTGGGCGAGTGCGGTGAACGGGGACAGCGCGGCAACAACGGCGGACGCAAGAACACAGGCACGTGGCTTCATGGAAGGGTGACTCCGGCGGGGACGGATATGCGCCGACGCGCCCCCTCCCGGGCGACAGCGGCCGCCAGCCGCGTCGATCGCCACCCACGAGTAACCGTTACGACACTGGATTGTCAAATTTCTGTTTGTTTCAGCTGAAACACAGACGGCGCGCGCGGCAAAAAAGAAGGCCCGGTTTCCCGGGCCTTCGCGTGGAGTCACCGCACTACCGCTTGCTTACCAGCGATACCCGATCTTCCCGTACACATACGCGCCGTTGAAGCCGAACGGCGAGAGGTTGCTGTAAGGGAACTGCCCGCTGGTCGAGTTGGCGAAGTTGTTCTCGTCCGGGTACTCGTTGAGCAGGTTGTCCGCGCCCAGGGTCAGCGTCCAGCCGTCGACCTTGTAGCTGGCCGAGGCGTCCACCACCCACTTCGCGCCGAAGGTCTGGTCGTTCACCGCCGAGGTCGGGCGGGTGCTGTACTCGCCATAGCGGGTCGCGCCCAGGGCCAGCGTCCAGTGTTCCGCGTTCCAGGTGCCGTTGAGCAGGAACTTGTCGCGCGGGAAGCCTTCCTCGATGCGGCCGCGCTCGGTGCGGTCGATGCGCTCCAGGTTCAGGCCGTTGGCGGTCAGCTCGGCCGGGTTCGGGGCGACGTGGGTCACCTCGGTCTTGGCGTAGCTGTAGCTCGCGGTCAGGTCGAAGCTGCTCGCGGCCAGCTGCCAGCGGTAGCTGCCCACCACGTCGACGCCGCGGCTGCGGGTGTCGATGGCGTTGGTGAAGTAGCGGCCGCCGTTGACGCCGTAGATGCCCTGCGCTTCCAGGAAACGCTGCACCGCGGTGCCGGTGAGGTTGGACGACAGCACGATGCGGTCGTCGACCTCGATCTGGTACGCGTCGATGGTCAGGTACAGCGCATCCAGCGGCTGCAGCACCAGGCCGGCGCTGTAGGAGGTGGAGGTCTCCGGCTTCAGCGGCTCGGCGCCCAGTGCCTGCGCGGTGGCGCTGCTGGCCGGGAAGGTGCGGATCTCGTAAGGGTTCGGATCACCGGCCAGGAACGTGGTGCTGGTGGTCTGGAAATACTGCTGCGCCAGCGACGGAGCGCGGAAGCCGGTCGCGGCGGTGGCGCGCAGCGCCACGCGGTCGGTGAAGGCGTAGCGCGCCGACAGCTTGCCCGAGGTCTCGCTGCCGAAGTCGTCGTAGTCTTCCCAGCGGCCGGCCAGGCCGGCGGAGAACTTGTCGGTGAAGTCGGCTTCCAGGTCGGCGTACAGCGCATAGCTGTCGCGCGAGTAGTGGCCCGAGACGCTCGGCGAGTAACCGCCGAAGCCCTGCGCGCCACCGGCCAGCGTGCCGGTCTGGTAGTACGAGCCCAGCTCGCCCGGCGACTGGTTCCACTTCTCGTTGCGGTACTCCACGCCGAAGGCCACGTTCACCGGATAGGCCAGGCCCCAGTCGAAGCCACGGCTGAAGTCGAGGTTGCCGATGTTCTGCGTGGTCTCCAGCGCGCCGTCGTAGAACGAGGTCGGCGAGTCGGCGCCGAGACTCACGTTGAGCGTGTTGCGGGTGTGGAAGTCGATGCGGTTGTAGCCGTAGTTGTAGCTGGCATCCCACTTCCAGCCGGCCACCTCGCCGCGCAGGCCGGCGACCAGGGTGCGGTCCTTGGAGTAGGTCTGGATCTGCGGCAGGAAGCCATCCGGGTAGATCGAGCGGATGTTCTGCGACGTGCTGCCCGGCGCGCGGAAGAACGCCGAGCCGGTGATGTCGCGGTTGCTGGCCACGCCGAAGGCGTAGGCGCTGAGCGTGTCGGTGAAGCTGTATTCGCTGTTGAGCGAGAACGCCTGCGCGTCCACGTCCGGGTCGCCGATCACGAAGGCCTTCTGGCCCACCGCCGGCTGCGAGGCGCTCGGTGCGCCGGCATACGGGCGTGCGCGGTTGGTCGGGTCCTGCTGGTTGAGCTGGCCGGCCACGTGCAGCCAACCACGATCACCGCCGAGCGAGACGCCGGTGTCGCCGGACAGCTGGTAGTTCTTGCCGTCGCCGGCCGAGTACTGGCCATAGCCGGCTTCCAGGCTGCCGCCCTTCTCCGCGCCCTTGAGCACGATGTTGACCACGCCGGCGATGGCGTCCGAGCCGTACTGCGCCGAGGCGCCGTCACGCAGCACTTCCACGCGCGCGATCGAGGCGATCGGGATGGTGTTCAGGTCCACCGCCGCCGCGCCGCGGCCGATGGTGCCGTTGATGTTGAGCAGCGAGGAGGTGTGGTAACGCTTGCCGTTGACCAGCACCAGCACCTGGTCCGGGGACAGGCCGCGCAGCTGCACCGGGCGCACCGCGCTGGTGCCGTCGGCCAGCGCCGGGCGCGGGAAGTTCAGCGAGGGCAGGGCGCGCGCCAGCGCGGTGGCCAGCTCCGGGGTGCCGGTGGCGGCCAGCGATTCGGCGCTGATGATGTCGATCGGGGACTGTGATTCGGCCACGGTGCGGTCGCTGACGCGGGTACCGGTGACGATGACGGTGTCCAGGGTGTTCGGGGTCACCGAGGCGTCCTGGGCGAAGGCGTCGCCCAGCGGCAGGGCCAGGGCGATGGCCACGGCCAGAGGAGCAAGGAGCGGGGAGGGGGACTTCATGACATCTCCAACGGGCCCGGCAAGGGCGTGAACAGGGGCCGGGGCGGAGCCGTCGTCCTAGAGGAGAGGGAGCGGGCGACGGCAGGCCCCGGACGCGCTAAGTATTCGTTAACGCTAGAATGGCGTCGCAGGAAGGCTGCTCATCTGCTTATGCCTTCCGGTTATCAATAATCTGCGCCTTAGGCCTTTCCGTCATGATTTCCCTGCGTAACTTCTCCCTGCGTCGCGGCGAGCGACTGCTGCTGTCCAACGTCGACCTCGCCATGCATGCCGGCTACCGCGTCGGCGTGGTCGGCCGTAACGGCACCGGCAAGTCCAGCCTGTTCGCCGCCATCCGCGGCGAGCTGGAGGCGGACAAGGGCGATGTCGACCTGCCCGGCAAGGTGCGGATCGCCAGCGTGGCGCAGGAAACCCCGTCGCTGCCGGACCCGGCCATCGAGTTCGTGCTCGGCGGCGACGTCGAGGTGGCGGCGATCCTGAAGGCCGAGGCCGAGGCGACCGCGCGCGAGGACTGGGAGGCGGTCGCCGACGCGCACCAGAAGATGGCCGAGATCGGCGCCTATGACGCCGAGGCGCGCGCCGGCAAGCTGCTGCATGGCCTGGGCTTCCCAGCCGAAACGCATTCGCGCGCGGTGTCGGCGTTCTCAGGTGGCTGGCGCGTGCGCCTGAACCTGGCGCGCGCGCTGATGATGCCGTCGGACCTGCTGCTGCTCGACGAGCCGACCAACCACCTCGACCTGGATGCGGTGTTCTGGCTGGAGCAGTGGCTGCTCAAGTATCCGGGCACGCTGCTGCTGATCTCGCATGACCGCGAGTTCCTCGACAACGTCGCCACCCACACCCTGCACCTGCATGGCGGCGGCGCCAAGCTGTATGTCGGCGGCTACACCGACTTCGAGCGCCAGCGCACCGAGCAGCTGCGCCAGCAGCAGATCGCGCACGAGAAGGAACAGGCCGAGCGCGCCCACCTGCAGAGCTTCATCGACCGCTTCAAGGCGCAGGCCAGCAAGGCCGCGCAGGCGCAGAGCCGCATGAAGCGCCTGGCCAAGCTGGCCGGCACCGAGGCGGTGCGTGCCGAGCGCGAGTTCCGCATCGAGTTCGCGCCGCCGGCCAAGCTGCCGTTCTCGCTGATCCGGCTGAACCATGTCGATGCCGGCTATGGCAAGGATGCGGTGATCCTGCACGATGTCGGCTTCGGCCTGGAGGCCGGGCAGCGCATCGGCCTGCTCGGCCCCAACGGCGCCGGCAAGACCACGCTGGTGAAGACGCTGGTCGGCGAGCTGGCGCCCATCACCGGCGAGCGCGCCGCGCACCCGGACCTGCGCATCGGCTACTTCGCCCAGCACACGGTGGAATCGCTGCACGAAGGCCAGTCGCCGATCGAGCATTTCCGCGAGATCGCGCCGGACGCCTCCAACCAGTCGTTCCGCGACTTCCTCGGCAAGTGGAATTTCGCCGGCGACCGCGCCTTCGAGCCGGTGGACGGTTTCTCCGGTGGCGAGCGCGCGCGCCTGGCGCTGGCGTTGATCGCCTGGCAGCAGCCGAACGTGCTGCTGCTCGACGAACCGACCAACCACCTCGACCTGGAAATGCGCGAGGCGCTGGCCGAAGCGCTGAGCGATTTCGAGGGCGCGATCGTGATGGTCTCGCATGACCGCCATCTGATCGGCCTGGTCTGCGACACCTTCTGGCGCGTGGCCGATGGCGTGGTCGAGCCGTTCGACGGCGACCTGGACGAATACGCGGCATGGCTGCGCAGCCGTCCGGCTGCGCAGGGCACCAAGCAGCGCATGGCCGATGCGGCACCCACGCCGCCCCCGCCGCCGCCGCCGTTGGCGCCGCCGGTGCCGAAGAAGCCGCACAACCCGCACAAGGTGGCCGCGGCGGAAACGCGCGTGGGCGAACTGGAAGCGCAGCTGGCCGAACTCGACCGCCAGCTGGCCGACCCGGCGAACTACGCCGACAGCGCGCGCATGACCGAGCTGGGGCGCGACCGCGACGCCACTGCCGCGCGGCTGGCCGAGGCCGAGCAGCAGTGGCTGGAGCTGATGGGCTGACGCCGTCGGTCCGTGGGAGCGGCTTCGGCCGCGACCCTTCACCGGCTC
>DJAN01000093.1:0-550 GCA_002429615.1 Lysobacteraceae bacterium UBA6001
ATCTGTCGGCCGCGGCGCCGGTGCAGCCGCGCGTCACCATCGGCGAGACCGGCGGCGACACCGTGCAGCGCTGGCAGGCGCCGGCGGTCGATCTCGGCGATGAAAAGGCCACCAGCGTGCGCCAGCGCGCCGCGCGTGCGCTGGACGAGGACCGCCTGTATGACGGCGCCGATGCGGCGATACCGCTGTATCTGGCATTGCTGCAGCGCGATCCCGATGACCGCCTGGCACGGCAGGGCCTGCAGCAGGCGCAACGCCAGCTGCTGCAGGACGGCCGCGCGCTGCTGGCGCGCACCGAGCACCAGGGGGAATTGCTGGAGCAGGCGCGCGCGCTGGCGATCGTGGCGCTGACGCTGGCGCCGGACGATGCGCGGGTGCGCGGGTTCCAGGCCGAGGTCGAGCTGGCGCAGCGGCTGCTGGGGTTCAACCGGGCCGGTGAGGATGACCTGCGCAATGACCGTATCGGCGAGGAGGGCAACGGCGCGATCGGCAATTTCCGTGAGGCGCTGAAGCTCGATCCGCAGAACAGCCGCGCCCGCCAGGGGCTGGC
>DJAN01000093.1:769-3214 GCA_002429615.1 Lysobacteraceae bacterium UBA6001
CCGCGCCCGCCAGGGGCTGGCGGCGGCCGAGAGCGCGCTGATCGGCCGCGCCGAGAACGCGGCGGCGGCTTACGATTTCGATGCCGCCACGCGCTGGCTGGCGGCGGCCGGCAAGGTGCGCGAGCGCACGCCCAGCGTGGATGCCGCGCGCGAACGGGTGGAGGCGGCCCGGCATGCGCGCATCGGCGCGCTGCATGACGCCGCGCTGCGCGATCTCACCACGCCCGCCGGTCTCAAGCCGGCCGGCGAGAAGCTGGCCGAGGTGCTGCGCATCGCCGCGCCGGGGGATGCGGTGGCCGCCGCGCTGCGCGTGCGGCTGGAGCTGGCGACCCATTACGGCAGCTTCCGTCCGCGCCAGGTGTTCACCGACGCCATGCAGGGCGGCGCACGCGGCCCGCAGATGATCGTGGTGCCGCATGGGGCGTTCCGCATGGGCGCCGGCGACGACGAGCCCGGCGCGTCCGACAACGAGCGCCCGACCCATTACGTGCGCTTCGCGCGCGGCTTCGCGATGTCGATCACCGAGGTCACGGTGGGCGAGTTCCGCCAGTTCGTCGAAGCGACCAACGCGCGGCCGCGCGCGACCCGGCGCGGGCATTCCATCGTCTACGACGAGCGCAGCGGCAATTTCGCCCGCCACAGCGGCGTGGATTGGCAGTCCGACTACAACGGCGCACGGGCCGCGCCGAACAGCCCGGTCATGCACGTCAGCGTGCGCGATGCCGAGGCCTACGCGAAGTGGCTGTCCGACCAGACCGGCCGGCACTACCGCCTGCCCACCGAGGCCGAGTTCGAGTACGCGCTGCGTGCCGGCAGCCAGGGCCGTTACCCGTGGGGCGATGCGGGCACGCCGCCGGAGGGCTCGGGCAACTACACCGGCGGCAACGACGTCTCGCCCAGTGGCCGGCACTGGAACAATGCCTTCGTCGGCTATGGCGACGGCTTCTGGGGGCCGGCGCCGGCGGCGAGCTTCCGCGCCAATGCCTGGGGCCTGTACGACATGGGCGGCAACCTCAGCGAATGGGTCGCCGACTGCTGGCACGCCAGCTACCGGCGGGCGCCGGAAGACGGCGCGGCGTGGTTCAACCCGGGCTGCCGGCAGCGGGTGATCCGGGGCGGCAGCTGGGCCAATTCACCGCAGCAGACCCGCGCCGCCTGGCGCCTGTCACAGGACTCGGACACCACCAGTGCCAGGATCGGTTTCCGCCTGGTCCGCGGGATATGAAGCCCGGCATTGCCGGAAAGGAACGCTCAGATGCGTAACGACCCGTTCGACGATCGCCGCCAGGCCACCGGCGGGCGCCGCCCCGGCCTGTTCGGCAACGTGCGCTGGTGGGTGCTGATCGCCTTCGCCGGCTATGCGGCCTACTACTGGTTCTCCAACCGCACCGAAGATCCCTACACCGGCGAGAAGGTGCTGATCGACAGCTCGCTCGGGGTCGAGGAGGAGAAGGCGATGGGCCTGCAGGCCTACCAGGAGATCCTGTCGCAGGAGCGTCCGCTGGATGCGAACGCGCAGGCCTCGCAGCAGGTGCGCGCCATCGCGCAGCAGCTGATCGCCAAGGTCGATCCGGTGGAGACGGCGCTGGCCGCCGAGCACGGCATGCAGCCGAACCATCTGTCGCGCGGCTTCGAGTGGGACGTCAACGTGATTCCTTCCGACCAGGCCAATGCGTTCTGCCTGCCGGGCGGCAAGATGGCGGTCTATACCGGGCTGTTCCCGGTGGCGCAGAACAGCGACGCGATGGCGGTGGTGATGGGGCATGAGATCGCCCACGCGCTACTGCGCCACGGCGCGCAGCGCATGGCGCAGCAGAAGCTGACCCAGATCGGGCAGATGGCCGGCGCGGCCAGCGGCATGGACGTGCAGCAACAGCAGATGGTGATGGCGGCGATGGGTTACGGCTACCTGCTGCCTTATGCGCGCGGCCACGAGACCCAGGCCGACGAGGTCGGGCTGATGCTGGCGGCGGCGGCCTGCTTCGATCCGCGCGCGGCGATCCCGCTGTGGGAGCGCATGGAGCAGAACAGCGGCGGGCAGTCGCCGCCGGAATTCAGCTCCACCCATCCCGATCCCGGCACGCGCATCCAGAACCTGCAGGCGCTGATGCCCAAGGCGCTCGAATACCGCCAGCGTTTCTGCCCGGAAGGAAAGCCGCTGCAGTAAGCGGCGCGCGGCGTCAGTCGTCCTGCGCGGCCACGCGCACGGCGATGACGCCATCGGCCACCCGTGCATCCAGGCGTTCACCGGCGGCCACCTCGGCCACCGAGCGCACCACGCGGCCATCGGCGTGGCTGACGATGGCGTAGCCGCGGGCGACCGTCGCCAACGGGCTCACCGCTTCCAGCGAGCGTGCCAGGGCGTGCAGGCGCAGGGTGTCGTGGCGCAGGCGCGCGGCCATTGGCGGTTGCAGGCGCAGGGTGGCCAGGCGCTGGCGCAGCGCG
>DJAN01000091.1:0-11121 GCA_002429615.1 Lysobacteraceae bacterium UBA6001
GGCACGGCGTGGATATCGCCGGCCTGCGCGCGCGGCAGCTGCGCGGCGCCGACTTCCAGGCCTTCGACTGGATCCTGTGCGCCGACCGCTCCAACCAGCGCGATGCTCTGGCCCTGGCGCCGGTCTCCGCGCGCGAACGGGTGGTGCTGTGGCTGCCATGGGCCGGGATCGACGATGCCAGCGAGGTGCCGGACCCCTATACCGGTGGACCGGCCGAGTTCGAGGCTGCCTGGACGCTGGTTGACCGGGCGGCGCGGGCCACGGTCGCGCGCCTGTCGCGCGCGCCCGCTTTGGGCATAATCGACCGATGAGCGCGCAGAATCTCCAGGAATTCCCCGAATTCCCCACCTGGCTCAATGCCCGGCCGTCCACCCTGCAGGAACACCGGGGGCGGGCGCTGGTGCTGGCCTTCGTCAACGCCGGCTCGGAGTGGTGCGTGCAGCGCCTGACCGAGCTGTCGCAGTGGCAGGCGCGCAACCCCGGGCGCCTGCAGCTGATCGTGGTGCAGGTGCCGCGTTTCGACAGCGAGCGCGAGCCGGAACGCTCGCTCAAGCTGCTGCGCCAGCATGGCGTGCAGGCACCGATCCTGCTCGACCGCGAGTGGGAGACCTGGCGCCGCTTCGGGGTGACCTCGTGGCCGACGGTGGTGCTGATCGACGCCCAGGGCCGCGAGCGGCAGCGGGTGGTCGGCCTGGGTGGCGAACTGGAGCGCGAGCTGCAGGCGGTCTGCGAAGGCCAGCCGCTGCCCAGCGACGACGACCTGCGCGCGCAACCGGAACGCAACCCGGAGCCGCGCCTGACCCTGCGCTTCCCCACCGGCCTGGCGGCGACCTCGGACCGCCTGTACATCGCCGACAGCGGCCACCACCGCATCCTCGAATGCAATCACCATGGCCGCGTGCTGCGCCAGTTCGGGCTGGGCACGGCGGATTTCATCGACGGCGGCCTCGGCGAGGCGGCATTCCGGCGCCCGCGTGGCGTGGCCGTGGCGCGTGAAGCGCTGTACGTGGCCGATGCCGGCAACCATGCATTGCGCCGGGTCAACCTCAGCAGTGGCCATGTCGACACCCTGTGTGGCAACGGCCGTGCCGGCGAGCCGGTCGAAGGCGTGGTCGCGGATCCGGCGCAGGTGTCGCTGGACAGCCCGCACGGCGTGACCGTGGCCGGCAACGAGCTGCTGATCGCGATGGCCGGCGACAACCGCATCTGGGGCTATGACCTCGGCCGCGGCGAGCTGCGCTGGCGCGCCGGTGCCGGCGCGCTGGATGAGCGCGACGGCAGCGGTCACCTGGCCGCCTTCGCCCAGCCGACTTCGGTGGTGGCGGTACAGCAGACCCTCTATGTCTGTGATGCACTGGGTTCTGCGATCCGCTCGATGCAGCTGCGCGGTGACCTGGTGCAGACCCTGATCGGCGGTCAGGGACCGTGGGAGTTTGGCGATGCCGACGGCCCGCGGCATCTGGCGCGACTGCAGTTTCCGCAGGCCATCGCGATGGATCCGGCCGGCCAGCCGGTGCTGTGGATCGCCGACAGCGGCAATGGCAGCCTGCGCAGCCTGCGGCTGGGCGGTGGCGAGCTGGCCACGGTCAAGCTGCCGCGACGCCTGCAGGGCCCGGCGGGCGTTGCCGTTGCCGCCGGCAGCGTGTGGATCGCCGAGACCGATGCGCATACCGTGCAGCGTTACGACATCGCCAGCGGCGAACTGAGCGAGTTCACCCTCCAGGAATGAAAGCCAGGCCGCCCGCCGGATTCGATGGCAAGGCATTCGCCGCCAACCTGAGCACTGCTCCCGGCGTCTACCGCATGTATGCCGCCGACGACACGCTGCTGTACGTCGGCAAGGCCGGCGCGCTGCGCAAGCGTGTGGGCAGCTATTTCAATGGCTCGCCGAAGAACGCGCGGACCATGTCGATGCTGTCGCAGGTGGCGCGCATGGACGTGACCGTGACCCGCACCGAGGCCGAGGCGCTGCTGCTGGAAAACCAGCTGATCAAGTCGCTGACGCCGCGTTACAACGTCTCGCTGCGCGACGACAAGAGCTACCCGTATGTGCTGTTGACCCGCGAGGACTGGCCGCGCATCGGCCTGCATCGCGGTCCGCGCGCGGTCCCGGGACGCTATTTCGGCCCCTATGCCAGCGTCATCGCGGTGCGCGAGACGCTCAACCTGATGCACAAGCTGTTCCGCCTGCGCAGCTGCGAGGACAGCGTGTTCCGCAACCGCTCGCGGCCGTGCCTGCAGTACCAGATCGGCCGCTGCAGCGCGCCGTGCGTGGCGCTGGTGGGCAGCGAGGACTACGCCGAGTCGGTGCGTCGCGCCACGCTGTTCCTCGAAGGCAAGAGCGACCAGCTCGGCGAGGAACTGATGCAGGAGATGCAGGCGGCCAGCGAGCAGCTGCACTTCGAGCGCGCCGCGCGCCTGCGCGACCTGCTGGCCTCGTTGCGCAGCCTGCAGAACCGCCAGTTCGTCGAGGGGCGGGCCGCCGACCTGGACGTGCTTGCCTGCGCGACCCAGGGCGCGAATGCCTGCGTGCTGCTGCTCGCGTTCCGCGATGGGCGCAACCTCGGCACGCGTGCGTTCTTTCCCAAGACCAATGGCGAGGACAGCGCCGACGAGATCCTCGCCGCGTTCGTCTCGCAGTACTACATCGAGCATTCGCCGCCGCGCGAGATCCTGCTGGATCGGGAAATTCCGGAGGCCGAACTGCTGGAGCACGCGCTGAGCGCGTCGGCCGAGCGCAAGGTGGCGTTGAAGTGGAACGTGCGTGGCGAGCGTGCCGGCTATGTCGAGCTGGCCGCGCGCAACGCGCAGAACACGCTGGCGTCCGAACTGACCAGCCAGAGCGCGCAGCATGCGCGCAGCGAAGCGCTGCGCGAGATGCTGGACCTGGCCGAGCCGGTGAAGCGGGTGGAGTGTTTCGACATCAGCCACACCCTTGGCGAGGCGACGGTCGCCTCCTGCGTGGTCTTCGACGCCGCCGGCCCGGTACGCGGGCAGTATCGGCGTTTCAACATCGCCGGCATCGCGCCCGGCGATGACTACGCGGCGATGCGCCAGGCGCTGGAGCGTCGTTTCCGCCGCGCGGTGGAGGAGGGCGGGGTGTTGCCGGAGGTGTTGCTGATCGACGGTGGCGCCGGCCAGCTCGCGCAGGCGCAGGCGGTGATGGCCGAACTCGGCATCACCAGCGTGGCGCTGGTCGGCGTGGCCAAGGGCGAGGAACGCCGGGCCGGCCATGAGACCCTGGTGCTGCCCGATGGCCGCGAGCTGCGGCCGGGCGCGGCGTCGCCGGCGTTGCAGTTCATCCAGCAGGTGCGCGACGAAGCGCACCGTTTCGCCATCACCGGCCATCGCGGCCGGCGCCAGAAGGCGCGCATGACCAGCAAGCTGGAGGACATCGCCGGCATCGGCCCGCGCCGCCGCGCCAACCTGCTCAAACATTTCGGCGGCCTGGCCGGGCTCAAGGCCGCGGGCGAGGCGGAAATCGCCCGGGTGGAAGGCGTGAATGCCGCCCTGGCTGCCCGAATCTACGCTAACCTGCACGGGCTGCCGCTGCCCGATGCGAACGGCGAATAGAGACGCACGATGAAGTTGACCATCCCCACCTGGCTGACACTGCTGCGGATCGTGATGATCCCGGTGCTGGTCGTGGTGTTCTACCTGCCGTATTCGTGGACCAATTTCGCCTCCGCGGCGATCTTCGGCCTGGCGGCGATCACCGACTGGCTCGATGGCTGGGTCGCGCGGCGCTATCACCAGTACTCGGCGTTCGGTGCCTTCCTCGACCCGGTGGCCGACAAGCTGATGGTCGCGGTGGCGCTGTTCCTGATCGTGCAGGGGCATCCGACGCCGTGGATGGCGTTCTGGGCGGCGGTGATCGTGGGCCGCGAGATCGCGGTGTCGGCACTGCGCGAATGGATGGCTGAACTCGGCCAGCGCGCCAAGGTGCGCGTGGCGTTGATCGGCAAGATCAAGACCACCGCGCAGATGGTGGCGCTGCTGTGCCTGCTGTATTCGATCCAGCCCGGGCAGCCGGCGCCGGGCATCGGCATGTGGATGGGCGCGTTCGTTTTCCACGTCGGCGATTGGACGCTGGCGATCGCCGCGATCCTGACGTTGTGGTCGGGTCTGCAGTACCTGCATGCAGCGTGGCCGAGCCTGCGCGAAGACGAAAAGGCGGCGTTGCAGCAGAACCCGAAAAAAGTCGAAGGCAACGGTTGACACATGATCGGTTCGCTGTAGAATTTCGCCTCCCAAGCGGGAATAGCTCAGTTGGTAGAGCGCAACCTTGCCAAGGTTGAGGTCGCGAGTTCGAGTCTCGTTTCCCGCTCCAGTTTCAAACAAGGCCCCGCTTGCGGGGCCTTGTGTTATCAGTCACCCGCCGCGGTTTTTCGGCTAGACTGATCGCCCACCGGCCTGGTGGCAGAGTGGTCATGCAGCGGACTGCAAATCCGCGTACGCCGGTTCAATTCCGACCCAGGCCTCCATTAGAGATTCAAGAACTTGGCCCGCCTCGCGCGGGCCATTTTCGTTTTGCGATCCCGCCCTGTTGGAACAATCCACCTTGTCGCGCGAATTTTATCTATTCAGGTGAAATGGGCGTTGCTTTCACGTGGACGGCCGGCCTGCGCCCTTTCGATCGTGTGGATGCCAATCCTGGCAATCGACGAAGGATGGAAGCGTCATGAGAAAGTGGTCGTCCCTCGCGCTGTTGGCCGTGTTGTTGTTCGGTGCCGTACCTTCCGCGCAAGCCCGCTGGATTCCGAATGGATACGTGGCCTTCGGCCCCTACATGCGCTGCTGGTGGAAGAGCTCCCTCAATGGTCGGATCGTGATGACCGAGGGTTGGTGGGGTTGTCCGAAGCCTTGAGTCGGGGTGCGGCGGGGAGCCACTCTCGCCGCGCCCATTGGGCCGTGTCTGTCGCCTCCGGGTTTCGTCCCCACCAGCGGCGGGTATTGATCCTGATCAAGGACGGCACGGGTATACCCGGCGATGCTGTCCTTCATGCAGACGACCGCCCAAGCCCACGTCATCCCCCGCTGGCACTTCGACCCGGAGCTGCTGCGCCGCTACGACCGCCCGGGGCCGCGCTACACCTCGTATCCGACCGCACCGCAGTTCCACGACGGCTTCGGCTGGCCGCAGCTGCGCGAGGCGATCGAGCAGGCGCCGGCCGGTCCGCTGTCGCTGTATATCCATGTCCCGTTCTGCAGCAGCCCGTGCTTCTACTGCGGCTGCAACCGCGTCATCACCCGCGACCGCAGCCGCGGTGTCGCCTACGTGGCGCGCGTGCTGCGCGAGGCCAGCCTGATCGCGCCGCTGCTCGCCGGCAAGCGCGAGGTGGTGCAGCTGCACTTCGGCGGTGGCACGCCGAACTTCCTCAGCCCGGACCTGATCGGCGAACTGCTGCGCGGCCTGCGTCATCACTTCCATTTCAGCACCGATCAGTCGCGCGACTTCTCCATCGAACTGGATCCGCGCACGCTCGCGCCGGCCGAGCTGGGCGACCTGGCGCAACTCGGCTTCACCCGCGCCAGCCTCGGCATCCAGGACTTCGACCCGACGGTGCAGAAGGCGATCAACCGGGTGCAGAACGCCACCGAAACCCTGGCGCTGATCGATGCCTGCCGCAGTCATGGGCTGCGCTCGGTCAACGTCGACCTGGTCTACGGGCTGCCGAAACAGACCCTGGCCGGCTTCGGCGACACCCTGGACCGCGTGCTGGAATCGCGTCCGAACCGCTTCGCGATCTACGGCTACGCGCACCTGCCGTCGATGTTCCGCGCCCAGCGCCGCATCCACGACGAAGACCTGCCGGATGCGGAAACCCGCCTGGCGCTGCTCGGCCTGGCCGTCGAACGGCTCACCGCCGCCGGTTACCAGTACATCGGCATGGACCACTTCGCGCTGCCGGACGACGAACTCGCCCGCGCGCAGCGCGAGGGCGGCCTGCATCGCAACTTCATGGGCTACACCACCCATGCCGCTACCGACCTGCTCGGCCTGGGCGTGAGCGCGATCAGCCGGGTCGGCGGCGCCTATGCGCAGAATCCGCGCGAGCTGCCGGCCTGGGAGGCCGCCATCGACCAGGGCCGGGTGCCGGTCTGGCGCGGGCTGGCGATGTCGCGCGACGACGTGATCCGTGGCGACCTGATCCAGTCGCTGATGTGTCAGGGCGAGGTGGACACCCGCGAAATCGGTGCGCGGCATGGCATCGACTTCGCGCAGTACTTCGCCGAGGAGCTGCGGGCGCTGGAGGCGCTGCGCGCCGATGGCCTGGTCGAGGCCGATGCGGCGCATGTGCGTGCGACCGAACGCGGGCGCCCGCTGCTGCGCCTGATCGCCATGTGCTTCGACCGCTACCTGCGCCAGCCGCGCACGGCCGGCGGCTTCTCGCGGGCGATCTGAGCGATGGCCGGCAGGCGGGCTTCAGCGCGATGTGTGCGAGTGCTCCCGGGCGATGGAGGCCAGGGTCTCGGACCATTCGGCGAGTTCCTGCTGGAACTTCTGCCGGTAGGCGGCGGCCGCTTCGGGAATCTCGAAGCCGCTGTCGGTGGCATCGGGCATGCGCCGACGCCAGGCCTCCAACACGGCGTTCAGGTCCGGATGCGATTCGAGCAGGGCGCCCGTCACCCACGTCACCGCGTCCAGACGCGCGGCGAGGGCGGACATGGCTTCCACGAGTGGGGCGAGTTGCGGTGATTCCATACGCGGCTCCCGGAGCGGATGCAGGCGCGGCCAGTGTAGCCGCCGGAGCGGCCTGCTTATTTGTCACGCGCCTGCGTGCAGGCGACGGCATGAAGTGGTGAGGGTGATGTGTGCATGGCGGCAGCGGCGCGGCAGGCCGCTGGCGGCGTGCCTGGAAAGGCAAAACGAAAGCACGGGCGCATGCCGGACGTGGATCGGCGTGTGATCCGCAAACGGGCCGGGACATTGCGTCCGCGGCGGTGAAACCTGGTAATCAACGAGGAGATGCAGGTGAACAAATTCATGGGGGCGCCGCGCAGTGACCTGGCGGCGCTGTACGAAGCCGGGGCGATCGACAAGGTCACGATGCGCGAGTTCGAGGCGGTGTGCCCGCCGCCGGTGCGCGACTTCAGCGCCGCGGACATCAAGCGGCTGCGCGAGGGGCTGCGCTTCAGCCAGCCGGTATTCGCCCACCACCTGCATACGACCGCGTCCACGGTGCGCAAGTGGGAGCAGGGCGAGACCCGTCCGGCGGGGCCGGCGTTGAAGCTGCTCAACGTGATCGCCGACAAGGGCCTGAAAGCGATCCTGTGAGCGCGGGCACGCGCCGCCCCGACAGGGGCGGCGGTGCCGCTGGATGGTGCCCGAGGCCGGACTCGAACCGGCATGCCTCTCGGCGAGGGATTTTCTTGCCACTTCGGCTTTCGCCGCCGGCGCCGGGGCGCCGTTCGTGGTCTGGAGCACGCCTTCACCGTAGCCGCATGGCCGTAGGTGCCCGCCGTCTGCTCTCTACACCTTCCCGGTCACGACCGGGCTTGGCTCGGCGTTGGCGCGGACGCGGAGCGTCCAGGGCGTTCACCGACTTTGACGGGTGCCACTTCGGGCGTTTCCCCCCGAAGGCTCAAATTGTTCAAGTCCCTTGTGTCTACCCGTTTCACCACTCGGGCGTGGTGCGGCTTGCCGCGGGCGCGGCAGCCGATAGCGTGCCTGATCGCGGCCGGCTTGTGAATCGTGAGGGGCGCTGCGCTATGCTGCCGGCCGCGCGCCGCATGCTGGTCGCGCCTGTCTCCGTGAAAGGACCCGCATGCCCGCTGCATCCCTGCCTGATCCCGCCACCGCGCGCATCGCCATCATCGGCCTGGGATACGTCGGCCTGCCGCTGGCCGTCACCTTCGGCGACCACCGCGACACCCTGGGGTTCGATATCGATTCCCAGCGCGTGGCGCGTCTGCGTGGCGGGGAAGACAGCACGCTGGAGGTGGAGGCGGACGAGCTGGCGCGGGCCAGCGCGTTGCGCTACACCGACGACCCGGCCGAGCTGGCCGGCGCACAGGTCTTCATCGTCACCGTGCCGACGCCGATCGACGCCGCCGAGAAGCCCGACCTCGGACCGCTGCGCTCGGCCAGCACGCTGATCGCCGCCGCGCTCAAGCCGGGCGATTTGGTCATCTACGAATCCACCGTCTACCCGGGCACGACCGAGGAAGTCTGCGTGCCGCTGCTCGAAGCCGGCTCAGGGTTGCGCTTCAACCAGGATTTCCACTGCGGCTACAGCCCGGAGCGGATCAATCCGGGCGATCGCCAGCGCCGCCTGCCCGACATCCGCAAGATCACCGCCGGCTCCACGCCCGAGGCGGCCGAGGTGGTGGACGCGCTGTACCGCTCGATCATCACCGCCGGCACCTGGCGCGCGCCATCGATCCGCGTCGCCGAGGCGGCCAAGGTGGTCGAGAACATCCAGCGCGACGTCAACATCGCGCTGGTCAACGAACTGGCGCTGATCTTCGACCGGATCGGCATCGATACCCTGGACGTGCTGGAGGCGGCCGGCACCAAGTGGAACTTCCTGCCGTTCCGGCCCGGGCTGGTCGGTGGCCACTGCATCGGCGTGGATCCGTACTACCTGCTGCACAAGTCCGAGAGCGTGGGCTATCACCCGGACCTGATCCACACCGCGCGCCAGGTCAACAACCGGGTGGAACAGCACGTGTCCTCGCGGGTGGCCGCGCTGCTCGGCGCCAAGGGCACCGCCATCGCCGGCGCCCGCGTGCTGGTGCTGGGCGCCACGTTCAAGGAGAACTGCCCGGACCTGCGCAACAGCCGGGCACTGGAACTGGTGCGTGGCCTGCAGACGCTCGGCGCGCAAGTGGATGTCTGCGACCCCTGGGCCGACCCGGACGAGGCGCTGGCGCATACCGGCGTGCGCCTGCGCGCGGCGCCGGATGCAGGCAGCTATGACGCGGTCGTGCTGGCGGTCGCGCATGCGGAATTCCGCGGCTACAGTGCGGCGGACGTGGCCGCGCTCGGCCGCCCGGACGCGGTCGTGTACGACGTGAAGTCGGCCTGGCCGCGCGAGGCGGTAAGCGACCGCCTGTAGCCCCCGGCCTGCGGCCGGCCATTTCCACGCGAGGCGCCGATGTACCGCTACCTGGGTTTTGCGTTCTGCCTGTTGATGCTGGTGCTGTCCGTGGCGCTGGCGCGCTACTGGGTGGCCTGGGACTGGGGCGTGGCGATCTTCGGCGTGCTGTGCGTGATCGGCGTGTGGGACATGCTGCAGACCCGCAGCACGCTGCGGCGCAATTACCCGGTGCTGGCGCACTTCCGCTTCGGGCTGGAATCGATCGGCCCGGAGATCCGCCAGTATTTCGTGCAGAGCGACCTGGACGAGGTGCCGTTCTCGCGCCAGCAGCGCGCCCTGGTCTACCAGCGCGCCAAGAACGAGATGGACGTGGTGCCGTTCGGCACGCTGCACAGCACCTACCGCATCGATTACGAATGGATCAACCATTCGGTGGCGCCGGCGAAGATCGACTCGCACGATTTCCGCGTGCTGATCGGGGCGCAGAGTGCGCAGCCGTATTCGGCCAGCGTGTTCAACATCTCGGCGATGAGTTTCGGCGCGCTGTCGGCGAACGCGATCCGCGCGCTCAACGAGGGCGCGCGGCGCGGGCAGTTCTACCACGACACCGGCGAGGGCTCGATTTCGCCGTACCACCGCGAGCGCGGTGGCGACCTGGTCTGGGAGATCGGCTCGGGCTACTTCGGCTGTCGCGACGAGCAGGGGCGTTTCGATCCGGCACGGTTCGCCGCCAACGCGGTCGATCCGCAGGTCAAGATGATCGAGGTGAAGCTGTCGCAGGGCGCCAAGCCGGGCCACGGCGGGGTGCTGCCGGCGGCCAAGGTCAGCGCCGAGATCGCCGCCACCCGCGGCGTGCCGATGGGCATGGACTGCGTATCACCGGCGGCGCACTCGGCGTTCTCCACCCCGATCGAGCTGCTGCGCTTCGTCGCGCAGCTGCGTGAGCTGTCCGGCGGCAAGCCGACCGGCTTCAAGCTGGCGCTCGGCCATCCGTGGGAATGGTTCGGCATCGCCAAGGCGATGCACGAGACCGGCGTGCTGCCGGATTTCATCGTGGTCGATGGCGCCGAGGGCGGGACCGGCGCGGCGCCGGCCGAGTTCGTCGACCACGTCGGCGTGCCGATGCACGAAGCGCTGCGGCTGGTGCACAACACGCTGGTCGGACTGGACCTGCGCGACCGCATCAAGCTCGGTGCGGCCGGCAAGATCACCAGCGCGTTCGAGATCGCCAAGACCATCGCGATGGGCGCGGACTGGTGCAACGCCGGGCGCGGCTACATGTTCGCGCTGGGCTGCATCCAGTCGCTGAGCTGCCACACCGACCGCTGCCCGACCGGGGTGGCGACGCAGGACCCGCGCCGCTGGAAGCACCTGGACCTGGCCGACAAGGCCACGCGTGTGCACCACTACCACGAGAACACGCTGCGGGCGTTGCGCGAGCTGCTGGCCGCGGCCGGCCTCAACGATCCGTCGCAGCTGGGGCCGGAACATATCCTGCGCCGCGTATCGGCGGTGGAGATTCGCTCGCTGGCCTCGCTCTACCGCTACCTGGAACCGGGCGAACTGCTGCGGCAGGTGCCGGACCACGCGGTCTTCCACGACTTCTGGGCCGATGCCCGCGCCGATTCGTTCCAGCCGCCGGCGCGGATCAAGGCGTTGCGCGACAGCAAATCACGCTGACGCGGACGCTTCGCGCAGCCAGTCCACCGCGCCCCGACCGGCACGCAGGCCGCTGGCGAAGCAGGCGGTCAGCAGGTAGCCGCCAGTGGGGGCTTCCCAGTCGAGCATTTCGCCGGCGCAGAACACGCCGGGCAGGTCGCGCAGCATCAGGTGATCATCGAGCGCTTCCAGGCGCACGCCCCCGGCGCTGCTGATCGCCTCGTCGATGGGACGCGGCCGCAGCAGTGTCAACGGCAGGCGCTTGAGCGTGGCGGCCAGCGTGGCGGCATCGGCGGTGATCGTCTTGCCGAGCACCTCGTGCAGCAACGCGGCTTTGACGCCGCTCACACCCACCTGGCGGCGCAGGTGCTCGCTGAGGCTGCGGCCGTTGCGCGGGCGCGCCAGCTCGCCGCGCAGG
>DJAN01000091.1:11378-12289 GCA_002429615.1 Lysobacteraceae bacterium UBA6001
CGCGCCAGCTCGCCGCGCAGGCGGTCCTCGTCGCGGCCGGGCACCAGGTCCAGGTACAGCGTGGCCTCGCCGTCGCGGGCGATCAACTCGCGCAGGTCGGCCGACAACGCATACACCAGGCTGCCCTCGATGCCGTGCGCGCTGGCCACGCATTCGCCCTGCAGCGTGTGCGCCTGGCCGTGCACATCGGTCCAGTGCGCGACCACCGGCTTGAGCGGCGCACCGGCATGGCGCTCGGCGAAGTAGGGCGTCCAGGCGACGTCGAAGCCGCAGTTGGCCGGCTGCAGCGGCGCGATGTCCACGCCCTGCGCGGCCAGTGCGGTCACCCAGGCACCGTCCGAGCCGAGTTCGGGCCAGCTGCCGCCGCCCATCGCCAGCACCGTCGCATCGGCGTGCACGCGTTGTTCGCCCTCGGGCGTGGCGAAGCGCAGCGCGTCGCCTTCCCAGCCGAGCCAGCGGTGCTGCACATGGAAGCGCACGCCTTCTTCCTTCAGGCGACGCACCCAGCCGCGCAGCAGCGGCGCGGCCTTGCGGTCCAGCGGGAACACGCGGCCGGAGGTGCCGACATAGGTCTCCACGCCCTGCGCGCGCGCCCATGCGCGCAGCGCGTCGGCGTCGAAATCGCGCAGCCAGCCGGCGACGGCCTCGGCGCGTTCGCGATAGCGCGAGGCGAAGACGTCGAAGGGATCGGAGTGGGTGAGGTTGAGCCCGCCCTTGCCGGCGATCAGGAACTTGCGTCCCACCGAGCCCTTCGCCTCGTAGACGTCCACCGACACGCCGGCGCGACGGGCGACCTCGGCGGCCATCAGGCCGGCCGGGCCGCCGCCGATCACCGCCAGGCGCGGCGCGCTCACTTCGGCTGCACTTTGACCAGCTCGACGTCGAACACCAGCGAGGCGCCCGGCGGGATC
>DJAN01000168.1:0-589 GCA_002429615.1 Lysobacteraceae bacterium UBA6001
GCCGATCCACCTCGCAGGCCGCAAAAGCCCACCGACGAAAAAGCACCCCAGAAACAAAAACGGCGGCCACCGGCTGCCCCAACCAACCCCTTCATTTCCGCGCCAAAAGCACCAGCAAAGCCCCCGTCCCCCCCTGCGCCGCCGGCGCGGAGTGAAAGGCCAGCACATCGTTACGCTGCCGCAGCAACCGATCGACGAGGTTCTTGAGCACCGGCACCCCGCCATCGGACTGCATGCCCTTGCCGTGGATGATCCGCACGCAGCCGAACTCGTGCGCGTGTGCCTCCAGCAGGAACTGGCGCAGCATGGTCTCGGCCTGCGCGGCGGTCGCCCCATGCAGGTCCAGCTCGTCCTGCACCGAGAACTGGCCCTTGCGCAACCGCTGGAACAACCGCGCCGGCAGATGCTCGCGCCGGTAGCTGGCCGTATCGCCAGCCTCCAGCGGCGCGCTGTCGCGCAGCAGCCGCGCGAATTCACCCTGCGCCTCCGCCTCATCGCGTTCGGCCATGCGCGCGCGTGGCCGGGGGCGCGGCTTCTGCGGCGCATCGTCCTGCGGCTGGCGGATCGGCTTCACCGCGCCGATCGCCGC
>DJAN01000168.1:736-2029 GCA_002429615.1 Lysobacteraceae bacterium UBA6001
CTTCACCGCGCCGATCGCCGCGCGAAACAGCGCCGCGTCGTCCTGGTCTTCGTCTTCGGAATGCGACATGCGCACAGCGTAGCCTGCGCAGGCGTTCGCGCAAATGCCGACCGGCGGGGGCGAAGCATGCGGACGCATCCGGTATCATGGGGCGGCTTTTCGAGGAGTCCCATGCGCGTACTGGTTAGCAATGACGACGGTGTCGACGCCCCCGGCATCAAGATTCTCGCCGAACATCTGCGCGGCGCAGGCCACGAGGTGATGATCGTCGCGCCTGATCGCGACCGGTCCGGCGCCAGCAATTCCTTGACGCTCGACCTGCCGATCCGCACCAAGCGCATCGATCATTACACCTGCAGCGTCGCTGGCACGCCGACCGACTGCGTGCACCTGGCGCTGACCGGCATGCTCGACTACGAGCCGGACATCGTCGTCTCGGGCATCAACAACGCCGCCAACCTTGGCGACGACGTGATCTATTCGGGCACCGTGTCCGCCGCGATGGAAGGCCGTTTCCTCGGCCTGCCCGCCGTGGCGGTCTCGCTGGTCACGCACAAGCACGATGCCCGCCACTACGAAACCGCCGCCCGCGCCGCCGTGCAGATCGTCGCCCGCCTGGCCACCGACCCGCTGCCGGCCGACACCATCCTCAACGTCAACGTGCCGGACCTGGCCTGGGACGAAGTGCGGGGTTTCGAGACCACCCGCCTGGGCAACCGCCACCGTTCCGAATCCTGCCTGCCGCAGGTCGATCCGCGCGGCAACACCGTGTACTGGATCGGCCCCGCCGGCCCCGAGCAGGACGCCGGCCCCGGCACCGATTTCCACGCCGTGCGCACCGGGCATATCTCGATCACCCCGATCCACGTCGACCTCACCCGCTACCAGGCGCTGGAGAAAGTCGCCGGCTGGGTCGGTGGGCTGACCGCCGCCATGGACGAGGCGGGCGAGGGGCTGGCATGACCCCGCGCCTGCGACTGCAGCCCGAAGCGGTGGGCATCGGCATGACCTCGCAGCGCGTGCGCGACCGTCTGGTCGACCGCCTGCGCGAAGCCGGCATCGTCGACGAGCGCGTGCTCAACGCCATCCGCACCGTGCCGCGTCACCTGTTCATGGACGAAGCGCTGGCATCGCGCGCCTACGAGGACACCGCGCTGCCGATCGGCCACGGCCAGACCATCTCCCAGCCGTGGGTGGTGGCGCGCATGACCGAAGCCATCCTGCAGGTGGAACCAAAGAAGGTGCTGGAAGTGGGCACCGGCTCCGGCTACCAGGGCGCGATCCTCGCCGCCC
>DJAN01000168.1:2282-3595 GCA_002429615.1 Lysobacteraceae bacterium UBA6001
TGCTGCGGCAGGCGCGCAAGCGCTTCCGCCAGCTCGGCATGAACGTGCGCAGCAAGCATGACGACGGCCGCATCGGCTGGCCCGAGCATGGCCCCTACGACGCCATCGTGGTCACCGCCGCCGCGCCGGCGCTGGTGGACGCGCTGATCGACCAGCTCGCCCCGGGCGGGCGGCTGGTCGCGCCGGTGGGCGGGCCGTCCTCGCAGTCGCTGGTGCAGCTGAGCCGCGATGCGGACGGACAGATCGCGCAGGAGGTTCTGGCGCCGGTCACGTTCGTGCCGTTGCTGTCGGGCATGCTGGACTGATTCCCACGGACGAGACGCGATGAAGATATTCGGGCCCCTCTATGACCTGGCGATCCGCTGGTCGCGCCACCGCCGGGCCCCGGGCCTGCTCACCGGGCTGAGTTTCCTGGAGGGCTTCATCTTCCCGGTCCCGCCGGAAGTGATGCTCGCGCCGATGTCGCTGGCGCAGCCGCGCCGCGCGATGTGGTTCGCCACGCTGAGCCTGCTCGGCTCGCTGGGCGGCGCGGTGGTGGGGTATCTGCTTGGCCATTTCGCCTTCGCCGCGCTGCATCCGCTGATCGAATGGCTGGGCTGGAGCGAGAAGATCGACGAACAGGTCGCGCACCTGCGCGCGGTGGTCGCCGAGTCGCCGTGGCGCGCCTTCTGGCTGCTGGTGCTGGCCGGCTTCACCCCGATCCCGCTGAAGATCTTCACCTGGGCGTCGGGCGTGGTCGGGGTGCCGATCCTGCCGTTCCTGGCCAGCATGGCGGTCGGGCGTGGCAAGCGCGTGTATCTGGTGGCCGGTGCGATCCGCCTCGGCGGCGCGCGTGCCGAAGCGGCATTGCATCGCTGGATCGAGCCGGTAGGCTGGCTCGCCAGTCTGGTCCTGGTCGGCCTGGTCGGCTGGGTGATATGGAGAGCGAAATTCGGATGAGCATGAAGCGCATGGGGACGATGGCACGTCCGGCCCTGGTCGCGGTGGCGGCATTGGCGCTGGGCGCCTGCGGCACCGCCACGGTGGTCAAGAAGAATGGTGGCGGCGCCGCGCCGGTGCCGCGCACCTCGGTGGCGCGGCCGGGGGCCACGGTGACCGTGCGCCAGGGCGATACGCTGTATGCGATCGCCCGCCGCACCAACGTCAGTCCACTGGACCTGGCGTCCTGGAACAACATCTCCTCGCCGGACACGATCTACCCGGGGCAGACGCTCAAGCTGTATCCGGGCGGGGCTTCGGTGGCGTCGCGTCCGGTGCCGTCGAGCAGCGGCGGTGCCTCCACCCCGGCGCCAGCGGCCTCGCGCCCGGCGCCG
>DJAN01000237.1 GCA_002429615.1 Lysobacteraceae bacterium UBA6001
CCAGCACCGGCCTGTGGCGCCTGCCCGCGCACGCGGCCACCCTGGGCGCCGCATCCGAACTGCGCGGCAACGACCTGCGCCTGTCGATCGGCCGTGCGCCGGTGAACTTCACCGGCCGCGCGCGCCCGGCCATCACCGTCAACGGCAGCCTGCCGGCGCCCACGCTGCGCTGGCGCGAGGGCGACACGGTGAACATCCGCGTCGCCAACACGCTCGGCGATGCGCCCACCTCGATCCACTGGCACGGCCTGCTGCTGCCGGCCAACATGGATGGCGTGCCGGGCATGAGCTTCGACGGCATCGCGCCGGGCGAGGCGTACCAGTACCGCTTCACCCTGCGCCAGTCCGGCACCTACTGGTACCACAGCCACTCGATGTTCCAGGAGCAGTCCGGCCTGTATGGCGCACTGATCATCGATCCGCTGGAACCACCGCCGTATGCCTACGACCGCGAGCACGTGATGCTGCTGTCGGACTGGACCGACCTCGACCCGGCGGCGCTGTACCGGCGCATGAAGCAGATGCCGATGCACGACAACACCTATCAGCGCACCGTCGGAGATTTCTTCCGCGACGCGCGCCAGGATGGCCTGTCAGCGACGCTGGCCGACCGTGGCATGTGGGGACGCATGCGGATGACGCCCAGCGACCTGTCGGACATCAACGCCCATACCTACACCTACCTGACCAACGGTACCGCACCGGCCGGCAACTGGACCGGCCTGTTCCGCCCGGGCGAGAAAGTGCTGCTGCGTTTCATCAACGGCGCGGCGATGACCTACTTCGACGTGCGCATTCCCGGGCTGAAACTCACCGTGGTCGCCGCCGATGGCCAGTACGTGCATCCGGTGACGGTGGACGAGTTCCGCATCGCGCCGGCGGAGACCTTCGACGTGATCGTCGAACCCAGCGGGCAGGATGCCTACACCGTGTTCGCGCAGGACATGGGCCGTACCGGCCATGCACGCGCCACGCTGGCGGTTCGCCATGGGCTGGAAGCGCCGGTGCCGGCGCTGGACCGGCGCCCCCTGCTGAGCATGGCCGACATGGGCCACGACATGGGCCACGACATGGGCACCGGCGCGCACAAGGGCATGGAAGGCGGCTGCGGCGCGGCGATGGGGATGATGGACATGCCCGGCATGTCGCACGACCATGCGATGGCACCCGCCGTTGCGCACCCGGCCAGCGAACGCGGCAATCCGCTGGTCGACATGCAGAGCAACGCGACCGCGCCGCGCCTGGACGACCCCGGTATCGGCCTGCGCGACAACGGCCGCCGGGTGCTGCGTTATGCCGACCTGCACAGCGCCTTCGAGGACCCGGACGGGCGCGAACCCGGACGCGAGATCCAGCTGCATCTCACCGGCCACATGGAGCGCTTCGCGTGGTCGTTCGACGGTGTGCCGTTCGCATCCGCGCAGCCACTGCGGCTCAACTATGGCGAGCGCCTGCGCATCGTGCTGGTCAACGACACGATGATGCAGCACCCCATCCACCTGCATGGCATGTGGAGCGACCTGGAAGATGCCGATGGCAATTTCCAGGTGCGCAAGCACACCCTCGACATGCCGCCCGGCACGCGACGAAGTTACCGCGTGCGCGCCGACGCGCTGGGCCGCTGGGCCTATCACTGCCACCTGCTGTACCACATGGAAGCCGGCATGATGCGGGAAGTGCGGGTGGACGCATGAACGCACGTCTTTCCCTGGCCTGCTGCCTGGCCCTGGTCGCGCCGCTGGCGGCGGCGCAGGATCCTGCCGCCACGCGGCAGGCGTCGTCGGCGTCGGCCGACGACACGTCGCAGATGGACCACTCGCAGATGGACCACTCGCAGATGGACCACTCGCAGATGGACCACTCCACCGCGCCGCGCACGCCGATCCCGGTTCCGACCGCGGAGGACATCGCCGCCGCGTTTCCCCATGTGCATGACACGCACATGCACAGCGCCGCGCCGGTGCACTATCTGCTCGTTGATCGCCTGGAAGGCTGGGATCGCGACGCGGGCAGCGGCCAGGCCTGGGAGCTCAACGGCTGGTACGGCGGCGACATCCACCGCCTGCGCCTGCGCAGCGAAGGCGAACGCGAGGGGGGCCGCACCCACTCGGCGGACGCCGAACTGCTTTACGGCCGGGCGATCTCACCCTGGTGGGAACTGGTCGCGGGCGTGCGCCAGGACTTCGCGCCCGGCCCCGCGCAGACCCGCGCGGCGATCGGCATCCAGGGCTTGGCCCCGTACAAGTTCGAGCTGTCGGCCACGGCGTATGTGGGCGGTGGCAGCGACGCGGCGCTGCGACTGGAGGGCGAGTACACGCTGCTGCTGTCCTCGCGCTGGATCCTGCAGCCGCGCGTGGAAGCGAACTTCTCGGCGCAGGAGGACGCACGCCGCGGCGAAGGCGGTGGCCTCGACAGCGCCAGCGTCGGCCTGCGCCTGCGCTATGAAGTCAGTCGTCGCTTCGCGCCTTACCTTGGCTGGGAGCACGAACGCCGTTTCGGCGATGCTGCCCGCTTCACGCGCGCCGAAGGTGACGACGCGCGCGGCAGCCGCTTCGTCGCCGGCCTGCGCTTCTGGTTCTGAAGCGCGCCGGGCGGTCGGGAGGTGGCGGTTACAATGACGCCACCTCCCGATGCGCCCGGCGCATCGCTTCCCCCGCAGATAATGGATTTGCCATGAGCCTCCAGACCCTTCAGCAGCAGCCCGGCGTCGCCCCGCAGCCGCCCGCCGAGACCACCGGCTTCGTCTTCAACCACACGATGTTGCGGGTGAAGGACATCGTGCAGTCGCTGGATTTCTACACCCGCGTCCTCGGCTTCCAGCTCATCGACCAGCGCGATTTCCCCGAGGCGAAGTTCAGCCTGTACTTCCTCGCCCTGCTCCCGGCAGGCACCCAGGTTCCCGCCGATGCCACCGCGCGTCGCGTCTGGATGGCCGGCATTCCCGGCGTGCTGGAGCTGACCCACAACCATGGCACCGAGCAGCAGGACGGGCCGGTCTACCATGACGGCAACAGCGATCCGCGCGGCTTTGGCCACATCTGCGTCTCGGTGCCGGACATCCATGCCGCCTGCGCGCGTTTCGATGCGCTGGGCGTGCCCTACCAGAAGCGCCTGCAGGACGGCCGCATGAAGCACCTGGCCTTCATCAAGGATCCCGATGGCTACTGGGTGGAGATCATCTCCAACACCCCGCTGGCGGAGTGAGGGTTTCCGCGCGACCGCATCCTCGGCGGCGTTCACCCTAGGGAATTGCCGCCAGTAGTTTTACCGTTGCCGCGTCGCGCGTCCGGTTCCAGCATTTGGCATATGCGGTGCGGCACCGGCCTCCGGTTCCGCCCGCGTCCTTGTCAGATCGCGGAGAACCGGACATGCCTGCATCTCGCGTTTCCCTTTGCGCGCTCGCGCTGGCGTTGTGGATGGCGGCCTTGCCACCCGCGGCGGCCGCCGAGCGCGACCCCAAGGCCATCGACGCCCTGCAACGCATGGGCAGCTACCTGCGTTCGCTGCCCGCGTTCCGGGTCAGCGGCGATTCGGCCACCGAATACGTGCTCGATGACGGGCAGAAGTACCGCATCGACGGCACGGTGGATTACCTCGCCCAGTCGCCCTCGCGCCTGCATGCACGCATCGCCAACGCCGGGCAGGCGCGCGAACTGTTCATCGACGGCAAGCAACTCACCGTCTATTCGCCCGGCCTGAAGTACTACGCCACCGCGCCGCTGCAGGGCGATCTGCAAAGCCTGCTGGTCGATACCGAGACCCGCTACGACGTGCACCTGCCGCTCGCCGACCTGTTCTGGTTCGGTACCGCGCAGGCGCCGGTGGACAGCGTGCTGGCCGCGACCGTGGTCGGCCCGGCGAAGCTCGACGGACAGGCCACCACGCAGTACGCGTTCCGCCAGGAAGGCGTGGACTGGCAGGTGTGGATCGATGACGGCGCCAAGCCGTTGCCACGGCGCTTCGTCATCACCGACACCACCGACGCCGCGCGTCCGCAGTACACCGCCGACCTGCGCTGGGATACCGCGCCCAAGGTGCCAGCGCAGGCGTTTACCTTCACACCCGGCAGTGGCGACCACCGCATCACGCTGGTGGCGGTGGAAGCGGCGGAGGTGCAGCCATGAGCAGCACGCGCGCGTTCAAGACCGCCATGGGCGCCACGCTCGCGATCGCCCTGTTCGGGGTGCAGACCCTCGAGACGGCGCTGGCGATCCGACCGATGGGATTCGCGCACGGCGCGATCAACCGTCCGCATCCGATGCCGCATCCGGGCGGCGGCGGTGGGATGCCACATCCCGCTCCCCATCCGGGTCCCGGCCCGGGCCCGGGACCCCATCCCGGTCCAGGCCCCGGGCCACATCCTGGTCCTGGTCCTGGTCCTGGTCCCGGCCCTGGCCCTGGCCCTGGCCCGCATCCTGGCCCCGGCCCGGGTCCCGGGCCGCATCCGCCAGGTCCACCGCCCCCGCCGCCGCCCTACTGGTACGACCATCCGTGGGCGACCGCGGCGGCGGTCACCACCGCCACCATGGTCACGGCCGCGGCGATTGGCTCGGTGGTCTATGAGCTGCCACCGGCATGCTCGGTGACGGTGATCGACAACGTGACCTACCAGAACTGCGACAACGTCTGGTATCAACCGGAATACATCGGCACCACCGTGCAGTACGTGGTGGTGGAAGCGCCCTGAGCCCGCAACTGCCGGCGCCGCCTCCCGCGGTGCCGGCCTCAGCGCGCCTGTCTGCGCACGACCAGTTTCAAGCCCGACCACACCGGGCTGACCGCGCACACCTTGATATCGACATAGTCCAGCGGCAGCGCGACTTCGCGGATGACGTCCTCGGTGATCGTGGTCGGTACCTTCGCCGCGCGCTTCGGCCAGGAGATCCATGCCGGCGTGGCGGGCGGCAACACCTGCCGCCAGCGCACCAGCAGAATGGAAAGCACGTCGCGCTCCCGCACGAAGGCATGCGCGAGATCGATGCGGGCGCTGGCGCGGGTCACGAAGCGCACCTCATCCGGCAAGGGAGCCAGCCACGCCAGATAGTCGGCCGGCGCATCGTGCAGCAGCACGCGATGCCCGGCGGCAATGCCGAGCTTGCGCGCCAGCGGCGTGGCGGAATAGCCCGGCGTGCTCATGCGACCGGGGTACTCCAGGGTTGCCAGGTATTGGCCAGCAGGTAGACACCGATCACCGTGCCGACCGGAAATCCGAACAACAGGCACACGCCGACCACCATCGAGGCGATACGCGCCCAGGGCCTGGCGGCCAGCGCGGCGCGTGAAATCGCCAGATGCAGCGTGAACAGTGCCACCAGCACCCCGGCAGGCAGCAGCATCGCGCTACCGGGAAGTTCGCTCCACAACAGACGTGCCAGCAGGAACACCACGATCATCAAGCCGTAGAACCACGCCAGCGCGCGATGTGCACGCTGGACCCGGATCCGCCGTTGCATGTTCGCCCCCGGATATGCGGCCGCGCCCCAGCCGACAGCGGCCAGCCTAGGCCTGCCCGGAACCCGGGGCAAGCACGCCCGCTCGGCGCCTAGAATGGACCGACCCCGCCAGGAGCCCGACGATGATCCGCGACATCCTTCGCATGGGGGACCCGCGCCTGCTGCGCATCGCCCCGCCGGTCACCACGTTCGATGCCGCGCTCGGCGCGCTGGTCGCGGACATGTTCGAGACCATGGACGCCGCCCAGGGGGTCGGCCTGGCGGCACCGCAGATCGCGGTGGACCTGCAGCTGATGGTGTTCGGGTTCGAGCAGAACACGCGCTACCCGGAAGCACCACCGGTACCGCGCACCGCGCTGGCGAACGTGCAGATCGAGCCGCTGGCCGACGAACAGGTGGACGGCTGGGAGGGCTGCCTGTCGATCCCGGGATTGCGCGCGGTGATTCCGCGCTGGCGGCTGATCCGTTACCGCGGCCAGACCCCGGACGGCGAGTGGCTGGAACGCGAGGCCGAAGGCTTCCATGCCCGCGTGGTGCAGCACGAACACGATCACCTGATCGGACGGTTGTATCCCTCACGCATCCGGGACTTCAGCCGCTTCGGCTTCGAGGACGTGCTGTCGTACGACCTGTAGCGTCCCACGCCATTCACGCCAGGGCGACGGCTTGACTTTCACGCGCCCGGACGTGCCCCATGCGGGGAACGCCAACGGAGCGCGGTGCCATGGGGATTTTCGTAGTCACCGGGAATGGCCGCGGCGCCGCGGTGTCTGGCGGCCACCTCCGGTGAAGCCGCAAGGTCCGCGCATGTCGATGCAGGCTGGCCGCGGTGCCCTTGGCCATCCATTCGGTAACGCCTGCGCGTTCCTGTGCCTGCTGTGGTTGCTCTGCCTGTCCACCCGCGCGATGGCACAGGCCGCGCCCGTCATGCCGGCGCAACCGCCGCCGATGTCCGCGCAGGAAATCGTCGAGCGCACCGATTCGGACGAACGCCTCGCCGTGGCCGCCCTGCAACTGGCGACTGCACCGGACCCCACCATGGCGATGGCGATGCCGCTGCAGAAGATCGCCGATTCGGTGGATGCGCGCAGCGCGGATTTCCCCGTGAGCCGCCTACGGACCTTGCCGATCATGCGGCTTGAGAGCCTGGCCCGACACTGGACGTTTGATCGTCGGCGCTTCGAGCGCTGGCGTGCGGCCTTCAACGATGCACGCTCGGCCTATCTGGCCGATGCTTCGCTGTTGGCCACCCGGCGCGCCGCGTGGGACGCGCTCGATGCCCAACAGGCAGCGCAGTTGCCCGCCCTGGGCGCCCGCATTGCACAGGTGCGCCAGCAACTGGCACAGGCCGACACGGCACTCTCCTCGGTGATGGCCCAGCAGATCGCGCTGGGCCAACGCGCCAACGGCCTGGACGTACGCCTGCAGCAGGGGCAGGATCGCGTCACCGACGCGATCACGCGCATCGACCGCCAACTCCTGCACATCGATTCGCCCCCGATCTGGCGCGCGCATGCCGCCCCGCAGGAAAGCGCGCACGCGGCCGAGGTGATCAGCTCCAGCCTGCAGATCGAAGCCGACTTCGCCGGCGCCTACGCGGAGGAAACCGGCAGCCAGCGCCTGCTGCTCAACCTGTTGCAGTTGCTGATGCTGCCGGCACTACTGTGGCTGTCCCACCGCAGCCGGCACGCCATCGGCGCCGGCGATATGAGCCCGGTGGCGGCACGGGTGATGGGAAGGCCATGGTCGTCATGGTTGCTGCTGTGCATGGCCGCACTGCTGGTGATGGAACCGGACGCACCGCTGCTGATCCGGCAGATCGCGATGATGATCGCGCTGATCCCGGTGTTGCGCCTGCTGCCGCCGGGACATCGCCAGCTGCTGGATGTCTGGCCCTACGTGGCGACGATCCTGTACCTGATCGCGAGCTTCGGCGCGATCTTCATGGGCAGCGCACTGGTGTACCGCTGGTTCTCCCTGGTACTGGCCGTACTCGCGCTGGCGGCGACGGGATGGCTGCTGTGGCGCTCGGCACGTCGCGGCCATGGCCTGCAGGGGCGGCTCGGTCATTGGCTGCGCGGCGCGGCATGGTTCGCCTCGGGCCTGCTGCTGGTATCCATTGCCTGCAACATCGCCGGCAACGTCTCGCTGGCCGAGATGCTGCTCGACGGCGTGGTCTACAGCGCTTATTTCGGGCTGGTGCTGTATGTGATGGTCAACGTGGTGACCACACTGCTGCAGCTGTTGCTGGGCCGCCCGGGCGCTTCGCGCTTCCGGCTGGCGCCGGAGCATGCGCCGCCGCTGATGCTGTGGTTGTTCAGCCTGACGGTGGGCGCGGCGGTGATCGGCTGGGCGCTGTATGCGATGGAGAGCTTCCGCATACTGCGGCCGCTATACACCCTGGCAAGGACGGTGTTGGAGCACGAATTCACCATCGGCGATTTCAGCCTGACGCTCGGGCACATCCTGCTGTTCGTGGTGGCCACCGTGATCGCCTTCTGGGCGGCGAAGGCGACGCGCCTGGTGCTGCACGAGGTCGCCGACAGCCGCCTGAAGCTGCAGCGGGGCACCGCCAACAGTGTCGCCTCACTGGCGTACTACGGCGTGCTGCTGCTGGGCCTGATGGGTGCGTTGTCAGTCGCCGGCTTCAAGACCAGCCAGCTGGCACTCATCTTCGGCGCGCTCGGCGTCGGCATCGGCTTTGGCCTGCAGAACGTGGTCAACAACTTTGTGTCGGGCCTGATTCTGATGTTCGAACGACCGGTGCAGCCGGGCGATGTCATCGACGTCGGCACCACTTCCGGACGCGTGCGCGAGATCGGCCTGCGCGCCACACGCATCCGCACTTTCGACGGGGCCGACGTGATCGTGCCCAACGGCACGCTGCTGTCCGACCGGCTGACCAACTGGACGCTGTTCGATCGCAGCCGGCGGATCGAGGTACCGGTGGGCGTCGCCTACGGCAGCGATCCCCGCCAGGTGGCCGCGCTGCTGGAGGCTACCGCCACGCAGACCCCGGGCATCGCCAGTGCGCCTGCGGCCAGCGTGCTGTTTTCCGGCTTCGGCGCCAGTTCGCTGGACTTCGTGGTGCGAGCGTGGACACCGGACTATGACCACTTTTCCGAACTGCGCAGCACATTGCACCAGCGCATCTACGACGCGCTGGTGCAGGCGGGCATCGAGATTCCGTTCCCGCAGCAGGACGTGCACCTGCATGGCGTCGCTGTCGACCCGCAGGACACGACAGCCCCCAAGGGACCGCTGCCGCCGGCGTGAGCACCATTCGCCGGCAAGGCACGCCGCCTCCACCACGCGTCCGTCACCGCCCGACCCGATTGATTGCCCTACACTGCGGATGCCGTCACTCGCGACGCGCACGCCCCCCTTGGGCCTCCCGCCAGACGGCTATCCACCCCCGTGAAAAACCACAGCGCCGAACACGTCCAACCGGAACGCGATACCGAACGGGTCCGCCTGGCGCTTGCCGCCGGCGCGATCGTGGGCACCTGGTTCTGGGATGTGCAGCAGGACCGGCTGGCGGTGGACGACGCCCTCGCCCATGCCTTCGGCCTGGATCCGGCGCTCGACCGCTCCGAACTGCGGCTGGAGCAGGTCGTGGCCACGGTGCATCCGGAAGACCAGGACGGCCTCGCCGAGGCGATCGCGCAGGCGCTGCATCTCGGCGGTCGCTACGCGCACCAGTACCGCGCGCGCGGCATGGATGGCCAGTACCGCTGGATCGAGGCGATCGGCCGCGTGGACCTGGACGCCGCCGGCAAGCCGGTCGGGTTTCCCGGCGTGCTGATCGACATCGATGATCGACGCCGCATCGAGGCCGAGCGCGACGAGGCACAGACGCTGCTGCGTTCCTTTGTCGAGGCCACGCCGGGCGTGGTGTACGCCAAGGACCGGCAAGGCCGCCTGCTCATCGGCAACCGTGGCGCGACCGAGCTGATCGGCGTGCCACCGGAGGTCTACGTCGGCCGCACCGATGCCGAGCTGCTCGGCAACGCCGACCAGGCCGCCTCGGTGATGGCGACCGACGAGCGCATCATGGCCAGCGGCCAGACCGAGCAGCTGGAGGAGGAAATCAATTTCCCCGATGGACGGCAGGCCCACTGGCTGTCGACCAAGGCGCCGCTGCGCGATGCCGAAGGCCGGATCGTCGGCCTGGTCGGCACCTCGCTGGACATCACCGCGCGCAAGGCCGCCGAGGCCCGCCACGCGGAAGTGGAGCAGCGCTATCGGCTGGCGGCGCACGCCACCAACGACGCGATCTGGGACTGGCGCATCTCCGATGGCCACGTCATCTGGAACGGCGCGCTGTCCGCCCTGTTCGGACACGCCTATACCGAGACCACCGCGCAATGGTGGCTCGACCATATCCATCCCGACGACCTGGCGCGCATCGACACGGACATCCACGCGGTGATCGCCGACGGCGGCACTGCGTGGAAGGGCGAATATCGCTTCCGTCGCGCGGATGGCAGCTACGCCTCCGTCCTCGACCGCGGCACCGTGCTGCGCGGCCCCGGCGGCGAACCGATCCGCATGATCGGCGCGATGCTCGACCTGTCCGAGCGCCGCGCCGCGCAGGCTGCCCTGCAGGAAAGCGAGGAGCGCCTGCGCCTGGCCACCGATGCCGGCGACCTGGGCTTCTGGGACGTGGACATGCTGCAGGACGTGCTGGTGTGGCCGGCACGCACCAAGGCCATGTTCGGCATCTCGCCGCAGGTGCCGGTGTCGATGCGCGACTTCTATGCCGGCCTGCATCCGGACGATCGCATCGCCACCAGCCTGGCCTTCGCCGCTGCCGCCGACCCGCGCCAACGCGCGCTCTACGACGTGGAATACCGCACCATCGGCAAGGAAGACGGCGTGGTGCGCTGGGTCGCGGCCAAGGGCCGCGGCCTGTTCGAGGGCGAGGTCTGCGTACGCGTGGTCGGCGTGGCGATCGAGGTCACCGCGCGCAAGGTCGCCGAGGCAAAGCTGCAGGAATTGAACGAGCACCTTGAAAGCCGGGTGCTGGAAGAAGTGGCCGAGCGCACGCGCGTGGAAGACGCGCTGCGCCAGAGCCAGAAGATGGAAGCCGTCGGCCAGCTGACCGGCGGCATCGCGCACGACTTCAACAACATGCTGGCGACCGTCATCGGCCCGCTGGACCTGCTCGCCGCGCGCCTGGGCGCGAACGACCCGCGCGCCAAGCGTTACATCGACATGGCCATCGATGGCGCGCGCCGCGCCGCGCAGCTGACCCAGCGCCTGCTCGCCTTCTCGCGCCAACAGCCCCTGCAACCGGTGCCGGTCGACGCCAACCGGCTGGTCGCCGGCATGTCGGACCTGCTGGTGCATTCACTCGGTGGCAGCGTGCGGCTGGAAACCGTGCTGGCGGCGGGACTGTGGTGGACCTATGCCGATGCCAACCAGCTGGAGAACGTGATCCTCAACCTGGCGGTCAACGCACGCGACGCGATGGAAGGCGGCGGCCGACTGACCGTGGAAACCGCCAACTGCCACCTCGACCATCACTACGCCGCCGATCACCTCGGCGTGCCGGCCGGGCAGTACATCCTGATCGCGGTCACCGATACCGGCAGCGGCATGCCGCCCGAAGTGATCGCCAAGGCGTTCGATCCCTTCTTCACCACCAAGAAGGTGGGCCAGGGCACGGGGTTGGGCCTGTCCCAGGTCTACGGCTTCGTGAAGCAGTCCGCCGGCCACGTGAAGATCTACTCGGAAGTCGGCCAGGGCACGACGGTGAAGGTCTACCTGCCGCGCCTGATGGTGGATGCGGACGAGCGCGCGCAGCGCCTGGCCGGCAGTGCGCTGCCGCTCGGCGACGGGCAAGAACTGATCTTGGTGGTGGAGGACGAGCCGCTGGTGCGGCAGTTCTCCACCGATGCGCTGACCGAACTGGGCTACCAGGTGCTGGCGGCGGACTGCGCCGCCACCGCGTTGATGCTGCTCGATGCGCATCCGGAGATCGTGCTGCTGTTCACCGACGTGGTGATGCCAGAGGTCAACGGACGGCAGCTGGCCGACGAGGCGCTCAGGCGCCGGCCCGACCTGAAAGTGCTGTTCACCACCGGCTACAGCCGCAACGCAGTGGTACACAACGGCGTGCTCGATCCCGGCGTTCAGCTGATCGGCAAGCCCTTCACCGTGGAAGAGCTGGCCTCGCGCGTGCGCGCGGTGCTGGACGCCGCCGGCTGAGGCCGGCGCGGCCTCGCCGTCTTACTCCACCGTCACCGACTTGGCCAGGTTGCGCGGCTTGTCCACGTCGGTGCCGCGCGCCAGCGCGGTGTGATACGCCAGCAGCTGCACCGGAATCGTATGCACGATCGGGCTCAGCACGCCGACATGGCGCGGCGTGCGGATCAGGTGCACGCCCTCGGATTCGGTGAACTGGCTGTCCTGGTCGGTGAACACGAACAGCTCGCCGCCGCGCGCGCGCACTTCCTGCATGTTGGACTTCACTTTCTCCAGCAGGCGGTCGTTCGGCGCGATCACCACCACCGGCATCGACGCATCCACCAGCGCCAGCGGCCCATGCTTGAGCTCGCCGGCCGGATACGCCTCGGCGTGGATATACGAGATTTCCTTAAGCTTGAGCGCGCCTTCCAGCGCGATCGGATAGTGCAGGCCGCGCCCCAGGAACAGCGCGTTCTGGTGCGTGGCGAAGCGCTCGGCCCAGGCCATGATCTGCGGCTCCAGGTTCAGCGCGTGCTGCACGCTGCCGGGCAGGAAGCGCAGCTGTTCCAGGTAGTCCGCTTCCTGCGCCGCATCGACGCGGCCATGCAGCTTGCCCAGCACCACGGTGAGCTGGAACAGCACCGCCAGCTGGGTGGTGAAGGCCTTGGTCGAGGCCACCCCGATCTCGGCGCCGGCGCGGGTGTAGCAGACCAGCTCGCTGGCGCGCGGAATGGCGCTCTCCGGCACGTTGCAGATCGACAGCGTGTGCTTGTGCCCCAGCGACTTGGCGTACTTCAGCGCTTCCATCGTATCCAGCGTTTCGCCGGACTGGGAGATGGTCACCACCAGGTGCTTCGGGTTCGCGTAGGCGGCGCGGTAGCGGTACTCGCTGGCGATCTCAACTGAGCACGGCAGGCCGGCAATCGCTTCGATCCAGTAGCGCGCGGTCAGGCCGGCGTAATAACTGGTACCGCAGGCCAGGATCTGCACGCCCTCGATGCCGCGCAGGATCTCGGCCGCGTTCGCACCGAACAGCTCGGCGGGGAAACCACCGGCGTCGATGGCCGCCTCCAGCGTGTCCGACAGCGCGCGCGGCTGTTCGTGGATTTCCTTCTGCATGAAGTGGCGGTACGGCCCCAGTTCCAGCGAGGCCAGCGACACATCCGAGACATGCACCGGCCGCTCGACCGCCGCGCCGTGTTCGTCGAACACGCGCACGCCGTCGCGACGCAGCTCGGCGGTATCGCCCTCTTCCAGGAAGATCACCTGGCGCGTGGCCTGCACGATCGCCGAGACGTCCGAGGCGACGAACTGTTCGCCCTCGCCGATGCCGACCAGCAGCGGGCAGCCCATGCGCGCGACCACCAGCCGCTCCGGCTCGGCCTGGCTGACCACGGCCAGCGCGTAGGCACCGGTGAGTTCCTTCACCGTGACCTGCAGCGCGCCGAGCAGGTCGCGGCCCTGCTGGAGGTGGTGGTGGATGAGGTGGGCGATGACCTCGGTGTCGGTCTGCGACTCGAACACGTAGCCCAGCGCGCGCAGTTCCTCGCGCTTGGCCTCATGGTTCTCGATGATGCCGTTGTGTACCAGCGCCACGCCCTGGCTGATATGCGGATGGGCATTGGCTTCGGTGACGCCACCATGGGTCGCCCAGCGCGTATGGCCGATGCCCAGGCGGGCGGCGAATCCCTCGGCAGCGGCGGCGGTCGCCATTTCCGACACGCGGCCGGTACGGCGCACGCGGCGCAGCTGCGCGCCATCCAGCACGGCGATGCCGGACGAGTCATAACCCCGGTATTCCAGGCGCTTGAGGCCTTCGATCAGGACGGGAACCACATCGCGATCCGCGATCGCACCAACAATGCCGCACATGGAAAGGTTCTACCGGGGGAGTAAAGGCGGACATTCTGCCATGTCCGATTCTGACCTCCCCCTGGCCTACTGCGGACAGTGCGTCCGGGACAGTGTCCGCGGACACTGCGGACACTGCGGACGGCGCACCACCCCCTTTCAATTCAACAACTTGCGAATGGCACGGAAACTGCTTTGATGTGGCGGACTCCACCCACCCGACACCCCATGGCCATCCGCGACACTTCCGCCCAGGACCACGTCATCTCCCACCAGGCCGCGCCTGCGCCCTGGCGCCGCTGGATCTGGCCGGGCGTCGGCGCCACCGTGGTGATCATCGGCATCGCCTGGGCGGTATCCGGCTGGACGGCCGGCAGCCGCTCGTTCCAGTCCTCGCGGGTCCGCATCGCCGAGGTGCAGCGCGGCGACCTGGTCCGCGACATCTCCGCCGACGGCCGCGTGATCGCCGCCAACAGCCCGATCCTGTACGCCATCTCCGCCGGCACCGTGACCCTGAAGGTCGTGGCCGGCGACGTGGTCAAGCAGGGTCAGGAGCTGGCGGTGATCGACAGCCCCGAGCTGCGCAGCAAACTCGCCCAGGAGCAGGCCACGCTGGCCGGCCTGGAGGCCGAGGCCAGCCGCGCCGCGCTCGACGCGGTGCTGGCCCGCGCCACCGCCAGCAAGACCACCGACCAGGCCGGGCTGATCCGCACCGCGGCCGAGCGTGACCTGGCCCGCTACCAGCGCGGCTTCGACGGCGGCGCGGTGCCGGAGGTCGACCTAGCCAAGGCGCGCGACGAACTGAAGAAGGCCGAGATCGAGCTGCAGCACGCGCAGAAGGACTCGGCGCTGGAAAGCCAGGGTGCGGACCTGGATGCACGCAACAAGCGCCTGCTGGCCGACCGCCAGCGCGCGGTGGTGGCCGAGGTGCAGCGCCAGGTCGATGCGCTGACCCTGCGCGCGCCGTTCGATGGCCAGGTCGGCCAGGTGCAGGCCACCCAGCACACCAACGTGGCGGCGAACGCGCCGGTGCTGGGCGTGGTCGACCTGTCCAAGTTCGAGATCGAGATCAAGGTGCCGGAGAGCTTTGCCCGTGACCTGGCGATCGGCATGCCGGCGCAGCTGACCAGCGGCAGCGGCGAGCCGTTCCCGGGGCAGATTTCGGCGGTGTCGCCGGAAGTGGTCGATGGCGAGGTCAATGCGCGCATCCGCTTCAGCGACAAGCAGCCGGCCGGCCTGCGCCAGAACCAGCGCATGAGCGCCCGCGTGGTGATGGACACCCGCCGCAACGTCCTCAAGGTCGAGCGCGGTCCGTTCGTCGAGCAGTCCGCCGGCCGCTACGCCTACGTGATGGATGGCAACGCCGCGGTGCGCCGTCCGGTGCAGCTGGGTGCCGCCAGCCTGAGCGAGATCGAAGTCATTTCCGGCCTGCAGCCCGGCGACCGCGTCGTCGTCTCCGGCAGCGACCAGTTCTCCGACGCCGAGCGCGTCACCCTCCACTGATGCTTGTTCCGCCCCTCATTCCTCAAACCCAGAAGGAACGCCCCATGCTCCAGATGCAGTCGGTCTCCAAGGTCTTCCGCACCGAACAGGTGGAAACCCATGCGCTGCGCTCGCTCGACCTGCACGTGCGCGAAGGCGAGTTCGTCGCTGTGACCGGCCCCTCCGGCTCGGGCAAGACGACGTTCCTCAACATCGCCGGCCTGCTGGAGACCTTCACCAGCGGCACCTACCTGCTCGACGGCGAAGACGTCAGCCATCTCAGCGACGACGCGCGCTCGCGGCTGCGCAACCGCAAGATCGGCTTCATCTTCCAGGGCTTCAACCTGATCCCGGACCTCAACCTGTTCGACAACGTCGACGTGCCGCTGCGCTACCGCGGCATGCCGGCCGCCGAACGCCGCACCCGCATCGAGGATGCGCTGGGCAAGGTCGGGCTGGGTTCGCGCATGAAGCACTATCCGGCCGAACTGTCGGGCGGCCAGCAGCAGCGCGCGGCGATCGCGCGTGCGCTGGCCGGCAGCCCGCGCCTGCTGCTGGCCGACGAACCGACCGGCAACCTCGACTCGCAGATGGCGCGCGGCGTGATGGAGCTGCTGGAAGAGATCAACGCGCAGGGCACCACCATCGTGATGGTGACCCACGACCCGGAACTGGCGGCGCGTGCGCAGCGCAACGTGCACATCGTCGACGGCCAGGCCACCGACCTGGCACGCGACCCGATCCTGCTGCGCCCGCAGGGCGTGCCCGCCCCGATCGCCGCCCACGAGTGAGGCCCGCCATGTTCGGCTATTACTTCAATCTCGCCCTGCGCAGTTTTCGTCGCAACAAGGTGCTGACCTCGCTGATGGTGCTGGCCATCGCGCTGGGCATCGGCACCAGCATGACCACGTTGACGGTGTTCTACATCCTCTCCGGCGATCCGCTGCCGGGCCGCAGCGAGCACCTGTACTACGTGCAGATGGATCCGGCCTCGATGGATGGCTACCTCGCCGGCGAGGAGCCGGCCGAGCAGGTCACCCGCTTCGATGCGGAAAAGATGCTCGCCGACAAGAAGGGTGACCGCCAGGCGGTGATGACCGGCGGCAACATCGCACTGGAACCGGAGAAGTCCGGGCTGCGGCCGTTCAACACCGATGCCCGTTTCACCTCGACCGACTTCTTCCCGATGTTCGGCGTGCCGTTCGAGTACGGCAATGCGTGGAGCGCCAACGATGATGCCGGCCGCGCGCGCGTGGCGGTGATCTCCAAGGAGCTCAACGAGAAGCTGTTCGACGGCAAGAACAGCGTGGGCAAGACCATCCGCCTGGAGCAGAACGACTTCCGCATCGTCGGCGTGCTCAAGTACTGGCGCCCGACCCCGCGCTTCTACGACCTCAACAGCGACCGCTACGGCGCGGTGGAGGAAGTGTTCGTGCCGTTCTCCAGCGCGGTGGACCTGAAGTTCAGCCGCTCCGGCTCGATGGACTGCTGGGGCGATTCGAACAAGGACGAGACCTCGCTCAACGCGCCGTGCGTGTGGTTGCAGTACTGGGTGCAGCTGGACAGCCCGTCGAAGGTGTCCGACTTCCGCCAGTACCTGTCCAACTACTCGGACCAGCAGCGCCAGGCCGGCCGCTTCGAGCGCCCGACCAACGTGCGCCTGCGCAACGTGATGGAGTGGCTGGAGTTCAAGAACGTGGTGCCCAACGACGTGCGCCTGCAGACCTGGCTGGCGTTCGGCTTCCTGGTGGTGTGCCTGGTCAACACGATCGGCCTGCTGCTGGCCAAGTTCATGCGTCGCAGCGGCGAGATCGGCGTGCGCCGTGCGCTGGGCGCCTCGCGCAGCTCGATCTTCGCGCAGGCACTGGTGGAGGCCGGCACCATCGGCCTGGCCGGCGGCGTCCTCGGCCTGGGGCTGGCCCTGCTCGGCCTGTGGGCGGTGCGGCAGCAGCCGGCCAGCTACGCCGAACTGGCGCACCTGGATCCGCTGATGCTGGCGACCACCTTCGTGCTTGCCCTGGTGGCCAGCCTGCTCGCCGGCCTGTTGCCGGCGTGGCGCGCCTGCCAGGTCGCGCCGGCCCTGCAGCTCAAGTCCCAATAACCGCTTTCCGTTGACCCGGCCGTCCCCGGAGCTCTCTCTCCGACGGCCGGGACAGCGGACCTTCACGGGAAGACCCTCATGGAAATCCGTCCCATCCTTTCCACGCTGCGCCGGCACAAGACTGCCGCCGCGCTGATCGTGGTCGAGATCGCGCTGAGCTGCGCCATCATCTGCAATGCGCTGTTCCTGATCGGCAACCGCCTCGAACGCATGGACCGCGTCAGCGGCGCGGCAGAAGACGAAGTCGTGCGCGTGCAGATCACCGGCATCGGCCGCGACGACAATCCCAAGGCGATGACCGCCGCCGATGAAGCCGCGCTGCGCGGCATCCCCGGGGTGAAGTTCGCCAGCGTCGCCAACCAGGTGATGTTCGGCAATTCGTCCTGGAACAGCGGCGTCAACCTCACCCCGGACCAGAAGCGCTCCACGCTCAACGCCACCACCTACCTCGGCGGCAACCAGCTGCTGGATACCTTCGGCCTGCAGATCGTGGAGGGCCGCAAGTTCAACCCGGACGAGTTCCTCGACGCCGACGACGAGATGGAGAAGATCCCGGCCGTCATCATCACCCGCGCGATGGCGCAGAAGCTGTTCCCGGGGCAGTCGGCGGTGGGCAAGAGCATCTACAGCTGGGGCGACAATCCGATCAAGGTGGTCGGCGTGGTCGACCACCTGGCCCGTCCCAACGAAGGCGGGCGCGGTGCGGATGCCTACGAGTATTCGATGATGTTCCCGATCCGCATCTCGTATGTCATGGGTGGCAACTACCTGCTGCGGACCGAGCCGGGCCGTCGCGACGAGGTGATCAAGGCCGCCGTGGCCACGCTGGAGCGCAACAGCCCGAACCGCATCATCCTCAAGCAGGAAACGCTGCAGGACATGCGCCTGAAGTATTACGAGCAGGATCGCTCGATGGCGTGGCTGCTGGTCGCGGTCTGCATCGCCCTGCTGGTGGTGACCGCGCTGGGCATCGTTGGCCTGGCGAGCTTCTGGGTGCAGCAGCGCACCAAGCAGATCGGCATCCGCCGCGCACTGGGCTCGACCCGCGGGCAGATCCTGCGCTACTTCCAGACCGAGAACTTCCTGCTGGCCACGATCGGCATCGTCATCGGCATGACCCTGGCCTACTCGGCCAATCTCTGGCTGATGCAGCGCTATGAGCTGCCGCGCCTGCCGCTGATCTACCTGCCGTGCGGCGCCATCGCGCTGTGGCTGCTGGGGCAGCTGGCGGTGCTCGGCCCGGCGCGGCGTGCCGCGG
>DJAN01000100.1:0-2952 GCA_002429615.1 Lysobacteraceae bacterium UBA6001
GCTCTTCCGATCTACGGCGTGCCGGTGCGCCGCGCCGCGCTGCCCGACGCGGCCGGCGAACGCCTGCAACGCATGGGCCTGGAACAGCTCGGCCAACTGCGCGCGCTGCCGCGCGACAGCCTGCGCCGGCGTTTCGGCCTGGATCTGCTCGATCATCTCGACCGCCTCTATGGCGACGCCGACGATCCGCTGCAGTGCTACGCACCGCCGGACCATTTCGATTCACGCATCGAGATGGGCTACGAGGTCGAAACCCATACCGCGCTGCTGTTCCCGTTGCGCCGGCTGCTGGGTGACCTGTGCACCTACCTGTCGATCCGCGATGGCGGCGTGCAGCGCTTCCTGCTGCGGCTGGAGCATGAGCAGGGGCATACCGACGTGGAGGTCGGCCTGCTCGCTGCCGAGCGCGAGCCGGGCATGCTGTTCGAACTCTCGCGCAATCGACTGGAGCGGGTGGCGCTGGAGAAACCGGTGGTGGCGCTGCGCCTGCTCGCGCGCGAGCTGCCACCGTTCGTGCCGGCCGCGCGCGACCTGTTCGACCCGCGCCCGCAGCAGGCACTGGACTGGCCGCAGCTGCGCGAGCGGCTGCGCGCGCGGCTCGGTGACGCGTCGGTCTATCGCCTGGCACCGGCCGACGACCCGCGCCCGGAACGCGCCTGGCGGCGCGTGTTCGGCGACGGTGACGCAGGCCCGGCACAGGCGCCACCGCGTCCGCCACGCCCCGCCTGGCTGCTGCCGCAGCCGATCCCGTTGCGCGATGGACGCCTGCGCGTGCTGTCCGGGCCCGAGCGGCTGGAAAGCGGCTGGTGGGATGGCGAGGACGCGCGTCGCGATTACTACGTGGTGGAAACCGCGCGCGGCCAGCGCGGCTGGGCCTATGTCGCGCCCGGCGCGCGCGAGGGCTGGATGCTGCACGGGTGGTTCGCATGAGCTGGGATGACGGCCACGACGGCGTGGAGCGCGACACCCCTGGCGGGCGCCCGCCCCGGGCATGGACGGTGGATGCGCGCCTGCGCGCGGCGGCCAACGACGAAGTCGGCCACGAGCGCGATGCCGGCCTGCCGGCCTATGCCGAGCTGCACTGCCTGTCGGACTTCTCGTTCCTGCGTGGCGCATCTTCGGCCGAGGCGTTGTTCTCCCGTGCGCGCGAATGCGGCTACGAAGCGCTGGCGATCACCGACGAATGCTCGCTGGCCGGCATCGTGCGCGGCTGGGAGGCGGCGCGCGCGACCGGCCTGGCGCTGGTGGTCGGCAGCGAGATCGCGCTGGCCGACGGCCCGCGCGTGGTGCTGCTGGTGGAGAACGCGCGCGGCTACGCGCAGCTGTGCGAACTGATCACCCGCGCGCGCCGCGCCGTGGCCAAGGGCAGCTACCGCCTGCTGCGCGTCGATGTCGAGGCGGTGCTGGGCGACACCGCGCCGGGCCTGTTCGCGTTGTGGTTGCCGGCCGCCGAGCCCGATATCGCGCACGGACAATGGCTGCGCGCGCTGTTCGGCGAGCGCGCCTACCTGGCGGTGGAACTGCATCGCGAACGCGATGACGCCGCGCGGCTGTCGCAGCTGCTGGCACTGGCGCGGCAGCTGGCGCTGGTGGCGGTGGCCAGTGGCGATGTGCACATGGCGCGGCGCCGCGATCGCATCGTGCAGGACACGCTGACCGCGATCCGCCACAACCTGCCGCTGGCCGAGTGCGGCGCGCATCTGTTCCGCAACGGCGAGCGCCACCTGCGCAGCCGCCGCGCGCTGGGCAACATCCATCCGCCGGCGCTGCTGCAGGCCGCGGTCGAACTGGCGCGGCGTTGCAGCGGCTTCGATCTCAAGCGCGACCTGGCATACCGCTATCCGGCCGAGCTGGTGCCGGCGGGGCATACGTTGGCCAGCTACCTGCGTGAACTCACCGAAGCCGGCATGCGGACACGCTGGCCCGAAGGCGTGCCGGACAAGGTGGTGGCCGATATCGAGCAGGAGCTGGCGCTGATCGCCGAGCTGAAGTACGAGGCGTTCTTCCTCACCGTGCACGACATCGTGCGTTTCGCGAAATCGCGCGAGATCCTCTGCCAGGGCCGCGGTTCCTCGGCCAATTCGGCGGTGTGCTACGCGCTGGGCATCACCGCGGTGAATCCGGCCGAGAACCGCCTGCTGATCTCGCGCTTCCTGTCCAAGGCACGCGACGAACCGCCGGACATCGACGTGGACTTCGAGCACGAGCGCCGCGAGGAAGTGCTGCAGTACGTCTACAACAAGTACGGCCGCACGCGCGCGGCGCTGGCCGCCACCGTGATCAGCTATCGCGGCAAGAGCGCGGTGCGCGACGTGGCCAAGGCGTTCGGCCTGCCGCCGGACCAGATCTCGCTGCTGGCCGACTGCTATGGCTGGGGCAATGGCGATACGCCGATGCAGCAGCGCCTGGAGGAAGCCGGTTTCGATCTGGAGAATCCGCTGATATCGCGCGTGCTGGCGGTCACCGAGATGCTGCGTGATCATCCGCGCCATCTTTCCCAGCATGTCGGCGGCTTCGTCATTTCCGATGCGCCGCTGTCCACCGTGGTGCCGGTGGAGAACGCGGCGATGGCCGACCGCACCATCATCCAGTGGGACAAGGACGACCTGGAGACGATGGGGCTGCTCAAGGTCGACTGCCTGGCGCTGGGCATGCTGACCTGCATCCGCAAGGCGCTGGCGCTGGTGCGCCGGCATCGCGGCCGCGATTTCGAGCTGGCCACGATCCCGGCCGAGGACGTGGACACCTACGACATGATCTGCCTGGCCGACACCGTGGGCGTGTTCCAGATCGAATCGCGCGCGCAGATGGCGATGCTGCCGCGGATCAAGCCCACCAAATTCTATGACCTGGTGGTCGAGGTGGCGATCGTACGCCCGGGCCCGATCCAGGGCGATATGGTCCATCCATACCTGCGCCGCCGCGAGGGCAAGGAAGCGATCAGCTATCCGA
>DJAN01000100.1:3129-3741 GCA_002429615.1 Lysobacteraceae bacterium UBA6001
CCCGATCCAGGGCGACATGGTGCACCCGTACCTGCGGCGCCGGCAGGGTAAGGAGCCGGTCAGCTATCCCTCGTCGGGGGTGCAAGAAATCCTCGGGCCGACGCTGGGCGTGCCGCTGTTCCAGGAGCAGGTGATGGAGCTGGTGATCCATGCCGGTTACTCGCCCGACGAGGCCGATGGCCTGCGCCGCTCGATGGCGGCATGGCGCCGCGGCGGCGACATGGAGCCGCACCGCGCGCGCATCCGCGAGCTGATGACGGACAAGGGCTATCCCTCGCACTTCATCGACCAGATCTTCGAGCAGATCAAGGGCTTCGGTTCCTACGGCTTCCCGCAGAGCCACGCGGCCTCGTTCGCCAAGCTGGTCTACATCAGCTGCTGGCTGAAGCGGCATGAGCCGGCGGCGTTCGCCTGCGGCCTGCTCAACGCGCAGCCGATGGGCTTCTACTCGGCCAGCCAGATCGTGCAGGACGCGCGCCGTGGCCGCGCCGCGCGCGAAGCGGTGGAGGTGCTGGCGGTGGACGTGGTGCATAGCGACTGGGACCAGACGCTGGAGGGCGGGGCGGCATGGCGCGACGCGCAGGCGCCGGGCACGCAGCCGGCGATCCGGCT
>DJAN01000127.1:0-5989 GCA_002429615.1 Lysobacteraceae bacterium UBA6001
GCGCGGCGCCACGGCCACCACGCAGCCGGCCGCCCCGGTGCCCTCCAGTTGGGCCAGCACGCGGCGCAGCAGCGTGCCACCGACACCGTGGCCGCGATGGCCCGGCCCCACCGCCATCGGCCCCAGCGCGTGCCAGCCACGGCCGCCATCGGACAGCGTGATCGGCGAGGCGGCCAGATGGCCGACGATGTAGCCGTCATGCTCGGCCACCCAGGATGCCGACAACGCGCTGTCCTGGCGCAGCGCGGCGATCGCCGCGTGCTCGTCGTGGCGGCTGTCGGGCTGGTCGAAATAGGCGACCAGGGTCAGGACCTCGATGGCGTCGAAGTCGCCCGGTTCGGCCGGGCGATACACGATCCCGTCCATGCTCACAGCCCGCGCAGCAGGCTGTCGAACGCCTGCGCGGAGGTATCCACGTGCGCGGCGAGCCGATGCTGGTCATCGACCAGCAGCAGCCGTGCCGAGCGCTGCTGCGCCCAGGCGATGATCTCGCCGGCCGGGATCAGTTCGTCGTGCCAGGCATGCACGATCGAGGTGGGCACCGACGCGGCATCCAGCGCCGGCAGCGGCCCCATGTGGATGGGCGGCACCATCAGGAACAGCGCGGCGGTCGGCACCTGCAGCGAGACCTGGGCGGAGATGTAGGCGCCCAGGCTGGAGCCGGCGAGCACCAGCGGGCCTTTCGAGGCGGCGATGCGCGCGCGGTCGAGCAGGCGCTGCCAACGGGCTTCCACGTCACCGACGACGCTGACCTCGCGGCGCGCGTCCAGGTCGGTGTAGTCCGGGCGCTCGTGGGTCCAGCCCAGGCGCTCTGCGACTTCGGCCAGTGCAGTGACCTTGGTGGCGTCCGGGCCGCTCTCGAAACCGTGCGACAGAATGCAATGACCGCGAATCACAGCGCCTGCACCTCGTCGCCGACATGCACGACGCCGCCGCGCACGATGCGCGCGCACAGGCCGCCGTGGCCGCGCATGGCGTTGTAGCCGCCAGCGCCGAGTGCGTCCTCCATGCGCGAGCACGGATCGCACGGCTCGGTGCCTTCCAGTTCGACCTCGCCGATGCGGAAACGCCGGCCCTTCAGCGCGATCAGCGGAATGCCGGAGACCACCAGGTTGCGCCGCAACGTGTCGGGGGCGACCGATTCGTGGCCGGACAGCGCGGCGATCGCCGGCAGGTGTTCGGCCTGGATCAGCGTGATGCCGCGCTTGCCGCTGCCGCCGGCGTAGCGGTCACCGGCCAAGCCGCCGCCGGTGGTCGCTTCGGCTTCATCGACCACCTGCATGGGCTGCGTGCGCGAGGGGCGCAGGCCGATCCAATCGACGCGGCCGCGTTGCGGCAGGTTCGCCATCAGCTTGGCGAGCGGGCTTTCGGGGTTCAGGGGCATGACGTGAATGCTAGCATCCGCGCATGCCGACACCGTCCTGGATCCACCCCGCGCCCCTGCCCTACGAAACCCAGCTGGCGCTGCGTGCGCCGGGCGAGATCACGCTGCTGGTGATCCACTGCACCGAACTGCCCGACCTGGCGATGGCGCGTGAATACGGCGAACGCGCCCTGTATGAAAACGGCACCGGCAACAGCGGCCATTTCTACATCGACCGCGACGGACGCGTGGAGCAGTACGTGGCACTGGATCGCGTCGCCCACCATGTGCGTGGACAGAACGCGCATTCGCTCGGCATCGAGCTGGTCAACCGCGGGCGCTACCCGCACTGGCTGGATTCCCGCCACCAGAGCATGGACGAGGACTATCCGGAGGCGCAGCTGCGGGCCCTGGAAGACCTGCTGCGCTGGCTGCGCGGCGAACTACCCTCGCTCACCCAGATCGCGGGCCACGAGGCCCTCGACACCACGCAGGAGCCGGCCAGCGACGACCCCACCCTGCGGGTGCGGCGCAAGCTCGATCCAGGCCCGCGTTTCCCGTGGCCGCGCGTGCAGGCGGTATTCGACAGCGCGCGCGGCTGAGGCCGGCGCTCAGTAGGCGATATAGGTCTTCTCGCCGGCATTCACCGCCAGGTCGAGGCGGTTGGCTGGCGGCGCGATCGGGCAGACCAGGTGCGGGGTGAGCGCGCAGGGCGGGTTCTCGGCCCGGTTGAAGTCGAGCACCAGCGTCCCGTTGGCCGGCGGCTCGACGAACAGGTAGCGCGCGCCGCCATAGGTCTCCTTGCCGCTGGTGCGGTCGGAGAAGATGAAGAACAGCTTGGGATCGTTCGGCTGGCTCACCGGATGCAGCCGGTATTGGCGACCCTCCCGCTCGAACACCGCTTCGCCGGGAATCCACGCCGCCAGCGGCGTGCCGATCGAGGTCAGCAGGGTGATCGGACGCGGCTTCGGATAGGGCTGCCAGCGTGCGTGCACGCGCCAGCGGGCATCCACCGGGAAATGCTCGATCTCGGTAAGCAGATGCCGTGCCGGCGCCTCCGGATCGCGGAAGCGCCAGCCATAGACCTGGCCGGTACGCACGACATAGAACTGGCTGTCGCCGACGTCGAGGCGGTCCGCCTTGCGCCCCGCTTCCTCCGGCACCAGCTGGACCTGGCCAACCGGCTTGCCGCGCAGGCGCACGTCCACCCCGCGCGCGGCCTCGAAACGGATGCGCCCTTCCTCGACCGTGAGCAGGCCCAGCCGCGGTGGACCCGAGGACAGCCCGATATCGTTGTCCGCCGCGGTACCCACGCGATAGCTGCCGGGGCGCAGGCGCCCGGAGCCGGTGTAGCTGAGCCAGCCATCGGGCGCACGCAACGCGGCCAGGCGCGCCTGGCGCCACTTCTCGACCTGCGCGACATAGCCGTCGGCGTCGGTGCCGCCCAGCAGCGCGGACGCCGACGTCGCGGAACCCGCGCCATCGGAACACGCCGCCACCACCATCGCCAGGCCGCACACGGCCCACGCCCGCCAACGCATCGCACCGCCCCCGAGATCCGCTCCGGCCCCAGCCGGATGCGGTTGCCGGGACCTATTGTGCCGCAGACGGGACCTCCACGGTCGCGATCGGGCGTGAAGGATCGCTGATCCAGCCGCTCCAGGAGCCGGCGTAGACACGCGCGCCAGACAAGCCCGCCGCCTCCATCGCCAGCAGCGTATGGCAGGCGGTGACGCCCGACCCGCACATCAGCACCACGTCCTGCGGCGCATGCCCGCCCAGGCGCGGCAGCAGGTCGGCGCGCAGCTGGGCGGGCGACAGGAAGCGCCCGCCCGACAGGCTCAGCGGCAACGGGCGGTTGACCGCACCTGGCACGTGGCCGGCGACCGGGTCGATGGGCTCGGATTGGCCCGCGAAACGTTCCGGTGAGCGCACGTCGATCAGCCAGCCCGGGGCCTCGGCGCCGCGCCGGGCGACCTCCTCGGCATCCGCCACCTGGGTCATGTCGAAACGTGCCGGATAGGGCTCGGCCGGCGGATAGGCGGCCGGCTGGGTGCTTTCGGCCAGGCCGGCCGCGCGCCAGGCGGCGATGCCGCCATCGAGCACGGCGACCCGGCGATGCCCGAGCAGGCGCAGCAGCCACCACAGGCGCGCGGCGGCCATGCTGCCGTCGGCACCGTCATAGACCACGACCTGGCTGTCCGGGCCGATGCCCCAGCGCCCCAGTGCCGCGGTGAAGTCGGCTTCCCGCGGCAGCGGATGGCGGCCCAGGCCGGCGCGCGACAGGTCGGAGAGCTCACGGTTGAGGTCGGCGTAGACCGCGCCGGGCAGGTGCGACTGCGCGTGCGCGCGGCGGCCGAAGTCCGGATCGTCCACCGTGGCCGGGGCGAAGCGCGCATCGACGATGCGCAGGTCCGCATGCCCCAGCGCGGTGGCGAGCGTGTCCGGGTCGACGAGGGTCTGCCAGTCGGTCATGCGATGTGCTCCAGGCGGCGACGCAGGTTGAGCAGGATGGCGGCGGTGGCGCCCCAGATGCGCTGGCCCGGCCAGGCGTATTCCAGCACCCGGCGCGGACGCCCGCGGAATTCGATGTCGATGCTGCGCAGGTTGCCGGGATCCATCAGATAGGCCAGCGGCACCTCGAACACTTCGGCGACCTCGTCCGGCTGCGGCACCGGCACGAAGGCCGGGTCGATCACCGCCACCACCGGGGTGACGCGGAAGCCGCTGACGGTAAGGAACGGGTCCAGGTAGCCGAGCACGCTGGCCTGCGCGCGCGGCAGCGCGATTTCCTCGCAGCTCTCGCGCAGCGCGGCGGCGGCGGCATCGGCGTCGGACGGTTCGATGCGCCCGCCCGGGAAGCTGACCTGCCCGCCGTGGTGGCGCAGCGTGTCGTTGCGCCGCGTGAGCAGCACGCGGGTGCCATCCTGACGCGGCACCAGGCCGGCGAGCACGGCCGCCTCGGCCGAAACGCCACCGGCAAGCACATCGACGAGTTCGTCGTGATTCCAGCCCGGGCCCGCGGGCGCGGTTTCCGGCGGATACAGCGCGCGCAGCAGCTGCGTGCGCTCGGGCAACTGCAGGTCGAAGCGCGGCGCGGACGTGCGCGAAGGCAGCACATCCTCGACGAGGTGGCGGCGCTCGTCCTCGCTCATCGACGACCAGCGCGCGATTTCATCGATATGGCGGCGACACCCACGGCACAGGCGTTCGGCATCGAGCGCGCACCGGCCGACGCAAGGGGAAGCCACCACATGATCCGCGCGATCCTTCGAAACAGACACCGCAGCAGCGTAGCGCGAATTCGCGTTGCCGCCCATGGGGCTGCGACGGTCGGTGGCGTCGGACATTTCTTCTTCGGGCCTCGACGCGCATACAAAAAAAGACGCCGGCACATGGCCGGCGTCTTTCCTGTAACGCACTGGCGCGATTACTTCACGCTGACCAGCTTGATCTCGAACTGCACCGCCACGTTCGGCGGGAACGGCGTACGCGGATCGGCACCATAGGCCTGTTCCGGCGGCAGCGTCACTTCCCACTTCGAACCGGCCGGCATCTGCAGCAGGGTGTCGCGCATCGCCTGCATCTCGACCTGGCTCAGCTTCATTTCCGGAATCGGCTGCGCCGGGCGCGCCTGCGCCGGACGCTGGCCGAAGGGGAACGGACCGGCCACTTCCAGCTGCACGGTGCTGGCCTGGGTCGGCTTGGCGCCGGTGCCCTTCTCCAGGATCTTGTACTGCACGCCGCTCGGCAGCGTCTGCACGCCGGCCACGGCCTTGTTCTGCGCCAGGAACTGGGTGCTCTTGGTCTTGTTCTCGGCGGCGGCCTTGTCGTACTCGGCCTTGGCCTGCTGCGCACGAGCCTGCTCGCGCTTCTGGAACGCTTCCACCGCCGGCTTCAGCTGGTCGGCGCTGATCGCCGGCTGCTTCTTCGCGTAGGCGTCCTGCAGGCCCTTGATGACCGAGTTGATGTCCAGCTGCTCGCCGCGACCGGTCAGCTCGGCAAGATTGTTGCCGTAGTCATAACCGAAGTAGTAGCTCAGCTTGCCCTTCTCGGACGTGGTGTCCTGGGCCAGCGCATTGCCCGTCAGGGCCAGGGCCGCCACGGCGACCGCGATCGAACGCAACTTCATTGAAAAATTTCTCCAGGGTGGTGGCACAGGACGGGGCTGCCGCCTGAGGTGACGCGCTAGGATAGCGACCACTTCGAAGGTCCGCTACCAGCGCCGGAAACTAAGACCGGCGCGGGTTTCGGAAGTTCCCCCTTCACTATTTTTTTACTTATCTGGAGGTTCATCCATGTCCGACAGCGTCGTCGTCGCCAGCTCCGGCGGCATCCGCACGATCACCGTCAACCGCCCGGACAAGTTGAATGCGCTCGACCAGGACACCCTGCTGGCCCTGGATGCCGCCTTCGCCGATGCCGCCGGCGCCGAGGACGTGCGCGTGGTGGTGTTGACCGGCGCCGGCCCCAAGGCGTTCGTGGCCGGCGCGGACATCTCCCAGATGACCGGCCTGCCTGCCCTTGCCGGGCGCGATTTCGGCCAGGTCGGCCAGCGCCTGATGCGACGGATCGAACGCATGCCCAAGCCGGTGATCGCGATGATCAACGGCTATGCGCTCGGCG
>DJAN01000127.1:6237-6943 GCA_002429615.1 Lysobacteraceae bacterium UBA6001
CGGCTATGCGCTCGGCGGCGGACTGGAACTGGCGATGGCCTGCCATCTGCGGATCGCGGCCGATACCGCCAAGGTCGGGCAGCCGGAGATCAACCTCGGGCTGATCCCGGGCTTCGGCGGCACCCAGCGCCTGCTGCGCCTGAGTGGTCGCGCCGCCGCGCTGGAGCTGTGCCTGCTCGGTGAACCGATCGACGCCGCGCGCGCGCATCAGCTCGGCCTGGTGAACCGCGTGGTGCCGGCCGCCGAGCTCGAAGCCACCACCCGCCAGCTGGCCGAACGACTGGCCGCGAGCGCTCCGCTGGCGTTGCGCGCGGTCCTCGACGCGGTGATCGTCGGTGGCGAGTGCGCGCTGGAGGAAGGGCTGGAATTCGAGTCGGCGCAGTTCGGGCTGATGTTCGCCAGCGAGGACATGCGCGAAGGCACCGGCGCCTTCCTGGAACGGCGCAAGCCGACCTTCGCGGGACGCTGATGGCCAGTGCCCTGCCCGATGCGCGCGCCCTGCTCGCCTGCGTGCTCGCCGACGACCTCGACCAGGCGTTGGCGCAGGGCCTGATGGACTACCAGCCGCAACCCGGTGACGAGTTGCTGGTGGCGGCCACACCGGATCTGCCGCAACGCCTGCTCGCCGCGCAGGCGCGCCTGCGCACCGCATGGGCCGCGCGTGAGCGCTCTCGCCAGCGCGCGACGCGGAGATCGGAAGAGCGTC
>DJAN01000061.1 GCA_002429615.1 Lysobacteraceae bacterium UBA6001
TCGGCTGGGGGTTTGTCTTTTTGCGCGGTTGGAAAATAGAGCTGATGCGGCCGTGATCAATCGCCGCACGGCGTCCATGGCAAACGTGAAGAACGCCAATAGCCACACGATCACCAGATCGCATGCTGCTCGGCGGCTAATAAAGGGGCTTTCAAAGGAGTCCCTGGAGAGATCACAGGGAAGAATGGCGCGCCCGGAGGGATTCGAACCCCCGACCAATGGCTTCGGAAGCCACTACTCTATCCGGCTGAGCTACGGGCGCGTTGGCCGGTCATTATGCCAGAGCTTCCTGCGCCGCGGGCGATTGCGGCGAGGCGAGAGGCAGAAGGAGGACGATAGCCTTGTGTCCTCCTTCTGCTGACCGATCCCTCAGGGCTTGAGTACCGCGCGACCCCGGATACGTCCGTGCCGCAGCCGGTCGTAGACATCGACGGCCTGCTCGAGCGGGAACACCTCGACATCCGCACGGATGCGCCCTTCCTGCGCCAGCGCGATCACTTCCATCAGCTCTGTTCGCGAGCCCCAGTATGGAATGCTCACTTCGCAGCCATAAGGCGGACTATTTGCGGAGTAGGTCAAAGCGCCACCGCCCAGACCCACCACCGTGAGGCGGCTTGCACGTCCCACAACGCGTTGGCACAGATCCATCGTGGCCTGCGCGCCGACGAAGTCGAGCGCGACCGTGGCGCCTCGCGCGCCGGTGAACGCTGCGATCTCCTCCGCAGCCGCCTGTCCGTCCCGCGTGTTGATCGTGTGCTTGACTCCCAATTCCCGCGCATGCGCGAGCTTGGCATCATCGATATCGCCGGCAATCAGCCGCGCGGGCGTCAACGCCTGCAGCAACTGCACCGCCATGTGGCCCAGGCCACCGATTCCCACGACAACGACGCTCGCTTCCGGCGTCAGCAGCGGTAGCGCCGCCTTGATCGCGTGGTAGGGCGTGAGTGCAGCATCACTCAATGGTGCGGCACTCACGGGATCGAGCCTGCCCAGGGGGACGAGCAGCCGAGGCGACGGCACGATCATGTATTCGGCCATTCCGCCATCCGAGCCGAGTCCGCCGCCATACGTATGGATGCTGGCGTGGTTCTCGCAATAGTTCTCCGCCGATTGCTGGCACGTGTGGCATCGCCCGCAGCCCCACGGGCCATAGACCGCCACCGCATCGCCTTCCTTCCAGCCCTCCACGCCTTGTCCCAGCGCATCGATCCAACCGGTGTTCTCGTGACCAAGGGTGAAAGGCCCCGCTATGCCGATGCCCTCGTCCAATACATGCAGGTCCGAGTGGCAGACGCCGGCGCCGGCGACGCGGATGCGCACCTGCCCCGGGCCTGGTTCCGGCTTGGGCACATCCACGACTTCGGGGGGACGACCGGTCTCGATATAGCGCACTGCCTTCATCGCGTGATCTCCTGGCGGCAAAACATCTGTCCGCAGGCTATGCCCCCGGCTTTTTTACCCGTGTGACAGCCGCACGCGATGGTCGATATCAGGCCGGGCTGCTACCCTTTCGCGATGAGTTACGAACGCTTCGAACCTGGCCATCCGGCGCTGACGCCCTCCCGCTGGCGCGAGCGCCTGGGTCAGTACTGGAAGCTGGTGCGTGGTGATCGCCCCATCGGCACCCTTCTGCTGCTGTGGCCCACGTGGTGGGCGCTCTGGCTTGCCGCCGACGGCGTGCCGTCATGGTGGGTCTTGTTCGTGTTCACGGCGGGCGTCTGGCTGACGCGCTCGGCCGGCTGCGTGATCAATGACTACGCCGACCGCTGGCTGGATCCGCATGTGGAACGCACGCGCCAACGCCCGTTGGCGACCGGTGCGGTGTCCGGTCGCGAGGCGTTGATGGTGTTCGCCATCCTGATGCTGGTGGCTTTCGCGCTGGTGCTGACATTGAACGCGCTGACGATCGGCTTGAGCGTCATCGGTCTCTTCCTCGCCGCCAGCTACCCTTACTTGAAGCGCTACACCCACCTGCCGCAGGTCTACCTCGGCATGGCATTTGGCTGGGGCATCCCGATGGCCTTCGCCGCAGTGCAGGGCGACGTGCCCGCCGTGGGCTGGATTCTCTACCTGGCCAACATTCTCTGGTCCACCGCGTACGACACCTGGTACGCCATGGTCGACCGCGAGGACGACATCAAGATGGGCTCCCATTCCACCGCCATCCTGTTCGGCGATATGGATCTGATCGCGCAGGGCGTGCTGTACGCGCTGACGTTCGCAGCGCTGGCGCTGGTGGGTACGCGCGCCCATCTGGGCCAACTCTACTGGTTGGGCCTGGCGGTAGCCGTCGGCCTGGTGGTGTATGAATTCCTCATTGCGCGGCAACGGGAACGCGGCGCCTGCTTTCGCGCCTTTCTGCACAACAACTGGGTAGGTCTGGCGGTGTTCGCCGGTATCGCTGGCGACCTGGCCCTGCGACACGCCTGAGCAGTGCCACAAGGGCATCCCCGCAGGGATGCCCTTGCCTCTGGTATGGCATCAGAGCCGAATCTGGTTCAAGCGCCGGACCTTGAACGCCGCAATGATCTGCAGCACGCCGTAGACGATCGCCGCCGCGCCGATCCAGATGGTCGTCACCGCCAGTCCGCCCACCGGATTGAGCACGTACAGGACGCCCAATACGATCGCCAGCAGGCCGCTGAGCGCAATCAGCCATTCGCCTTCGATTTCCTTGCGGACACGGATGGCGAACACGATGCGGTAGACACCCGCCACGATCAGCCACGCGGCGAGGAACAGCAGCAGAATGCCCGCGGTCGCGATGGGATTGAACACGGTCAGAAGGCCGAACACGATCGACACCAGCGCATATAGCGCGAGCCATCCTTTGGAGATGGCCACCTGCTTGTCGAACAGCGCCAGCAGGCTGACCAAACCCTCCGCCAGCGCCATCACGCCCAAGGCCCATGCCAGCGCGGCAGCTGCGGCGACCGGGCGCGTCACCGCGATCAGTCCGAACAGCACCCCGAGCAGGCCGTACAGCAGCAGCACCCACCAGCTGCGGCCCAACGAAGAAAGAAGCCCCACTACGCCATAACGCTCTTGCGCTCCCATATCGATCTCCTAGATCGGCCGACGCTTCCGTCGACCGCGTGGCGTTCCGCAGGCGATGCTACGCCGCCGCCCGGCGCCCGACTTTCACCTGATCTTCATGGCACCCGGGCGCACACCCAGGCGTCCACCTTTACGGCGCCGGCCCTGCGCAGTACCCGCGCGGCGGCATGGAGTGTCGCGCCGGTCGTCATCACATCGTCGACGAGCACGACGTGTTTCGGTGCCGGCGCGACACATTCGAATGCACCCCGGACATTGCGATGCCGTGCTGCCGCGTCCAGCGTGGATTGTGGTGCCGTGGACCTGCGCCGTCGCAGGGCGAAGCGCCAGGGCAGGCCAAGCGCCAGCGACAGCGGGCGGACCAGTTCGGCGGCCTGGTCGTAACCGCGTGCTCGCACGCGACGCGCGTGCAGCGGTACGGGGACGAGTACCTGGTCACCAGACGCGCGGGGCGCGAATCTTCGTGCCATCAACTGCGCCAGCACGCGACCGGCGGCCAGGTCGCCATCGAACTTGAAGCGGCGCAGCAACAGGTCCACCGGCCACTGGTAGAGGAATGCCGCACGGACCGAGGCAAGTGGCCCGCCCCCGTGGCGACACATGCCACAGCGTACGTCACGGTCATCCGCCAGCGGCAATGCGCAGCCGATGCAGGCGGCATCAAGCCAGGGCAGTGCGTCGTAACAAGCGGTGCATAGATCGATGAAGCCCAGCCCCGCCTCATCGCATAGCAGGCAATGTGACGGCAGGAACCATGCCTGTAGCCCGTCCAGTACCGCGCGCGTGGATATTGAAAGTTTTGATGGTGGGCTCATTCGCGCATGCTGCAGGCACGCACGACATGGAGAAAGCGGGCATCTGCCCTGCAACGCGTCCCGCAGTACGGCAGCGTCCTGTCGGGAAACACTGCGTGTCATTGCCGCATCGCTACCCTGGTTTACCATTCCCACAACCAAGGAAATGGGGCAGAAGCGATGATCCGTATCATCCTGTTGCAGGGCGGCAGCCGTTACCAGCGCGAACAGCGCGACGATGCGCCGGAGCTGGTCGACTATGACGGCATCACCTATTCATTGCGCGCCGGTCCGCGCACGCCGCTGCCCACCGATCATCCCTGGGACCCGGTTGCCGTCTACGCGCCGGATGAATTCAACGAGGAAGAATTCCAGGCGATGTACGAGGCAGCCCGTCATCAGGTCGAAGAGCTGAACCTCAAATACTGACGGGCCGGTCCTGGCGTCTGTCGCTGGCAGGTGGAGGCAAGCGTCGGCCGCTGCCGTAATATCTGCCGATTGCGGTCCCCCGCGTCGCGACTCCCGCCCACCGTGCATCCGCTCCGACAGTCTCCGACCTTCGCCCAGTGGTTGGGCCGCCTCTGCCTGATCGCCTGCATGGCCGCGTTCGCCGGCGCCGCCTGGGCCCAGGCACTGCCCGATACCTCGCTGGCGGATGCGGACAAACTGCTGGATGGCGCGCAGGACCGGCTGGCCACGGTCAACAAACAGTTGCCGGCGACCGAGGAGGTGGAGGATTTCCTGCGCCTCAACGAGCAGCTGGCTTCGGTGCAGCGGGACACCCAGTCCGCCGCGCAGCTGCTCGATGCGCCTCTCGCCGACGTCAAGGCGAGGCTTGAGCAACTCGGCCCAGCGCCCACGGGCGGTGCGCGCGAGTCATCCGACATCGCCAGCCAGCGACGCGAGCTCACCGCGCGCCAGGCCAAGCTGGACGATGCGCGCAAACGCGCCGAACTCCTCGGCCTGGATGCCCGCCAGGCAGCCACCGGGGTGGAACGGGCGCGCTCGGAGAAATTCAACCAGAGCCTTACCACGCGCACAGCGTCGCCGTTGTCCCCGGCGCTGTGGCGAAACCTCGCCAAGGCCTGGTCCGGCGATGCGGAGGATCTTTCAGGTGTGGCCACGGAGGCTGTCACCGGCCTGAAGGCCGCACTGGCGCGCGAGGGCTACGGCGCGCTGGTCGGCAGTCTGGTGATTGCCTTGCTGCTCGCATTCCCTATCCGCATCGCGCTGCGGCGGATAGGCCGCCACTTCATCACCTCGCGTGGGCCGGGCGGTCGCCTGCGACGTTCCGCGCTGGCGATGTGGTTGCTACTGGTGGGGACGTTCTCCATCGGCCTGGCCGCCTCCGCGCTGATGGGCACGCTGGCGTCGATCGGTGCCGTCTCCGAGTGGCTGCTGCCGCTGGCCGATGCCTTTACCCGGGTCAGCTTCATCGCCGCGTTCATCAGTGCCCTGAGCGGTGCGCTGATGTCACGCGGCCAGGCCTCCTGGCGGCTGTTCACCCTCGACGACGCCACCGCCCGGCGCCTGCTTTGGCATTGCCATGCCGCGGCATGGCTGGCCTGGGTGCTCTACCTGACCGGCGAGGTGCTGAAGATCGCCGGCACCAGCGATGCCCTCGGACAGGTCGTCGATGCGATCAGCGCGCTGCTCTACGTCGCGCTGATCCTGTCGGCGCTGGCTGGCCTGACACGCTCGCTGCGTCGCACCGAACATGACCCGGCCGCGGACCCAGGCACCGCGACGGACGGCGACCCGAAAGCCGTCACCAGCACCGCCAAGGCGCCGCCGCGCAATCTCACCACCCGTGGCGGTGGTGTCGTCGCGCTGGCCCGAATCCTGGGTTACTGCGCGGTGCTGCTGGCATTGCTGGCCACGCTGCTCGGCTATCTCAACGTGGCGGTCTTCATCACTCGCCAGATCATCTGGGTCGCGCTGATCTGGGGCGCGATCGCATTGATGCTCGCGTTCGTAGACGACCTGTGCATGTGGCTGGTGCGCCCGGATAACCGGTTGAGCCGCGCCCTGGTCGGCATCGGCATCCGGCCCAGCCTGCTGGCGCAGGCGGGTGCGCTGGTGTCGGCCGGCCTGCGTGTCTGCCTGCTAGTGACCGGCGTCGCCGCGCTGCTGATGCCGTATGGCTCCAACCTGTCGTTGTTCGGCAGCCTGTTCTCGGCGCTCTCCACCGGCCTGCAGCTGGGCAACGTGCGCTTCGCGCCGACCGAGATATTCGGTGGCCTGGTCACCTTGGCCGTGGGCTGGACGCTGCTGCAGGGTGCGCAGCAATGGCTCAACAAGACCTATCTGCCGAAGACGGACCTCGACGTCGGCGCGCGTGCATCGGTGAGTGCGGTGGTGCGCTATGTCGGCATCGTGGTGGTGATCCTGTGGGCGCTGGCCGCCTTGGGCATCACCGCCGCGAACCTGGCACTGGTGGCCAGTGCGTTGTCGGTCGGTATCGGCTTCGGTCTGCAGGCGATCACCCAGAACTTCATCTCCGGCCTGATCCTGATGGCTGAGCGTCCGGTGCGTGTCGGCGACTGGATCCGCCTCGGCGACCAAGAGGGCGACGTGAAGCGCATCAACGTGCGCGCGACCGAGATCCAGATCGGCGATCGCTCCACGCTGATCGTGCCGAACTCCGAGCTGATCACCAAAAGCGTGCGCAACATGACCCTGTCCAATCCGCTGGGCCGGGTGCAGCTGCAGTTCGCGGTGCCACTGGGTACCGACATGGGGCGGGTACGCGAGCTGCTGCTGGCGTTGTACGCGACGCACCCCAAGGTGCTGCCGACGCCCGCGCCGTCGGTCTACATCGATGGCATCGCCAATGGGCAGGCCAACTTCAACAGCTTCCTCTACGTCGGCAGCCCGCGGGATGCCTATGGGGTACGCAGCGAGCTGTTCTTCGGCCTGCTGTCGCGCATGGCCGAGGAGGGCATCGCCCTCAGTTCGCCGCAGGATATCCGCGTAGTGTCCGCGCCGGGCCAGGCGCCGTCGCGGCCGGAAGGTGAAGAGGATGTGGCCGGCCCGGCGCAATGACCGGCGCGGTGCGTTACCCCTTCGAAGCGGCTGCCTCGCGGCGTGGCTTAACTCAGTTGTTTTGAATGTCCGCTATGGCGATGGCGGACAGTGGAGTCTCCGGGGCCGCCGCCGCAGGCTGAGCGTCCACTATCGACCAACAGCGGGCGGGTGGTGAGGTCGAACGCGGGCAATCGCAAGAGTAGAGTCGTGTCCAAAGTCCGGGGGGATCAGACCTTGCTCATAGAATGGATGGCGCGGTTCAAACATTGGCGATCCGAAGCGCGCGCATGGAAATCTGCGTGGCAAGGCCAGGCTAGCGTTGGCAATGACGGGCTGACGCTCTTCCAGCGCTCCGCCTTGGCGGCGCTGGAAGCGAGCGTTAGCGACATTGTGTTCACGCGATGCGGGAACAAGGAGGCCTACTGGCGATGCGATCTGCCTGGGTCGACCACGTTCCTCTTCGTTTATGAGGACGGAGTGGAAGTGCAAGGTGTCCGCCCATGGAGTGCGGAATGTTACGACTTCAAGACCCCCGCCCAGCTTATTGAGGGAATGCTCGCGGCAGTGCGATCCAATGAGTCGAACATGCCATACGCTTGACCGGCTTCTTGTATGCCGCATGCGGATGGCGAACACCGGCGCGTCCGGAGCAACGGTGTCAATGTCCCTTCGGACAAGGGGCAGATAGCCGCGAATTGAAGGTTGTATCGCGCCCGCTCTATCGGTGTCTGTCCCGGGGCGTTAGCGGCGCTCGCACCCATAAGCCATCCTGAAGCCAGCCACGACTCAAACCCTCCAGCCCCACCCAACAAAAAAGCCACCTCTCGGCGGCTTCCTGTTCAAACTATTGATCCGCAAGCGCGGATGGTGGCTATGGGTGGACTCGAACCACCGACCCCAGCATTATGAGTGCTGTGCTCTAACCGGCTGAGCTACATAGCCATAGTGAGCCGCGAATTTTCGCGGGGTTTGGCGCATCTGTCAATCTTTTCGTTCGCTGCTTGTGGGCCGGCGGCGGCCATGGCAGAGTCCCGGACAGTAGATTTTTTCAGGAGTCCGCATCGTGATCGATCCGGACGGCTACCGACCGAACGTCGGCATCGTGCTGATGCGGCAGGACGGCCAGGTGTTCTGGGCCCGCAGGGTGCGCCGGGACGGCTGGCAGTTCCCGCAAGGCGGCATGAACTCCGACGAAACCCCGGTCGAGGCCATGTATCGCGAGCTGCGCGAAGAGACCGGGCTGCTGCCCGAGCATGTCGAGCTGCTGGGGGCCACCCCGGGCTGGCTGCGTTACCGCCTGCCCAGCCGGGCCGTGCGCCGCAATGAGCGCCAGGTCTGTATCGGACAGAAGCAGGTCTGGTTCCTGCTGCGGCTGACCGGCGACGAGACCCATGTCGATCTCGCCCTCACTGAGACGCCCGAATTCGATCACTGGCGGTGGGTGGACTTCTGGTACCCGGTGCAGCATGTGGTGGTCTTCAAGCGCGGCGTCTACGCCCGGGCGTTGCGCCATTTGGCGCCGCTGGCGCGCGGCATTGCCGGCGAGGCCGCGGTGGGCGCCATGCCCGCCCCGGCCCAGGAAGCCTGGCTGCCTGGCAGCGCGGCCGGCCACGACCGCCCGCGCAAGCGTTCACGTAGCCGCGGCGGCGGTCGCCGTTCGCGGACGGGCAGCAACGATTAATGAAACCGAATTGACAACAATTCGCATTTGCGATGGAATGGATACGCCCCGACTTGGGGTGTTCCAGACCTCCTGCCCGTGTACGTCTGCATCTGCAACGGTGTCACCGACCACCAGATTCGCGAAGCCGCTGCCAGCGGCTGCACGAGCGTGTCCGAACTGACCATGCGTACCGGCTGTGGCTCCAACTGCGGCTCGTGCCTGGACATGGCCGCCGGCCTGCTCGAACAGGCCCGCCTCACCCGTGACCTGCCGCTGCCGGTGCTCGGCCTGGCCGTCGCCGCCTGAGTCTTCGCGCCGGCATCCCGGCGCCGCCGCCTTCCTTCAACTGAGCACGATTCGCGTTCCTTCATGGGGGCAGCGAAGGCGCTAAAGTGCGCCCGCTCAACCAGGGAGATATCGGCATGAAAGGCGACAGCAAGGTCATCGAGTTCCTCAACAAGGCGCTCTACAACGAACTGACCGCCATCAACCAGTACTTCCTGCATGCCAAGATGCTGAAGAACTGGGGCCTGAAGGAACTGGCCGAACACGAATACAAGGAATCCATCGACGAGATGAAGCACGCCGACAAGCTGTCGGACCGCATCCTCTTCCTCGAAGGCCTTCCGAACTTCCAGGCGCTCGGCAAGCTGCGCATCGGCGAGAACCCCACCGAGATGTTCCGCTGCGATCTGGCGCTGGAGCGTGAGGCCGCGGTGCTGCTGCGCGAGGCCATTGCCTACGCCGACTCGATCCACGACTACGTCAGCCGCCAGCTGTTCGTGGACATCCTGGAGTCGGAGGAAGAGCACATCGACTGGCTGGAGACGCAGCTCGACCTGGTCGACCGCATCGGCGAGCCGAACTACCTGCTCACCAAGCTGGAAGACTGATTCACTCGCCCGCGGCGAGCGGGCGCTGCAGCCGCGCGATCTGGCCGGTCAAGGCCAATCGCGCGCGCGCATACTCGGCGATCACCAGCGCCACCATCACCGCCGGCCGCTCGATCGGGCCCGCGCGGGCGGCCAGCTCGATACGCCGCGCGGCATTGGCCAGCGCAATCGCGCCAACGTTGGCGCTGGACGACTTCAAGGTGTGACTGGCCTCGCGCAGCTCGTCGTTGTCGCGGGTGCCTGATGCGGTTTCCAGCCGGGCGATCAGCCGCGGCGCATCCTCCAGGAACAGCCGCACGATGCTGGCGGTTTCCGCGCCTGCCACTTCATGCAGCTCATCCAGCACGTCGGTATCGAGGATGGGCAGCGCCGCCGCCTGCATGGCCGGCGTGGCAATCTCGGCTTGTGGTTCCGAAGCGCTCACGGCGCTGGCCACGCTGCCGCGTCGCGGCAGCCAGCGCGCCAGGCAGCTTTCCAGTTGTTCGCGCGACACCGGCTTGGGCAGGTAGTCATCCATGCCCGCCTCCAGGCAGCGGTCACGATCACCGGCCATGGCGTTGGCGGTCATCGCCACGATCGGCAGGCGCGGTGCGCCGGCCTCGGCCTCCAGCGCGCGCCAGCGTCGCGTGGCCGCGTAGCCGTCCAGCACCGGCATCTGGCAGTCCATGAACACCAGGTCGTGGCGATGCTGGCGCAGGCTATCCAGCGCGGTCTCGCCATGGGTCGCCACTTCGGCCTCGTAGCCCAGCGTTGCCAGCATCTTCTGCGCGACGATCAGGTTCACCGGGTTGTCCTCGACCAGCAGGATTCGCGGCTCCTGCGCGTCGTCGATGGACGCCGCATCGAGCGGCTGCGGCAGCGGGATCGCACTGCCTGCGTCCTCGACCTCCACCGGCGCACGCCGTTCCGGCACCAGTGCGGCGCGCAGATCGGCATCGCTGGCCTGTCGTGGCAGGCGGTCGAGATGGTCGTCCAGCTCATCGGGCAGCGGCTCATCGCCCACCAGCCAGATCAGTCGCGTCCCGGCGTGTTCCGGGGTGCGCACGATGCCGCGGTGCAGGGCGCGCGCGCTGTAGCGCAGCTGCTCGTGGTCGGCAATCACCACGTCGAACGCGCCGCCCATGCGCTGCCCGGCACCGGCGCGGATCCTTTCGAGCGCTTCCTGGGTGCTGTCCACGCAATGCAGGCCGATGCCCCAGTTGCGCATCAGCAGCTGCATGCGCTGGCGCAGGCGATCATCGCTGGAGACCAGCAGCACCCGCATCGCCTCGCGCAACGCATGGCCCTGCTGCAGGTCGCCGATCACCTTCAACAGCGGAATCTCGAACCAGAACGTGGCGCCCGCGCCCGGCTCGGATTCCACGCCGATGCGGCCGCCCATCAGGTCGATGATGCGCTTGCAGATCACCAGTCCCAGCCCGGTGCCACCGTACAGGCGCGTGGTCGAGGCGTCGGCCTGGGTGAAGGCGCGGAAGAGTCGCGCCTGCTGCTCGGGCGCGATGCCGATGCCGCTGTCACGGACCTGGAAGCGCAGCAGGTGCTGGGCCTTGGTCTCGCCAAGGCGACGCACGCTGACGTCGATGCCGCCGCGCTCGGTGAACTTCAGCGCGTTGCCGACCAGGTTGCCCAGCACCTGGCGCAGCCGCACCGGATCGCCGCGCACCGACAGCCGCACCGCCGGGTCGATCGCCATGTCCAGGCGCAGATGCTTGTCCTCGGCGGCGCGCTGCATCAGCTGCACCACGCCGTCCATCAGCTCGCGCAGGTTGAACGTGGTGATCTCCAGCTCAAGCTTGTCCGCTTCGAGCTTGGAGTAGTCGAGGATGTCGTCGACGATGCGCAGCAGCTGCAACGAACTGGCGGTCGCGGTCTGCAGCATCTCGCGCTGGTCCGCGCCGAGCGTGCCGCGCGACACCAGGTCCAGCATCGGGATGATGCCGTTGAGCGGCGTGCGGATCTCATGGCTCATCGTGGCCAGGAACTCGCCCTTGGCCAGCACCGCCGCTTCGGCACCCTGCTTGGCCTGCAGCAGCTGCTGTTCCAGCTGGTCGTGGCGCAGCAGGTCCTGGCGCAGGCTGTCGATCTCGCGGCGCGCCGTGTCCAGGCGATCGCGCAGCAGCGCCTGCTGGCGCCGTGCCTCGGCCAGGTGCCGCCCGCGCACGATCGCGAAGATCAGCGCGGCGACGCCCGCGGCAGCGACCGCCAGCCACAGCCACACGCCTTGGCCGGACGCCAAGGGCATCCTTACAGCACCGCGCTCTGGAAGTCGAAGTCCAGTTCCTTGCCAACCGACTGCACCAGGTTGCCCTGGATCAGGTCCACGCCGCCCACCCACATCGCCGCGGCGGCCTGCGCATCCTCGATCTGCTGGCCGATGATCAGCAGGCCATGACGGTGCACCAGGTTGATGGCATCACGCAGCTGGTCGCGCAGCGCCGGGTCGGCATGCGCGGCCGCATAGCGGCTGTGCATGCGCACGAAACCCAGCGGCAGCTGGGTCAGCAGTGCGTTGTTCTCGTCGGAGGGCTCGAACTGGCTGAGGCAGAACTGCACGCCGCCGGCCATCATCCGCCGGCAGAACTGCTGCAGGGTGACGGTGTGGATCAGCGCATCGTCCAGGCGCACGTCGATCACCAGCGAGGTACCCGGCACGCCGCGCTGTGCCAGCGACTGCTCCAGCCAATCGGCGAAGGCCTCTCGCGCCAGCGTGCGTGCCGATTGCGACACGAACAGGCGCAGTGGCGGCGTGGCGTGCTGGTAGTGCTGCAGCAGGCCGAGCGCATGGTCGAGCACCTGCTGGTCGAGGTCGGCGATGCGTCCCGCCGCCTCGGCGGCCGGAATCACCTGGCCGGCCTGCAGCAGGGTGCCATCGGCGCGGCGCAGGCGCAGCAGCACCTGATATTGCGCGGTGTCGCTGCCGGCCACCGCCACGATCGGCTGGTAGGCCAGTTCCAGCTGTCCGTCGACCAGCTCCAGGTGCGCATCGTCCGGCGCGTCGCTGGGGACATGCACGCGCACGCCTTCCGGCTCGAGCCGGGCTTGCAGCGCGGTGCGCTCGGCCGCTTCCAGGGCGCTGCCGGCATCGCCGAAACCCTGTTCCAGCGTGGCCACGCCGATCGCGCAGCGCAGGTGCACCGACTCACCTTCGCGCACCTCGAACGCCTGCGTGGCCAGCTGTGCGCGCATCTCCAGCGCCATCTGGCGCTGCGCGGCGACATCCAGGCCTTCGGCCAGCAGCAGGAAGCTGTTGTCGTTCAAACGCGCCAGCGGGAACGGCGTGGCCGCGCGTGCCAAGCGATGCCCGGCCTGGTTCATCAAGCGCTCGAACGCCGCATAGCCGTAGCGCTCGCGCAGGCCCAGGGCGCTGGCGATCTCGACGAACAGGATGCCGGCATCGGCACGGCCGAGTTGCGCGGCGAGCAGCTGCATCAGGTGCGCGCGCGTCGGCAGGCCGGTTTCCGGGTTGCTGCGCGCGCTGTCTTCGCCCACCGACAACTGCGCCTGCTGGCGCGCGCGGCGGATGCGGTTGGAGACCGCGGCAATCAGGTGGCGTGGACGGATCGGCTTGTTGAGGAAGTCATCCGCGCCGCTGTCGAGCACCTCGAACTGGCGTTCCGGATCCGGGTCGCCAGTGAGGAATACGATCGGCAGCAGCTGATGCGCGGGATGCTGGCGGATCAGCGTGGTGAGGCGGATGCCGTCCAGGTCCGGCATGTGCAGATCCATCAGGATCAGGTCCGGGCGATAGTCGGCGATGGTCTGCGGCACCGCCGCGGCACTCATCTCCACCTGTGCATGCATGCCGGCGCCGTGCAGCACGCTCTGCGCGAACAGCGCCTGCGAGCGGTCGTCCTCGACGATCAGGATGCGGTAGGGGCTGTCGTTGGTCCGCAGCAGCGCCTCGTCGCCCTCGACGACGCGGACGGGCGGCGCGGGTGTCGGTGCCGCTGGCGCCTGGACGGCGGGCGGAGGCGTGACGGC
>DJAN01000292.1:0-2510 GCA_002429615.1 Lysobacteraceae bacterium UBA6001
TCCGATCTCGCCGGCGGCGAGGGCTCGCGCACCGGCGGGCTGGCGGTGCTGTTCAACGAGGCCGGCGCGCGCGGCATCGGCGATGTCTACCGCAACCGCATCTCGCGCTGGCGCCGTCCGGCCGCGGCGGTGCGCGGCGCGCACGAGCCGGAAACCTTCTACAGCCTGGCGCAGCCGCTGCACGGCGCGGGCACCCCGGCCGACGCGATGATGCTGGCCGACTTCACCACCTACCTGCCGGATGACCTGCTGTGCAAGGTCGACCGCACCAGCATGGCGGTGGGGCTGGAGGCGCGCGCGCCGCTGCTGGACTGGCGCGTGGCCGAGTTCGCCTGGTCGCTGCCGCTGGATTTCAAGTATCGCGAGGGCCACAGCAAGTACCTGCTCAAGCAGGTGCTGCGGCGCTACCTGCCCGACCACATGGTCGACCGCCCCAAGCGCGGCTTCGGCGCGCCGGTCAGCGACTGGCTGCGCGGCGACCTGCGCGAGTGGGCACAGGCACTGCTGGACCCGACCCGGCTGGCGGCCGAAGGCGTGTTCGTCCCGGAATCGATCCAGGCGCCGTGGCAGGCCTTCCTCGGCGGCCAGCGCAAGTGGCACACCCACCTGTGGACGGTGCTGATGTTCCAGGCCTGGCAGCAGGGCTGGCGGCAGGCGCGGGCTGACGTGGCCGGACAAGGCGGGGCCGGGCAGGGCGGGGCGCTTCACCCGGCCTGAGCGGCGCGCTGGCTAGATTCGGGCGGGTCTTCCCAAGGAGCCCCGCCATGCGCCAGTACAAGATCGCCGTGTTCGTCGGCAGCCTGCGCAAGCATTCGTTCAACCGCCAGCTCGCCCACGCCCTGCAACCGCTGTTCGGCAAGCGGGCCACGCTCGACCACGTGGAGATCGGCGACCTGCCGCTGTACGACCAGGACTTCGACCACGACTACCCGGCCCAGGGCAAGCGCCTGAAGGAGCAGGTGCGCGCCGCCGACGCGGTGCTGTTCGTCACCCCCGAATACAACCGCTCGATCCCCGGCGTGCTGAAGAACGCCATCGACCTGGGCTCGCGCCCGTATGGCGACAGCTGCTTCGCCGGCAAGCCGGCCGCGGTGCTGGGCATTTCCATCGGCGCCATCGGCACCGCGCTGGCCCAGCAGCACCTGCGCAACGTGCTGGCCTACCTGGACATGCAGGTGCTCGGCCAGCCGGAAGTGTTCCTGCAGCACAAGGACGGCTTCTTCGACGACGAGGGCGGCTTCGGCGACGCCGGCACGACGAAGTTCCTGCAGGGCTACGTGGACCGCTTCGTGGCGCTGATCGACCGCCACCAGGGCTGAGCGGTCGCATCGAGTGAGACGGGGCGGGGCCAGGATCGGCGTCGCGCACCGGTTGCGCACGGCTTATCCACAGACTTGTTCCTAGCGCGTTAGGCCGTGGCTGCCTATCCTTCCTGCCCCCGTCCCTGCGTCAGGTTTCCGTCCGCATGTCCGCCCGTCCCGGCTTCCGCTCCAACCGCGACCGTGATCGTGACCGTGATGACCGGCCCGAGCCGCGCATCGACCAGCTGCGCGTGCCGCCGCATTCGGTGGAAGCCGAGCAGGCCGTCCTCGGCGGCCTGATGCTGGCGCCGGAGGCCTACGACCGCGTCAACGACCAGCTCACCGAGAACGACTTCTACCGCCGCGACCACCGGCTGATCTACCGTGCCATCCGCGAGCTGTCCGACAAGGGCCGCCCGTTCGACGCGGTGACCCTGGGCGAGTGGTTCGAATCGCAGGGCAAGCTGGAGCAGGTGGGCGATGGCGCCTACCTGATCGAGCTGGCCAGCACCACGCCGTCGGCGGCCAACATCACCGCCTACGCGGAGATCGTGCGCGACAAGGCGGTGCTGCGGCAGCTGATCGAGGTCGGCACGGAGATCGTCAACGACGGCTTCATGCCCGAGGGCCGCGAGAGCGCCGAGCTGCTGGCCAGCGCCGAGAAGGCGGTGTTCCAGATCGCCGAGGCCGGCGCGCGCGGGCGCAGCGACTTCGTCGCCATGCCCAACGCGCTGAAGGACGCCTTCGAGGAGCTGCGCAACCGCTTCGAGAACGGCGGCAACATCACCGGCCTGCCGACCGGCTACAACGACTTCGACCAGATGACCGCCGGCCTGCAGCCGACCGACCTGATCATCCTGGCCGCGCGCCCGGCCATGGGCAAGACCACCTTCGCGCTGAACATCGCCGAGTACGCGGCGATCAAGTCGAAGAAGGGCGTGGCGGTGTTCTCGATGGAAATGTCGGCCCCGCAGCTGGCGATGCGCCTGATTTCCTCCAATGGCCGCATCAACGCCTCGCGCCTGCGTACCGGCCAGCTCGAGGACGAGGACTGGGCGCGCGTGACCGGCGCGATCAAGATGCTGAAGGAAACCAAGATCTTCATCGACGACACCCCCGGCCTGTCGCCGGAGGTGCTGCGCTCCAAGTGCCGCCGCCTCAAGCGCGAGCATGACCTGGGCCTGATCGTGATCGACTACCTGCAGCTGA
>DJAN01000292.1:2720-3133 GCA_002429615.1 Lysobacteraceae bacterium UBA6001
TCGCTCAAGGGCCTGGCCAAGGAGCTCAACGTGCCGGTGATCGCGCTGTCGCAGCTCAACCGCTCGCTGGAAACGCGTACCGACAAGCGCCCGGTGATGGCCGACCTGCGCGAATCCGGCGCTATCGAGCAGGACGCGGACATGATCGTCTTCATCTACCGCGACGATTACTACAACAAGGAAAACTCGCCGGACAAGGGCCTGGCCGAGATCATCATCGGCAAGCACCGTGGTGGCCCGACCGGCTCGTGCAAGCTGAAGTTCTTCGGCGAGTACACCCGCTTCGACAACCTCGCGCACGACTCGGTGGGCAGCTTCGAGTAAGCCGGCCGGCGCTGCCGCCGCCGGCGTGAAGACAGCGCGGCGGTCGCGGGCGTATGCTCGCGGCGTCCGCGGCAGCCGCCGCCACCGCG
>DJAN01000236.1 GCA_002429615.1 Lysobacteraceae bacterium UBA6001
TCTTGCCGGCGCCGTTGCCGCCCAGCAGGGCCACGACCTGCCCGGCCTCGACCGCCAGGTCGATGCCGCGCAGCGCGTGGCGCGGACCGAAGTGCTTGTGCGCGCCACGCAGGCAGGCCAGCGGCACGGGGGAAGCGAGGGACATGACCGGCTCCAGTGAGGGGACGCCGCCAGCATCGGGCCGCGCGCGCCGGGGCGGCAGTCACCGCTGTCAGGCATCGCCGATGACAGCTGTCACTGGCCGCTGCGCGGCCGTGGGATCATGCTGCGCCCCGTCCCGTCGCAGTCCCTGCCGGCATGAAGTGACTTCCGGCAACTTGCACCCGGGCGTCGCGGCGGTCACATTCCGTCCCATCCCACGTCACGTGTACATGATGAACACCTCTGCTGATCTGCTGAAGGAACTCAAGATCGACCGCAAGGCGCCCGCCGGGCGCGAGCCGCCTTCCTCGCGGCGCGGGCTGTGGATCGGCCTGGGCGTGGTCCTGGTGCTGCTGTTGCTGGCGGGCGGCGCGTGGGCGCTGTTCGGTGGCAAGCCGCCAGTGGAAGTACGCACCGCCCCGGTCGTGGCGATCACCGCCGGCGGCAGCAGCGCCTCCGTGCTGGACGCCTCCGGCTACGTGGTGGCGCGGCGCATGGCCACGGTGTCGGCCAAGATCACCGGCAAGGTCCGCGAGGTGAAGATCGAGGAAGGCATGCGCGTGGAGGAAGGCCAGGTGATGGCCACCCTGGATCCGATCGACGCCGACGCCGCGCGCGAACTCGCCGATTCGCAGGTCTCCGCCGCGCGCAGCCAGGTCGAGAATGTCTCCGCGCAGCTCAAGCGTGCCGAAGCCGATGCGGTGCGCCTGCAGACCCTGGTCAACCAGCAGCTGGTCTCGCGTTCGCAGTACGACGAGGCGGTGGCGCTGCGCGACGGCCTGCGCGCGCAGCTGATGACCGCGCAGCGCAACGTCAAGGTCGCCAGCAACAACCTGTCGATCTCCGACCTGGGCGTGGACAACACCATCGTGCGCGCGCCGTTCTCCGGCGTGGTCACCGCCAAGGCCGCGCAGCCGGGCGAGATCGTCTCGCCGCTGGCGACCGGTGGCTTCACCCGCACCGGCATCGGCACCATCGTCGACATGGAATCGCTGGAGGTCGAGGTGGAAGTCGGCGAGGCCTACATCGGCCGCGTGCAGCCGAAGATGCCGGTGGAGATCGTGCTCAACGCCTACCCGGACTGGAAGATCCCCGGCGAGGTCATCGCCATCATCCCCACCGCCGACCGCGGCAAGGCCACGGTGAAGGTACGCGTGGCGATGAAGGTGAAGGACCCGCGCATCGTCCCGGAAATGGGCGTGCGGGTGAGCTTCCTGGAAGAAGCCAAGCCGGCGCAGGCGCAGCAGCCGCAGGGCGTGCGGGTGCCCGGTGGCGCGCTGGTCGAGCGCGACGGCGCCACCATCGCCTTCGTCGTCGGCGAAGAGAACCGCGTCGCCGCGCATCCGGTGAAGACCGGTATCGCGATGGGCGACGATCGCCAGGTCGTGTCCGGCCTCACCGCCGGTGACACCGTGGTCCTCGACCCGCCGCCGGCGCTGAAGGACGGCGACAAGGTCGCGCTCGCCGGCGCCCAGGCCGAGTAAATCGCACCAAGCCAGCTGCACCGCTGTTGCTGTTGCCTCACGCAGTCGTTTTTGCCGTTGCCCGAGCACCACGGTCGCGTGGCACGGGCGCGCCTTGTCGATTCGACGGCGCGCCGTCCGTCGCTCCTGCAAGAAACCGCGCGCCCGCGCGAACCACCCAGCATCCGCCGCATTCATAGAGGAAAGCCCATGTCCGCCCTGGTAACCCTGCGCAATGTCACCAAGACCTATCAACGCGGCCCCGAAAAGGTGCAGGTGCTGCATGGCATCGATCTGGAGATCGAGCGCGGCGACTTCGTCGCGCTGATGGGCCCCTCCGGTTCGGGCAAGACCACCCTGCTCAACCTGATCGGCGGGCTGGACAGCCCCACCGGCGGCGAGATCGAAATCGAGGGCGAGCGCATCGACCGCCTCAGCGGCGGCCAGCTGGCCAGCTGGCGCAGCCACCACGTCGGCTTCGTGTTCCAGTTCTACAACCTGATGCCGATGCTCAACGCGCAGAAGAACGTCGAGCTGCCGCTGCTGCTGACCCACCTGGGCGCGGCGCAGCGCAAGCGCAATGCCGAGATCGCGCTGACCCTGGTCGGCCTGGCCGACCGCGCCAACCATCGCCCCAACGAACTGTCCGGTGGCCAGCAGCAGCGCGTGGCGATCGCCCGTGCGATCGTCTCCGACCCGACCTTCCTGATCTGCGACGAGCCCACCGGCGACCTCGACCGCCACAACGCCGAAGAGATCCTCAAGCTGCTGCAGCAGCTCAACCGCGAGCACGGCAAGACCATCATCATGGTCACCCACGATCCGAAGGCGGCCGAGTACGCGACCCACACCATCCACCTCGACAAGGGCGAGCTGGCCGACGCCCCGGCCGCGCACTGACCGGGGGACGCCATGAAATATCTTTCGCTCGTCTGGGCGCAGCTGTTCCGCAGCAAGACGCGGACGCTGCTGACCCTGTTCTCGGTGATCGTGGCCTTCCTGCTGTTCGGCCTGCTCGATTCGGTGCGCGTGGCGTTCACCTCGGGCGGCTCGGTGGAAGGCGCCAACCGCCTGGTGGTGGCCTCGCGGCTGTCGATCACCCAGTCGCTGCCGGTGCGGCTGGAGCCGCAGATCCGCAGCATCCCGGGGGTGCGCGACGTGACCTACGCGATGTGGTTCGGCGGCATCTACCGTGACCCCAAGGATTTCTTCCCGAACTTCTCGGTGGCGCCGAACTTCTTCGACGTCTACACCGAGTACGAAGTACCGCCGGACCAGCTCAAGGCGTTCCAGAACACCCGCACCGGCGCCGCCGTGGGCGAGGCGCTGGCGAAGAAGTTCGGATGGAAGGTGGGCGATACGATCCCGCTGCAGGCGACCATCTTCCCGCGCGGCGGCAGCAACGACTGGCCGCTGGAGCTGAAGCTGATCTTCCGCGCCAAGGACCGCGCCAACGTGCAGGCCGAAAACCAGTTGATGATGAACTGGAAGTACTTCGATGAGTCCAACGACTACATCAAGAGCCAGGTCAGCTGGTACACGGTGAAGCTCGCCAACGCCGACCAGGCCTCGCGCGTGGCGCAGGCGATCGACGCACTGTCGGCCAACTCCGACCACGAGACCAAGACGCAGACCGAGTCGGCGTTCCAGCAGGCCTTCATCAAGCAGTTCGCCGACATCGGCCTGATCGTCACCTCGATCATGGGCGCGGTGTTCTTCACCCTGCTGCTGCTGACCGGCAACACCATGGCGCAGGCGGTGCGCGAGCGCATCCCGGAACTGGCGACGCTGAAGACGCTGGGCTTCAAGGACGGCACCGTGCTCGGCCTGGTGATGTTCGAGTCGGTACTGCTGGTGGTGCTGGGTGGCCTGCTCGGCATGAGCCTGGCGTCGCTGGCGATCCCCGGCCTGGCCAAGGCCTCCGGTGGCGCGCTGCCGGTGCACTTCGTGCCGGTGCAGACCTGGGTGGTCGGGCTGGTGCTGATGGTCGGCATCGGCGTGGTGGTGGGACTGCTGCCGGCCTTGCGCGCGCAGCGCCTGAAGATCGTCGACGCACTGGCCGGACGCTGAGGAGCACGCAGATGAAGAATCAATGGATGTGGAACGTGCTGTCGATCGTGCTGCTGGCGCTGGCGCTGGCGGTCTGGATCGCGCTGCCCTGGCAGGGCGTGCTCGCCATCGTGGTGGTGCTGGCGCTGTGGCTGCTGCTCACCCGCAGCGGCCGGCTGTCGCTGGCCGCCGCGCGCATCGGCATCGCCAGCCTGCCGCAACGCTGGGGCGCGACCTCGGTGATCGTGGTCGGCATCGCCGGCGTGGTCGGCGTGCTGGTGGCGATGCTGGCGATGGGCCAGGGTTTCCAGGCGACGCTGGACAGCACCGGCGATGACACCACCGCGATCGTGCTGCGCGGTGGATCGCAGGCCGAAACCAACTCGGTGATCATGCGCGACCAGGTGCCGCTGATCGCCAGCCTGCCCGGCGTGGCGCGCGATGCGTCGAACCGGCCGCTGGTGTCGCCGGAGCTGTCGCAGGTGGTCAACCTGACCTCCAAGGCCGACGGGACCGACGTCAACGCGCAGTTCCGCGGCGTCGGCGAGCAGGCCTGGGTGGTGCATGACAAGGTCAAGATCATCGAGGGGCGGCAGTTCAAGCCGGGCCTGCGCGAGATCGTGGTCGGCAAGGGCGCCAAGTCGCAGTTCCGCGACCTGGACGTGGGCAAGACGCTCAACCTCGGCAACCAGGCCTGGACCGTGGTCGGCGTGTTCGCCAGCGGTGATGCGCACGACTCGGAAATGTGGACCGATACCGAGACCCTGGCCAGCACCTACAACCGCCGCGCCTACCAGTCGATCAGCGTGCACACCACCGGCACCGACGGCTACAGCCAGTTCAAGAACGCGATGGCGGCCGATCCGCGGCTCAAGCTCGATGTCTCCACCACCCGCGAGTACTACCGCAAGCAGGGCGGCAACCTCAACAAGGTGCTGGAGGTGCTGGGCAAGTTCATCGGCGCGATCATGGCGTTCGGCGCGGTGTTCGGTGCGCTCAACACCATGTACGCGGCGGTCGCCACCCGCGCCCGCGAGATCGCCACGATGCGCGCGATCGGCTTCCGCGGCCTGCCGGTGGTGGTGGCGGTGATGCTGGAGACGATGCTGCTGGCGCTGCTCGGTGGCGTGCTCGGCGGCCTGATCGCCTGGGCGATCTTCAACGGCTACAGCGTCTCCACCCTGGGCAGCAACTTCAGCCAGGTGGTGTTCCAGTTCCGCGTCTCGCCCGAGCTGCTGTGGACCGGGCTGAAGTGGGCGCTGGCGATCGGCCTGGTCGGCGGCCTGTTCCCGGCGCTGCGCGCGGCGCGCCTGCCGATCACCGTGGCCCTGCGCGAGGTCTGAGGACCCGGTTCACCCGCCTCCGCGAGCGGAGGCGGGTGAAGACCGCCCCCACCAGGCCGAACCCATCCCAACGGTCATATGCTTGTCACGGAACGGCGGTAGAAGCCGCGCCGCAACGGCGCTAGGCTGCCGATTCCGTTGTTCCCTCTGGTAAGCCCCCACCATGTCGCGCCCGTTCTTCATGGCCGGCCTGCTGGCCCTGCTTTGCGCGTGGCTGGCCGGCACCGGCTGCTCCTCCACCTCGCTCAGCTCCCGCCTGGTCGCGCCCGGTGGCGCCTCGCCGCTGCTCGGCATGCTGGATTCGCAGGCCCTGCTCAGCCAGATCCCGAACCGCAGTGGCACCCTGCCCGGCCGCGACGACGTGCCGATCTTCTGGCGTGCGTTCGAGCCCGGCGACTATGGCTTCCGCTACCACTTCAGCCGCAGCCTCAATGCCGGTGGCTTCAGCCAGAACGCCTTCAAGTTCGATCTCAAGCCGAACCTGGCCGCGCAGCCGCGGGCCACGCCGCGCGGCACGGTGATCCTGCTGCACGGCTGGATGATGGATGGCAATTCGCTGCTGCCGTGGTCGCTGATGCTGGCCCAGGCCGGTTATCGCACCATTGCGCTGGACCTGCGCAATCACGGCCAGTCCGGCGCGGGCCTGTCCGGCTATGGCACGCGCGAGTCCGACGATGTGGTGCGCGTGGTCGGCGAGCTGCGCGCGCAAGGCGAGATCACCGGGCCGCTGTATCTGTTCGGCGTGTCCTATGGCGCGGCCACCGCGCTGTTCAGCGCGGACAAGCTCGGCGACCAGGTCGCCGGCGTGGTGGCGCTGGAATCCTTCGCCAATGCCGGCCGCGGCATCCGCGACATGGTCCCGCACATGCTGGCCGAGAACCCGCATGGCTGGCAGGCACGCGCGGTATCGGGCTACATGCGCTGGCGCTATGGCCACCAGAACCTGGACCAGGTGATCGCCGCGGCCGACCAGCAGCTCGGCCTGGACCTGGACAAGCTCGATGTCGCCCCGGCGGTGATGGACACGCGCGCCTGCGTGCTGCTGCTGCATGGCGATGCCGATCACCATATCCCGGTGGCACATGGGCGCCTGCTGGCGACCTCGGCGCCGCGCGCGCACTACCTGGAACTGCACGACGAGGACCATCTGAGCCTGCCGATGCGGCTGGACCTGCTGGCGCCGATGGTGGAGGAATGGTTCGAGGCCAATCCCGCGCCGCAGGCGCAATGTCCGGCGCCGCTGCAGCTGCCGGCGGGCGGTGAGATCCGCGCCTCGCTCAATCCCGCCTATCCAACCAACCAAGGCTGATGGCCGCGGCCAGGTCGGCGGGCGTGTCGATGTCGAGCGCGAGATCCGGCGCCTGCACGTGGCCGAAGGTCCGCGCGGGATCGCGGGCGAGCGCACGCAGGCCTTCATCTCCCGCGAAATGCGCCTGGCGCCAGTCGTCGCGCGCGACGACCGCGGGCAGGCCGCGCACGCCGGCATAGGCACTGAAGGCACCACCGGCCGGCGCCCGTTCGGCGGCAGCGAGCAGGTCGAGAAGATGCGACAGGCCCAGCGCGGGCTGGTCGCATCCGAGCACCAGCACGCGGCGGTAGCCGGCGTCGCCCAGCGTGGCCTGCAGCCGCGCCAGGCTCGCGCCCAGGCCCTGCGACCAGTCGACAACCTCCACGATGTCCGCCGCGATGCCTGTCAGCTCCGCGCGCAGGCGCCCGGCATCGGCGCCCAGCGCCACCA
>DJAN01000253.1 GCA_002429615.1 Lysobacteraceae bacterium UBA6001
CGGTGGCAGACGCCTTTGACGCCGGATACCGCACGGTCGCGGCTGAAGCCGCTCCTACAAAAATAAAAAAAAAGGGGCTTTCAACCATCCACCGGCATCGGCACCGGCTTGCTCCGCCGCGCCGCCAGCGCGGCGCCCGCCGACGCCACCATGATGCAGCCGATCGCCAGCCATTGCCGGCTGCTCAAGGCCTCGGACAGCAGCAGCCATCCCGCCAACGCCGCCACCGCCGGCTCCAGGCTCAGCAGGATGCCGAACGTCTGCCGCGGCAGATGCTTCAGCGCGTAGATTTCCAGCGAATACGGAATCGCGCTGGACAGCAGCGCCACGCCCGCGGCGAACGCCAGCAATGCCGGCGAGGTGAACACCTGGCCCACCTGCGCGGCGCCGAACGGCAGCGCCACCAGCGTGGCCACCAGCAGGCCCAGCGGCACGGTGGCGCGTCCACCGGCCTGGCCGGCACGCTGGCCGGCGACGATGTACAGCGCCCAGCACAGCGCGGCCAGCAGGGCCCAACCCACGCCGACCGGATCCAGTGCGGTATCCAGGCTGCCGCGCGGCACCAGCAGCGACAACCCGGCGATGGCGAACACGATCCAGACGAAATCCAGCGCCCGCCGCGACGACAGCAGCGCCACCGCCAGGGGGCCGGTGAATTCGATCGCCACCGCGATGCCGAACGGAATCGTGCGCAGCGCCAGGTAGAACGACAGGTTCATCGCGCCCAGCACCACGCCATAGCCCACCACCAGCGCCAGTGCGCGTGGCGCCGGCCAGGCGCGCCACGGCCGCTGCACCGCGAACATCAGCAGCGCGGCGAAGCCGACGCGCAGCAGCGTGGTGGCCGGTGCCCCGATCACCGGGAACAGGTGTTTCGCCAACGAGGTGCCGAAGCACAGCGAAGTGATGGAGCCCAGCACGGCGAGGATCGGCAGGCTGTTGTGGCGGTGGGACGCGGACATGGAACGTTACGACGCCAGAGGAGGGCGCGATGATGCCACGTTCGGCGCCACCGGCCGGCGCGGGCGCGATGTCGTGGCCGCGGGGCGCGCGCTGCTCGGCGGCATGCCGACGATGCGTTTGAACGCGCGGCTGAAGGAGGCCTCGGAGTCGTAGCCGAGGCGGTTGGCCGCCACCGCCACGCGCATGCCGTCCTGCTCGATCCAGCGCCTGGCCTGGAACATCTTCACCTTGGCAACGTAGCGCGCCGGGCTCTCGCCGACCGTGCGGGTGAAGGCGTCGGCGAAGCGCGAGCGCGAGGCGCCCATCAGCTGCGCCAGTTCGGGCACCGTCCAGTTGCGTGCCGGGTCGGCGTGGATGGCGGCGATCACCTTGCCGATGCTCGGGCAGTGCACCGCGGCGATCCAGCCGCTGGCATCGCCACAGGCGCATTCCACCCAGGCGCGGATGATGCTGGCCGCGAGCACATCGGCCAACCGCGAAAGAATGCCGCAGGCGCCGATGCGATCCAGCGCCGCTTCGCGTTCCATCGCGTCCAGCAACGCCGGCACCGCGGGGTCGCGCTTGACCAGGTCGCCGGCCAGCATGCGTTCGGGCATCAGCGCCAGCAGGGGATGCAGCGGGTCGAGGTTGAAACGCATCGCGCCGCAGAACAGCACCGTGTCCGCGGCCGCATCTTCCACCGGCGGCAGCCGCGTCGGCACCGCCGCGCCGAGATCCACCCGATACACCTCATCCGATACCGGCGTGCGCGGGCAGTTGTGGATCGCCACCGGTGCCACCTCCGGCGTGCTGGCCAGCACATGCGCATGACCGCGCGGCAACAGCACGGCATCGCCGGCGGCCAGGCGCTGCCAGGGCGACTCGCCGACCCGCAGCCAGGCCACGCCGCGGGCGACGAAGTGGAAGCGTGCGTCGCGCTGCGCCGGGAAGGCCAGCGCCCACGGCGCGGCGAACTGGCAGCGGCCGTACTCCACCCCGTCCAGGCGCAGGCCCAGCAGCACCTGGGTCAGCATGTCGCCGGGGCCCGTCGTGGGCGAGGGGCTGGAGGATTGGTCAAGCATTGCGGGTATTCCGGCATGGAAACGCCAGAATCATACGCCTAACCTGCGTACCCCCACATTGGCACCTCCTCCCGTGATCCCTGACAACTCCGCCGCTTCGTCGACCCAGGACGTACCCGCCGAACCCCATTGGCCGGCCGTGGTGTCCCTGACCCTGGGCGTGTTCGGCCTGGTAACCGCAGAATTCCTGCCGGCCAGCCTGCTCACCGCCATGGCCACCGACCTGCGCGTCAGCGAAGGCGCGGCCGGCCAGAGCGTGACCGCCACCGCGCTGGTGGCCGCGCTCGCCGCGCCCTGCCTGCCGCTGCTGGTGCATCGCCTTGATCGCCGGCTGGTGATGTTCGCCTTCACCGTGCTGCTGCTGCTCTCCAACGCGATGGCGGTATTCGCCCCGAACCTGCCCGTGCTGCTGGCCGCACGCGTGCTGCTGGGCGTGGCGCTCGGCGGTTTCTGGGCGATGGCCGCGCCGCTGGCGATGCGGCTGGTGCCGACCGCGCTGTTTCCGCGCGCGATGGCGCTGATCCTCACCGGCGTCTCGGTGGCGACGGTCTGCGCGGCGCCCATCGGCGCGTGGATGGGGGCGACGTGGGGCTGGCGCAGCGCGTTCGTCGCCGCCGGCGGCATCGCCGTGCTGACCCTGCTGGTGCAGCTGGCCACGCTGCCGTCGCTGAAGCCGCGCGGCAGCGCCGACCTGCGCCAGCTCGGTGTACTGCTGCGACGCGCGCCGATCCGCGTGGTGCTGCTGGCGGTGTTGCTGGTGATCTCCGGCCACTTCGCCGGCTTCACCTATGTGCGTCCGTTGATGGAGAACATCACCCACCTGTCGGTGGCGGCGATCTCCGGCGTGCTGCTGGCCTATGGCATCGGCGGCTTCTTCGGCAACCTGTTCGGCGGCTGGCTGGCGGGACGCAGCGAGCGCCTGGCCATCGTGTTTGGCGGCACCACCATCGCCCTGCTGGCGGCCGCGCTGCTCGCGCGCGGTGAATCGGCCGGCGTGGCGGCGGTGGCGATCACCCTGTGGGGTTTCGCCTTCGGCGCGTTCCCGGTGGGTTTCCAGATCTGGATCGTGCGCGCCGCGCCGGACCAGGCCGAAGAAGCCAGCGGCCTGCTGGTGGCCGCGTTCCAGGTGGCCATCGCCAGCGGCGCGATCGGCGGCGGCGTGCTGGTGGACCGCATCGGCGCGCTGGGGGGGCCGCTGTTCGCGCTGGTGGCGGTGTCGCTGGGCGCGTTGCTGGCCTGGCGCCACGGCCCGCGCGCGACGCTCGCGGCGGGCACGTGATTCAGTGCGTTTCGATGAACACCGGGTTGGAATAGAACCACAGGTCCTGCCACGGATCCTCCCCGGCCACGTCCGGCAGCGGCACCGCTTCGCCGGTGCTGCTGCCGCGCACGCGCACGAAGCCGCCGTGTGACGGTGCCGGCAGCTCCCACGCCACCGACAGCCAGTCGCCGTCGCGCTGGAACTGCGCCGGCACGAAGCGCCGCGTCTGCATGCGCGGCACGCCGTCGACACCGGGCTCGCCCACGATCAGCTCGATATGCCGCAGCGTCGAATGCTGGCCGTGGCGGTTGGCGGCCGCTGGCTGGCGCACCTTCAGGCGCACCTGCATCGCCGCGCCCGGCGCCAGGGTCAGCGTGTCGCCAAGCGTGGCGACGTGCCCCCCGGCATCGCTGACGTGCAGCTCAAGCGCGTCGATGAGATCGCCGGTGACCGCGAACATGCGGCCCTGGCGCAAGCCATCGAGGATGTCGCCGGCATCGCGCCGGGCCCACACATAGGTCTTGCTGTACTGGCCCGGATCGAAATCGCGCCCGCCATCGCGCAGGTTGACGTGCGAGTCGGAGGTGGCGGTGATCCAGAAGCGTCGGCCCTCGGCCAGCATCGTGTCCCACACGCCGCCGACCTGCGCGGTCATCTGGTCGAAGCCGCCCATCGTCGGCGCCGCGGCGTCGCGATACAGGCCGCGATGCTCGGTCGTGGCCTGGTGGCCGGGCGCGCCCTCCATGCCGACCAGCACCTTCGGCGCGGCATCGTGCCAGGCACGCAGCTCGCGCGGTTCCACCTCGCCCCAGCGGCCGAAGCCGCTGGCGGTGCGCGAGGGATGGTTGACGAACATCAGCGGCAACGGATCGAGCCGGCGCAGATAGGCCAGTGCGTCGAGCATCTGCGATTCCTGGTCGCGGGTGGCGGGCGGCAGCGGTTCGCCGCGGCTGTAGTCGCGCTCGATGACGAACAGCTGTTCGCGCTCCTCCGGGCCAGGCGCGATGATCAGCGACGCATGCTCGGCGGCCGGCACGTCGAATTCCATGCCGTAGTACTGGATCAATCCGGGCACCGCGCGACGCGCTTCCTGCAACGCCGGCCACGCGTGGTCGCGATTGACGACCGAATGGCCCGGCCCGCCATGGTCGGTATGCACCATCCACACCAGTCCGTTGCCCTGCGCGACCTGCGCGTTGCGGGTGCGGGTATAGCGCGAATCGCCGCCGCGTACCGGTGTGGGTGGGGTCGTGCCGCGGTCCCAGTCCACGCTCCATTCGCTGTGGACGTGATGGTCGCCGGGCTGCCAGTCGCGCGCGGGCGCCTCGGCATGGGCAGGGGTGTAGCAGGCCGACAGCACCAGCAGCGGCAGCAGGAACAAACGCATGCAAACTCCTTTCGACAGGCAACGCGATGCCGCCGTCAGCCGCGGCGGACATCGGGAAAGCGGGCCGGCGGCCATGCCCGGCCGCCGGCGGGGTCAACGCGCGCGGATCAGAAGTCGGCGCGCAGGCCGAGGCTGATGCGGCGGCCAGACTTCTCGTACATGGTCGGGAACGCCGGATCCATGGTGTAGCCGCTGGTCACCTCGTCGGTCAGGTTGATGCCCTTCAGGCTGACCTTGAGGTTGTCGGTGATGCGGTAGCCGATCGACACGTCGAGCTGGCCGTAGGCGTCGCGGTAAATCGGATACATGTTGTAGCCGATCGACTCCACGTACTCGCTCTTGTGGTTGTACGACAGGCGCGCATCGAAGCGGCTGTTCTCGTAATAGAACGTGGCGTTGTAGGTGTCCTTCGACAGGCCCGGCATCGGCGTCTTGATGCCGAGGTCGGACTCGCCGGCCAGCGAGCTGTCCAGGCGGGTGTAGTTGGCGTTGATGCCGAAGCCTTCCAGCCAGGACGCGAACATGCCCAGCGGCAGCTGCCCGATCACCTCGATGCCATCGACGTCGTAGCTGCCCTTGGCATTGACCGGCTGGTACACGTCGAAGTCATAGATGCCGTTGAGGCTGCCGTTGGCGTTGTACACCGCCACGTCCTCGACCACGCCGGTCAGCGCGCTGATCACCACGCCGTCGATCTTCTTGTTGAAGTAGGACGCCGCCAGCAGCCCGCCGTTGTCGAAATACTTCTCCAGGCCGATCTCCCACTGCTTGGCGTAGGTCGGCTTCAGGTCTGGGTTGCCGTCGGTGAAGCGGAACGAACTCCAGCTGGCGGTGCGCTTGTAGGCCACGTCGGTCAGCGAGGGACGCATCATCGTCCTGGCGGCCGCCGCGCGCAGCATCAGCCCCTGCGCCAGTTCGGCGGTCATGTTGAAGCTCGGCAGCCAATCCTTGTAGCTGCCGTCCTTGGACACCGGATCATCGGTGTAGCCGGTGCTGCCGTCCGGGTTCTGGATCGGGTGGTAGCCGAAGGAGGTCACCGAGGTGTCCACGTAGCGCGTGCCGGCGTTGATCGAGACCGGCACCGAGCCGATGTCGAAGGCCAGGTCGGCCATCGCGTACAGCGCGGTCACGCGCTCGTCCACGCGGTAGTACTGGCCCGGATCATAGGGCGTGGTGAAGCCGTCGTAGCGGAACGCATTGCGCGCGTATTCGTTGGAGATCTGCTGCCAGTCGAGGTTCTTGAAGCTGTAGTCGCCACCGGGGACGATGTCGCCGATCGACTGCAGCGGACTATCGGCCATGGTGAGCGTGTTGACCCACGCCGCGCTGCCCGCTTCCGGCCCGGTGATCTTCAGCTCGCCATACTGGCGACGCTTGGAGCGGTCGGTATAGCGGCCGCCGAACTGGATGCTGCGCAGGGCCGGGAAGAACGCCAGGTCGAAGCTGCGCGCCAGGTCCACCTGGCCGGCGTACTTGTCGTCCTTGATGCGTTCCAGCGTGGTTTCGTAGGCCTCGAACAGGTACTTGTCCGGCGCGTTGTACATGTCGATGGTGTTCGGGTTGGCGCTGGGAATCGTCTCGCCGCTCTGGCCGGTCCAGCGCGTGCGCGACGGCGCGTAGGCGACGTGCTTGAGGTTGGAATAGTCCAGGGTCTTCTCGGCGCCCGAGTAGCCAGCCATCGCATCCACGCTCCAGACGTCGCCCTTCCAGTCCATCGACACGCTGTACTGGCTGTAGTCGGTCTTGTTGATGCGTTCCTTGCTCAGCATCTCGTGCTGCGTGGCGGTATAGGACACATCCTTCAGCACCACCATGCCGTAGTCGGCCAGGGTGGTGTCGTCGTAGTCGTGGATGGTCTCCAGGGTGCTGCGGCTGGAGGCCGAATAGGCCGCCGCGTCGTACTCGTCCTCGGTCGAATCGTAGCCGCCCCACATCGCATCGAAGGCGATGCTGAAGGTGTTGCTGGGCTTGTACTGCAGCGAGGCGGTGGCACCCCACTTGTCCTGCTCGTTGACGTATACGCGGTCACCGACCTTGTCCTGGAACACGATCAGGTTGGTCTCGTCGGTGTCGTTGCGATCCTGCACGATCACCCCGGCATCGCGCGCCAGCACCGCTTGCGCCTGCGTGCCGCGGGTGCCGGACGCGCTGAGGAAGCGCGACATCGGGCGGAAGTTGATGCCCGAGGTGGAGTCGGTGCGGTTGGTGCGCTTGGCGCGCGAGTAGGACACGAGCGCGCCCCAGTCGCCCCAGGTGTCGCTGGCGAGAAAGGCGTACTTCGGGTCGGTCTTCTCGGAGATGGAGTTGTAGGCGCCTTCGGCCGACACCGCGATCTTGCGGTCGCTGTAGTCGAAGGGGCGCGCGGTGGAGATATCCACGGTGCCGGCGATGCCGCCTTCCTCGTCGGCTGCCGTCGGCGACTTCTGCACGGTGACCTGCTGGATGATTTCCGAAGCGAACATGTCGAACTCGACATCGCGCCCGCCGCTGCCCGAGGCGGTGGCCAGGTCGTTGATCGTCACCAGCGTGTAGTCCGACGGCAGGCCGCGCACGTTGACCTTGGTGCCCAGGCCCTTGTTGCGCTCGATGGTCACGCCGGGAATGCGCTGCAGCGCCTCGGCGAGGTTCTGTTCCGGGAAGTCGGCCACGTCGGTGGCGACGATGGAATCGGAGAAGCCGACATTCCAGCGCTTCAGGTCCACCGCCTGTTCCAGGCTGCGGCTGTAGCTGCCGGTGACTTCGATGCGGTCGAGCTGGTGCAGCGGCGATTCGGCGTGCGGCACGCCGGTGGCGCCCGCATCGACGGCGGCCGACGCGGGCGCGGCGAGCGGGGTGGCGTTGCCGGTGTTGTCGGCCTCGATCGTCACCGTCGTCGCATTGACGAAGCGATAGCGCAGGCCGGTGCCGTCCAGCAACCGGCGCAGACCTTCTTCCGCGCTGAGGCCGGCCGGCACCGCGCGCGTGCGCGGATTGCCCGCGGCCTGTGCGTCGTAGATGAACTGCAGGCCGGTGCGGCGTGACAGCGCGTTGAGCGCGCGATCGAGCGGCTGCGCCGGGATGGCATCGGTGGCGGTGCTGGCGGTCTGCGCGAAGGTCGGGATGGCGGTGGCCTGCAGGGCCAGGGCAATCGAGAGGAACAGGGTGCGGCGCATCGTCGAGTCCATGAAGGGTGAGGGGAGGCGTGCGGACGGTTTGTCTGCACTTGCCCGGACTACGATTCGCCAGCGCGAGGATCGGGCACCGCTTTTCGATGAATTTTTTTTGACATGGACAGCGCGTCGCGACGGGCATGCCGTCGCAACGTGCTTGTCATCCGTATCGGTTAAAGCGCGCCTTAGTGGCGCGAAGTGGCCTGCGTCGACGCGCGCACCTGGATGCCGTCGGCGCCGAGCGTGGTGCGCAGTCCTGGCTGCTGTTGCAGGAAGGCATGCAGTGACGCGACATCGCCGCCGGCCAGGTTTCCGGTCAGGCGCAGCGCACCGGCGGCCTCATCGACATGCACGCGGACATGATTGAGACGGTTGAACTGGTCGGCCACATCGCGCAGCGGCTCATCGCGGAACACGATGCGCTGCTGCCACCAGCCGGTGATCGCCTCCGGGTCCTCGCTTGCCACGCGCACATCGTGGTCGTGGTAATCGATGCGCGCGCTCTGCCCAGCGCGCAGGTCGGCGAGCAGGCGCGCATTGTCGCCATCCGCGCTGACCTGCACGCGTCCTTCGAGCACGCCGACACGCGCCTGCTCGCGCAGCAGCGACACGTCGAAGGTGGTGCCGATATCGCGCACCCGCAGCCCCGCCGCATGCACCGAGAACGGGCGGCGGTCCTTGGCGACCACGAAGCTGGCCTGGCCCTGCTCCAGCTCGGCACGGCGGCCGAACAGCGTATAGCGGGTGGACAGCGCGCTTTCGGCGTTGAGGTGGGCGACGGTGCCGTCGGGCAGGGTGATCGTGCGGGGTGCACCGTGCAGGGTGACGTAGTGCGCCGTGCGCGGCCACGCCAGCTGCGTGCCGGTGCCCACTGCCAGCAGCAGCGCCGCCGCGGTGGCCAGGCGCGGCAGCCAGCGCCG
>DJAN01000191.1:0-10129 GCA_002429615.1 Lysobacteraceae bacterium UBA6001
GTTTTTTTATGTCTTGGTGCCCAGGAGAGGACTCGAACCTCCACGGTTTTACCCGCTAGTACCTGAAACTAGTGCGTCTACCAATTCCGCCACCTGGGCAGGTGAGCCGCGTATTTTGGTGATGATTGGCCTGGCTGTCAACGCTTTTCTACAAAATGTACGCATCGGGCCGGCATGACACCGGATTGATGGGTCCGGGCGCTACCATTCCTGAATGAAGAAGAAGAACGCCAGGGATGCCGGCCAGGCCCCAAGCGCCCCCACGCGTAAATCCGCGCCGGGCAAGTCGACCGCCAAAGCCGCTGCCGGCAAGGGCGGCAAGGCGCCCAAGGCCAAGTTGCCGCCATGGATGCCTGAGTCGCTGAGCGCCCCGTCGCCGGGCTCGCGCAAGCCGGCCAAGGGTGGCAAGCCGGGCCGTCCCGCTAACGCACCGCCGGCCCCGATGACCGAAGGCAAGCGCGGCCGCCGCCTCCCGCCGCCGCAGGTCGAGCGCGTGCCGATGTCCGGCGGGGCGTCGTCCTCCTTCCAGGATCCGCATGCGGCCCGCGAGGCCGAGCGCTACGCCGACCCGATCGCCAGTCGCGAGGCCATCCTGCAGCTGCTGGAAGACTGCGACGGCCCGCAGACCGCCGAAGAAATCGCCGAACGCCTCGGTCAATCGCACCGGATCGACGCCCTCGGCAAGCGCCTGGCCGCGATGGTGCGCGAGGCGCAGCTGGTGCAGAACCGCCGCGGCGGCTATGCGCCGGTCAAGCACACCAACCTGATCGCCGGCGTGGTGATCGCCAACCCGGACGGCTTCGGCTTCCTGCGCCCGGACGAGGGCGGCGACGACCTGTTCCTGCCGCCGTTCGAGATGCGCAAGGTCATGCACGGCGACCGCGCGCTGGCCAACGTCACCGGCATCGACCGCCGTGGCCGCCGCGAGGGCAGCATCGCCCGCGTGCTGGAACGCCGCGTCACCCGGCTGATCGGCCGCTTCTTCTACGAACTCGGCATCGCCTACGTCGATCCGGACGACAAGCGCATCCAGCGCAACCTGCAGATTCCCGCCGACCAGACCGGCGGCGCGCGCGAAGGCCAGCTGGTGGTGTGCGAGATGATCGCCCCGCCGGATGGCCGCCGCCCGGCGATCGGCAAGATCATCGCGGTGCTGGGCGACAAGCTCACGCCCTCGCTGGTGGTGGAGACCGCCATCCACGGCCACGACCTGCCGCACGAATTCCCGCAGGAAGTGCTCGACGAGGCATCCGCGGTGCCGCTGGTGGTCGAGCCATCGATGATCGGCGGCCGTGTCGACCTGCGTTCGACCCCGCTGGTCACCATCGACGGCGAGGACGCCAAGGATTTCGACGACGCCGTCTACTGCGAACCGACCCGCGACGGCTTCCGCCTGGTGGTGGCCATCGCCGACGTCTCGCACTACGTGCGCCCCGGCACGCCGCTGGACGATGAGGCGCAGAAGCGCGCCACCTCGGTGTACTTCCCGGGTTTCGTGGTGCCGATGCTGCCGGAGACGCTCTCCAACGGCATCTGTTCGCTCAATCCCAAGGTTGACCGCATGTGCTTCGTCTGCGACATGCAGGTCGACCGTGCCGGTGAGGTGACCTCCTCGCGCTTCTACGAGGCGGTGATGAATTCGCACGCGCGGCTGACCTACACCCAGGTATGGAAGGCGGTGGGCGAGGACGATGCCGAGGCCAAGGCGCAGGTGGGCGCGCTGCTGCCGCAGGTGCAGCAGCTGTTCCAGCTGTACCACGTGCTGGCCAAGGCGCGCACGCAGCGCGGCGCGATCGAGTTCGAGTCCTCCGAAGTGCGCTTCGTGCTGGACAACCGTGGCGAGGTCACCCAGGCCGGCATGCTGGTGCGCAACGACGCGCACAAGCTGATCGAGGAATGCATGATCGCCGCCAACGTGGAGGCGGCGCGCTACCTCATCGCCCACCACATCCCGGCGCCGTTCCGCATCCATGAGCGGCCGCCGGAACACAAGTACGAAGACCTGCTGGAGTTCCTCAAGGAGTTCAAGCTCAGCCTGCCGCCGTGGAGCAAGGTCAAGCCCGGCGACTACACCAAGCTGCTGAAGAAGGTGCGCGAGCGCCCGGATTCGGCGCTGCTCGAATCGGTGCTGCTGCGCAGCCAGAGCCTGGCGGTGTACTCGCCGGACAACCAGGGCCACTTCGGCCTGGCGCTGGAGGCATATGCGCACTTCACCTCGCCGATCCGCCGTTATCCGGACCTGCTGGTGCACCGCGCGATCAAGTACGCACTCACTGGCGGCCGCGCCGACAAGTACCTCTACAGCGCCCGCGAGATGGCTGCGCTGGCGCTGCAGTGCTCCGAGCGCGAGCGGCGTGCCGACGAGGCCGAGCGCGAGGTCGACGAGCGTTATCGCGCGGCGTGGATGGAGAAGCACGTCGGCGGCCAGTTCGACGGCGTGATCAGCGGCGTGACCAGCTTCGGCCTGTTCATCGAGCTCGACGAGTCCAAAGTCAACGGCCTGGTCCACGTCACCCAGCTGCCGCAGGACTATTACCACTTCGACCCGATCCGCAAGACCTTGTCTGGCGAGCGGCGCGGCATGGAATTCCGGCTGGGCGACCGCGTCCGCGTGCTGGTGCTCAAGGCCAGCATGGAGGAGCGCAAGATCGACTTCCGCCTGGTCGAGGCCAAGGACGCCGAACCGGCGCCGCCGCCGCCGCGTGGCCAGCCGGCCAAGCGCAAGAAGCAGCCTTATTGAGGACGATGCCATGGGCCGGTACAGCGGCGGATGCCAGTGCGGCGCGGTGCGCTTCCAGGTCGAGGGTGAGCTGGAAGCGTCGATCTGCCACTGCCGGATGTGCCAGAAGGCCTTCGGCGCGTACTACGCGCCATTGGTCTCGGTGCGCGGCACGGACTTCGCCTGGACCCGCGGCGCACCGCGCCATTTCGCCTCTTCCAACCTGGTGCGGCGCGGCTTCTGCGCCGACTGCGGCACCCCGCTGACCTACGAGGCCCCGGACGGCATGGCGGTGGCACATGGGGCATTCGATGATCCGGCCGCCATCGCCCCGCGCCTGCAGTTCGGCCTGGAAGCCCGGCTGCCGTTCGTGGACGGGCTGTCCACGCTGCCCGGCACGCGCACCGAGGAGGACGTCGAGGCGACCCCGTTCCTGGCCACGCTGGTGTCCTTCCAGCACCCGGACCATGACACCTCGCGCTGGCCGCCGGCCGGGCGGGGTGCCTAGCTACGACCACGTGGTCCGTGCCAGCGCGGGCCATAACCCCTACCATTAGCACCCCCTCGCACCGCCTCGGCCCCTCGTCCGCATGAGCAAGCAGAACCAATGGATCGTCGGCGTCAACGCCGTCGCCTCCTCGATCGAAAACGACGCCGACCACGTGCGCGAGGTGCTGGTCGAGGCCGGCAGCAAGAATCCGCGGCTGCAGGAAATCGAAGAGAACGCCCGCCGCAAGGGCATCGACGTGCGTCGGGTCAGTGCACAGGCGCTCGACGGCGTCGGCGGCCAGGTCCGCCACCAGGGCGTGGCCGCGCGCTATGCCGCCGCCCAGACCTGGGCCGAAAGCGAACTGCCGGGCCTGGTCGAGGCCGCCGAGGGCAAGGCGCTGCTGCTGGTGCTCGATGGGGTGCAGGATCCGCACAATCTGGGTGCATGCCTGCGCAGCGCAGCCGCTGCCGGCGTCACCGCGGTGGTGATCCCCAAGGACAAGTCGGCCCCGGTCAACGCCACCGTGCGCAAGACCTCGGCCGGCGCCGCCGACCGCATCCCGGTGGTGGCGGTGACCAACCTGTCGCGCTGCCTGCGCGAGCTGCAGAAGCTCGGCGTGTGGATTTATGGCCTGGCGGGCGAGGCGGATACCTCGCTGTACGCGCAGGACCTGCGCGGCAATGTCGCCCTGGTCCTGGGCGGTGAAGCCGACGGCCTGCGCCGCCTGACCCGCGAGCATTGCGACGGCCTGGTCCGCATTCCGATGCCGGGCGAGATCGAGAGCCTGAACGTCTCGGTGGCGGCGGGCGTGACCCTGTTCGAGGCGGTGCGCCAGCGTCAGGGGTAGGCCCTGCACGGCTTCCGCGCCAGCGGTGGCCCGGTTCTTGCCTCTCCCGTCCCGACAAACCGTTCCGCGCCCCCATGCCCTCGCGTCGCCCGCAGCGAAACCCGTCGTCCCGATCGACCATGGCCCGGCTGTGGCGGGCGGGGCTTTGGCTGCTGCTGGCGCTCCTGCCGGCCATCGGCATCGGCGCGGCCAGCGCCGCCGGCACCGGCACCCCGCCGCTGCGCGACTACGCCATCGACATCTGGACCTCGCGCGAGGGCCTGCCGCACAACTCCATCCGCGCCATCGCGCAGACCGCCGAGGGCCATCTGTGGTTCGCCACTTGGGAAGGGCTGGTGCGCTACAACGGCCTGGACTTCACCGTGTTCGATCGCGGCACGACGCCCGGGCTGCTCGACAACGGCGTCGGCACGCTGTTCATCGACAGCCAGGGCCGGCTCTGGCTGAGCGATTCACGCGGTGATGTCGGGCGCTTCGACCCATCCGCCAATACCTGGCAGTGGTGGCCGCACCAGGCCCCGGCGCCGCAGGTCATCATCCAGGGCATGCAGGCCGACAGCCAGGGGCGGCTGTGGCTGCTGTTCGAAGGCAACGGCCTGGGCTATCTCGGCACCGACGGCAAGATGGTCTACCAGCCTTCGCCGCCGGACATGCCGCTGCCGGTGAGCTACATGCGCCTGGCGGTGGATGCGCGCGACCGGGTCTGGGTCGGCACCTTCGACGGCCTGGTGTATCGCGACACCGATGGCAGCTTCCATCGCGCACCGGCCAGCTACCACCTGCCGCCGGGGCTGGCGTGGCCCTACGTGGCGCCGGACGGCGCGCTGTGGTTCGTGGCCGGCGACGGGCTGTATCGGCTGGAGGATGGCGAGGCCGTGCTCAAGCACCGCGTGCCCGGCCAGGGCCATCTCACTTCATTGCTGCAGGACCGGCGCGGCGAATTGTGGGTGGGCACCGAGAACAACGGCCTGTTCCGCATCGGACGCCGCGGCCTGGAGCGTTTCCCGCCCAACGTGGCGGTGCCCGGCGGCCGCATCAGCAGCCTGTACGAGGACGCCGAGGGCAGCATCTGGGTGGGCGCCAACGCCGGGCTGTTCCGCCTGCGCGAGACCCTGATCGCCAACCTGACCCGGGCCGACGGCCTCAGCGGCGACTACACCCGCAGCGTGCTCGAAGACCAGCGCGGGCGCTTGTGGGTGGGCAGCTCCACCGGCCTGGACGTGGTCGAGGCCGATGGCCAGGTGCGTCACTACCCGTTGCCGGAGAGCAATGGCCGTGCCCCGGCGGTGCTGAGCCTGGCCGAGGATCGCGATGGCCGGCTGTGGATCGGCACCTATGGCGACGGCGTCTACCGCATCGACAACGGCAACCTGCGCCACTACGGCTTCGACGAGAACCTGCCGGCCGGCAACATCCGCGCGATCACCGTCGACGATGCCGGCACTGTCTGGCTGGGCACCCAGCACGGCGTGGTGGCGATGGTGCGCGACCAGCCCCGGCTGCTGCGCGACCCCGGCGTGCCGACCGGCCTGATCACCGGCCTGTCCAGCAGCCGTGGTGCGTTGTGGATCGGCACCATCCAGGGGGTGTACATCCTGCGCAACGGCCAGGTCGAGCATCCGGACCTGGAGGCGCTTGGCGGCGCGCGCACGGTGTTCGGCTTCCACCGCGCCGGCGCGGACATGTGGATCACCAGCGACCGTGGCCTGTACCGCTATCGCGATGGCCAGCTGGCACGCGTGGGCCTGGAGCAGGGCATGCCGGTCGACGCGGTGTTCCAGATCGTCGCCGACCACGACAACAACCTGTGGATCAGCAGCAACCGCGGCCTGATGCGGACCGACATGGCCACGCTCAACGCCGTGGCCGATGGCCGCCAGCGCCGCATCTCGGTCGAGCATTTCAATGAAATGGACGGCATGGCCAACTCGCAGGGCAACGGCAGCTCGGCACCGGCCGCGCTGGTGCGGCGCGATGGCAGCGTGTGGGTGGCCACGGCGGGCGGGCTGGCGACGCTGGACCCCACGCGCCTGGATGCCTTTCGCGAGCGCACGCCACCGCCGCCGGTGATCGAGAGCGTGCAGGTGGATGGCCAGGTGCAGCCCTGGCAGGGCGTGCGCCGCCTGCAGGTGCCGGGACGCAGCCGTGTGTCGGTGACCTACGTCGGCTTGAGCTACCTGCTGTCCGAGCGCATCGAATACCGCACGCGGCTGGAAGGCCTGGACAGCGAATGGATCGAGCGCGGGCGGCAACGCAACGTCGAGTTCATCGGCCTGGCGCCCGGCGACTACACCCTGCACATTTCCGCGCGGCATCCCAATGGACGCTGGAGCGAGCGCGAGGCGGTGCTGCGCTTCAACATCGCCCCGTTGTGGTGGCAGCGGCGCGACGTGCAGGCGGTCGCCGCGCTGCTGCTGGTGCTGCTGCTGGTCGGGCTGTACCGCTTCGGTATCCAGCGTTACAAGCGGCGCAACGAGCGCCTGGCCGAACTCGTGCGCGAACGCACCCATGACCTGCAGCAGCAGGCACAGCGCCTGCTGCTGGCGAACCAGGAAAAGAGCGAGCTGCTGACGCGGCTGCGCCTGCGCTCGGATGCGTTCGAGCGCCAGGCACACGAGGATGCACTGACCGGGCTGCCGAACCGGCGCCAGTTCGACGAAGCACTGGCGCGTGACCTGAGCCGCGCGCGGCGTAGCGGGCGGCCGCTGTCGCTGATGATCCTGGACATCGACCATTTCAAGCTGATCAACGACCAGCATGCGCACGCCACCGGCGACGCCGTGCTGCACGAGGTGGGCAAGCTGCTGACCGCGGCATGCCGCGCCTCCGACCTGCCGGCGCGGTTGGGCGGCGAGGAGTTCGCGGTGCTGTTGAGCGATACCCCGGCGGAGGAAGCACAACGGGTGTGTGCGCGTATCCGCGACCTGTTCCATGCCCGTTCCGACTGGGGCGGGGTGGACGGGTTGCGCGTGACCTTCAGTGCGGGCGTGGCGGAACTGCGCGAGGACGAGTCGGGTTCGTCGCTGATGCAGCGCGCCGACCATGCGCTGTATCAGGCCAAGAGCGATGGGCGCGACCGGATCCAGCTGGGGTAGTTGGATCCGGCTTGGTTGCGGTCGCGGCTGAAGCCGCTCCTACAGGGGGAGGGCGGCGAGCAGGGGGGGCAGCGAGGAGGTGGGTTACAGCGTGGGCGATGGCCAGGCGTTGGCAATCTTGCAGAACAGTCGTGCGGTCTGCTCGGTGTCGTAGACCGCGCTGTGCGCGTCGGCCGCGTTCCATTCCAGGCCCGCCGCCTGCGCCGCACGCGCCAGCACCGTCTGGCCATAGGCCACGCCGGCCAGCGTCACCGTGTCGAACACGCTGAAGGGGTGGAACGGATTGCGCTTGTGCGCCGTGCGCGCGACCGCCGCGTTGAGGAAGTTCAGATCGAAATGCGCGTTGTGCCCGACCAGGATCGCGCGCTGGCAGCCGTGCTTCTTCACCGCCGCGCGCACCGGCGCGAACACGTGGTCCAGCGCGGCCTTCTCTTCCTTGGCGAAGCGGAACGGATGGTCGAGCACGATCCCGGTCACTTCCAGCGACTTGGGATCGATGTCGGTCCCCGGCGCCGGCACCACGTGTGCGCTGCTGGTCTCGCCGGGATACAGCAGGCCGTTGGCATCCATCTCGATCGGTACCGCGGCGATCTCGAGCAGGGCATGGCGGTTCCAGTCGAAGCCACCGGTTTCCACGTCCACCACCACCGGCAGATAGCCGCGGAAGCGGCGCGACATCGGCGTGACGACGCGCGCGGTACCCGTGCTTTCGGCGTTCTCGTTCATCGCAATAGCCTAGCAGGTCGCCCGCAGTGCCAGTTTGCAGCAGCCGGTGCGATTCAGGTGCCGATGCGCGTGCCCAGCACGCTGCCCTGCGCATGCAGGCGCCGCAGCAGTGCCTCGGCTTCCGCGAACACCCCCGCCTCGTCCTGCGCCGCGGCCTCGCGCGTCAATTGCCGGAGCCGTTGCGCGCCACTGTCCGGCCCCGGCATCGCCAGCAGCTGCAACAAGCGTGCGGTCCATTCGCCCAGTTCGGCGAAACGCACGCTGCCGTCCGCCTCGCGCCGGGCCAGCAGCCACAGCGGCGCGGGCAGCGCGGCGGAGGGCTGGAATGCCGGTCCGATCCTGTGCACCGGCCACCCATAGGCCTCCAGCCGCAGCCACGGCGAACACACCGGTACGCCGGCCAGCAGGTCGCCCTGCGGATCGTGTGCGGGTAGCGGTGTGTCGTCGATGCGCAGGGCCTGTTCGGTCCACTCGTGACGTGCAAGGTCGGCCAGCCAGGGTGTCGCGGTGGATGGCGCGCGCTGGGCCAGGAAAGCGACGAATTCGTGGCCGAAGCGTGGGAACACCGGCGTCTGCGCCCGATGCTCGCGGCAGAACGCGTCCACCTGCGCCTCCCACTGCGCGGGCGTCAGCGTGGCCCGGATCAGCGGGAAGTTGGCGGCCAGCAGCTGCTCGACATTGCCACGGAACAGACGCCGATACAGCGCCGCGCCCACTGGCGCGAAACCTTCCGGAGCCTCATTGCGCTGCGGATCGCGCAGATATGCCGCGAACGCCAGCTGCTGGTCGCGCAGCGCACTCATGCGGCTGCGCGCGTGCACGCGCGCTGGGTATCGCGGATGCACCGCAGCTCGTCGGTCAATACCGCCAGCGGTGGGAAGTCGCCGTCACGTTCCAGCAGGGTGGGGCGCAGCCCGTGGCAGCGGTAGGTGTGGGCGAGCAGTTGCCACACCGCATCGTCCACCGGCTTCGCATGCGTGTCGATCCTCAAGCCGGAAGCCTCCACCTCATGCCCCGCCACATGCAGGCAGGCGATCCGCGCCGAGGGCATCGCCGCGATGAACGCCATCGCATCGCCACCGAAGTTCAGCGCATTGACCTGCACATTGTTGACGTCCAGCAGCAGGTCGCAGTCCGCCTCGGCGAGCACGGCGCACACGAACTCCGCTTCCGACAGCGGCGCGTTTCCCGCCGGCGGCGTGGCATAGCGCGAGACATTTTCGATGGCGATGCGGCGACCCAGCACGTCTTGCACCTGCTGGATGCGCCCGGCCACGTGGCGCACCGCCTCCTCGCTGTGCGGGAGCGGTAGGAGCTCGTACAACTGCGCACCGTCGTCGCACCAGCTCAGGTGCTCGCTGTAGAGCGCGACCGCGTGGGCATCAAGGAAACGCCGGGTGGCGGCAAGGAAATCCAGGTCCAGCGGCGCGACCCCGCCCAGCGACAGCGACAGCCCGTGGCAGGTCAGTGGATGGCGGTGCGACAACGTGTGCAGCTGCTCGGCGGCGAGGCCGCCGATGCCGACCCAGTTGTCGGGTGCGCATTCGAGGAAGTCGAACGCTGCCGGATCGGCAGCCAGCAGTTCGGGAATCAACGCGCGGCGCAGCCCCAGGCCCACCGCCGCGGCGGCGGGCACGCGGCGATCAGGCGCTGGCACCACATTTGCCTTCGCCGCACTTGCCTTCCATGCCCTTGTCGGCGGCGCTGCCGGCGTCCTTGGTGTCGGCCTTGTCGGCCCCCTTCGGCTCGGCGGCGGGCATGCCCGCGCCGCATTTGCCTTCCGCGTGCTGGTGGTCGGCCACCGGCTTTTCGCTGGTCGGTGCCGGCTCGGCGGGAGGTGGCACGGCAGGCCTGCCGGTGGTCGGCGGGGCGCTGGCGGCGAGCGCGTAGCCCTGGGCCAGGTCTGTCATGGCGAAGGCGGGAGTAGAGAGCAGGGCGCTGCCGGCGAGGGTGGCGCCGACCAGTGCGGCGGCGGCTGATGATTTGGTGGTTGGCATTGCGGCATGCCTGAAGGGTGGTGGTGCGGAGCTTAGCGCTGATCGGGGTTTTGGGGGGCGGCTGGGGGGCGCGGTGGGAAGAAGGGCATTTCGGTGTTCTTGGCGCCTTTGCTTTTCCGGTCGCGGCTGAAGCCGCTCCTACAAAGGCAGGCAATGGCAGGCACAGGCAGGCACAGGCAGGCGATCGTCCCGCGCGTGCCTGTGCTTTCCGGTCGCGGTGATGTGTAGGGACTTCGGGGGTGGGGCCCTTTCGGG
>DJAN01000191.1:10300-20716 GCA_002429615.1 Lysobacteraceae bacterium UBA6001
GGCGTGTCCCGAAAGGGCCCCGCCCCCGGAGGCCGTGCAGGATGCAGGCGAGCCGCTAAACCAACACGCATGAGTGCCCAAAGAAAAAGGCCCCGCAAGAAGCGGGGCCTTTCCTCAACAAAACAACAACAGCAGCAGCAAGCCAGCAGATCAGTGGCTAGCGAGGATCACGCTGCTGATCAACCCGGTGGCCACGGCGATCAGCACATAGCGATCATCCACGCGGCGCCACTCGTGCCCGCGCGGCGGGGCCTTGAGGCCGTGCTTGCGGTAGTCGGTGACGTAGACGCCGCGGTGATCCTGCGGCAGGCGTTCGCCGCGTGCCCAGTGGTGCGGGGGCGGGGCATCGTGGCGGCGGTCGTCGTGGCGGTCGTCATGACGCTGGTCATGGCCATGATCATCGTGATGCGGCGGATCGGCCAGCGCAGCACCGGTACCGAACAGCAGGGACAGACCGAACAGCGGAACGATGAGACGCTTCATAAGGGGCTCCAGTCCGGCGGGGGGTGTGGGGTCCCGCCTTGGAACCCACCCTATTCAGGCGAACCTGAATAGGGCATCAAGAGCGCGTGCAGACCGCGTCAGGGCGTGACCGTGGTGCTGGTGTCGTCACGCTTCTCGCGCGGCGGCAGCGGCTGCTCGCCATGGATCAGGAACCACACGTTCTCGGCGATGTTGGTCGCATGGTCGCCGATGCGCTCCAGGTTCTTCGCCATGAACAGCAGGTGCGTGCACGGCGTGATGTTGCGCGGATCTTCCATCATGTAGGTGAGCAGCTCACGGAAGAACGCCGTGTACTGCGCATCCAGGCGCGCATCGGCATCGCGCACGCGCACCGCCGCCTCGCCATCGTTGTCACGGTACGCATGCAGCGCATCGCGCACCTGGTCGGCGGCCAGCCGGCCCAGCGCCCGCAGGCCCACCGTCTGAGGCAGCGGCGGCACCGCGTTCAGCGCGATCGAGCGCTTGGCCACGTTCGCCGCGTAATCGCCGATGCGCTCGATGTCGGCCGGGATGCGCAGGCCGGCGAGGATCTCGCGCAGATCGCGCGCCATCGGGCCACGCAGCGCCAGGCGCATCACGTCATGGCTGATCGCATGTTCCAGGCTGTCGATCGCCTCGTCGTTGGCGATGATGCGGTGCGCGGCGTTGTCATCGCGACGCTCGACCACGTCGAGGGCGGCCTCGAGCTGTGCCACGGCGGTCTCGCCCATGTGCACGATCTCGGCCACCAGGCGGTGCTGCTCGTCGTCGTAGCTCTTCACGATATGTTCGTTGGGTTGGGTGTTCATGGGTGTCTCGAGTGCAAGGGGTACGGGCGGCGTGGGTGGACTGCTAAACGCTTGCTTCGGGTTTCTCAGGCTGCCGTCCCTGGCACGGCCAGGTCGGCTCCGGACCGTCCGGCCCGCCTCACCCAAACCGGCCAGTGATGTAATCCTCGGTCTGCTGCTTCGAGGGCTGCTGGAAGATCGTCTCGGTGCGGTCGTGCTCGATCAGGTCGCCCAGGTACATGAAGGCGGTGTAGTCCGAGACGCGCGCGGCCTGCTGCATGTTGTGGGTCACGATCACGATCGTGTACTCGCGCTTGAGCTCCTCGACCAGCTGCTCGATGCGGCTGGTGGAGATCGGGTCCAGCGCCGAGGTCGGCTCGTCGAGCAGCAGCACGCTGGGGCGCAACGCCACCGCACGCGCGATGCACAGACGCTGCTGCTGGCCACCGGACAGGCCCAGCGCGCTCTGGTTGAGCTTGTTCTTCACCTCGTCCCACAGCGCGCCCTGGCGCAGCGCCTGCTCGACGCGGTCGTTCATTTCCGAGCGCGACAGCTTCTCGTGGTGGCGGATGCCATAGGCCACGTTCTCGAAGATCGTCATCGGGAACGGCACCGGCTTCTGGAACACCATGCCGACCTTCGAGCGCAGGCGGTTCATCGGGTACTTCGGCGACAGGATGTTCTCGTCGTCCAGCAGCACCTCGCCCCTGGCCTCCAGCTTCGGGTACAGCGCGTAGATGCGGTTGAAGATGCGCAGCAGCGTGGACTTGCCGCAGCCCGAAGGACCGATCAGCGCGGTCACGCGCTTCTCCGGAATCTCCAGGTTGATGTTCTTCAGCGCATGGAACTTGTCGTAGTAGAAGTCCAGGTTGCGTGCGGCCAGCTTGACCGGGGCCGGCGCGAGCGCGGCCTCGCCGGAAACCGGGACGGCAATGCGCTGCATCGGCGCGGCGTTGTTGAGGTCGTTCATGGCTCGGTTCCGGGAAAGGTCAGTCATGGGTGATCTTGTTGCGCAGGAGCAGGGCGCGCGCGCCGAGGCTGACCAGCAGCACGAACACGGTCAGTACCAGCGCGCCGGCCCAGGCCAGCACCTGCCAGGATTCATACGGGCTGCCGGCGTACTGGTTCATCACCACCGGCACGCTCGCCATCGGACGGAACACGTTGCTGTTCCAGTACTGGTTGCCGAAGGCGGTGAACAGCAGCGGCGCGGTCTCGCCGCTGATGCGCGCCAGCGCCAGCAGAATGCCGGTGACGATGCCCGCCGACGCGCTGCGGTACAGCACCTGGACGATCACCTTCCACTGCGGGATGCCCAGCGACAGCGCGGCCTCGCGCATCTGCGAAGGCACCAGGCGCAGCATCTCGTCGGTGGTGCGCACCACCACCGGCAGCACGATGAAGGCCAGCGCCAGCGAGCCGGCGAAGGCGGAGAACTGCCCGCCGGTCTGCATCACGTACAGCGTGTAGACGAACAGGCCCAGCACGATGGACGGCGCCGACAGCAGGATGTCGTTGACGAAGCGCACCACCGTGCCGGCCTTGCGCGCATTGCCGTATTCGGCCAGCCAGGTGCCGGCGGCCACGCCCAGCGGCGTGCCGATGGCGATCGCCAGCGCGCACATCACCGCGCTGCCGAAGAAGGCGTTGAGCAGGCCGCCCTCGGCCATCGGCGCGGGGGTCATCTTGGTGAACAGGTCCAGGTTCACCCCGGCCAGGCCCTTGGCGGCCAGGGTCCACAGGATCCAGCCCAGGAAGAACAGGCCGAACAGCGCGGTGGTGCAGGACAGCGCCAGCGCGACGACGTTGACGACGCGACGGCGCAGGTACAGGCGGTCGGAGACGGAGGACATCAGTTGCCTTCCTTGCGCGACAGGCGCAGCAGCATGAAGCGGGCGATGGCCAGCACGATGAAGGTCACGATGAACAGCACGAAGCCGAGCAGCAGCAGCGCCGAGCGGTAGGTTTCGGTGGCCTCGCCGAAGTCGTTGGCGATCAGCGCGGCGATGGTGGTGCCCGGTTCCAGCAGCGACGGCGACAGGCGCACCGTGTTGCCGATCACGAAGGCCACCGCCATGGTCTCGCCGAGCGCGCGGCCCAGGCCGAGGAACACACCGCCGATCACCGCCGAGCGGGTGTAGGGCAGCACGATGTCCCAGCTCACTTCCCACTTGGTCGAACCCAGCGCGTAGGCCGATTCCTTCAGCCGGGTCGGCACGGTCAGGAACACCTCGCGCATCACCGAGGAGATGAACGGGATGACCATGATCGCCAGCACGAAGCCGGCGGTCAGCATGCCGATGCCCAGCGGCGGACCCTGGAACAGCACGCCGATCACCGGCAGCGTGCCGAGGTGGTCGTTCATCCACGGGGTGACGTATTCGGTCATCACCGGCACCAGCACGAACAGGCCCCACATGCCGTAGATGATCGACGGGATGCCGGCCAGCAGCTCGATGGCGGTGCCGATCGGCCCACGCAGCCAGCGCGGCGCGACCTCGGTGAGGAAGAAGGCGATGCCGAAGCTCACCGGCACCGAGATCAGCATCGCGATCAGCGCGGTGACCAGCGTGCCGTAGATCGGCGCCAGCGCGCCGAACTTGTTCTCGACCGGGTTCCAGTCGGCCGAATAGAAGAAACTCAGGCCCTGCTCCTGCAGGGCATGGCGGCCGCCCCACAGCATCGACAGGGCCGCGCTGGCCAGGGCGATCAGCACGAAGACGACCGTGGCGGTGAGCACCAGCCGGAAGAAGCGGTCGGCGCGCGCGTCACGCAGGTCGCGCCCGAGGGGCGCGGTCATCGCTTCAGGAATAACAGTGGCATTCATGTGGGGGCTCGGCGTGGGCCATCGAAGGCGCACAGGAGGGAAACGCGGGGGCCGCCTACGCGCGGCCGTGGAAAGCGCGCCTGCCGGGGAGGACGGCAGGCGCGCCTGGCATTACTTGAACTCGCTGCCCCAGTAGGCTTCGATCTGCTGCACCAGCGCCGGCGGCAGCGGCACGTAGTGCAGTTCGTTGGCCTGCGCCTGGCCGTTCTCGAATGCCCACTTGAAGAACGCCAGGGTCGCCTTGCTGCGCTCGGCGTCCTTCGGCTGCTTGTGCATCAGCATGAAGTTGGTCGCGGTGATCGGCCACGCCTGGTCGCCCGGCGCGTTGGTGATCACCAGGTTGAAGTCCTTGGCGTTGGCCCAGTCGGCGCTGGCCGCGGCCGCGGCGAAGGTCTCCGCGCTCGGCTGCACCCAGTTGCCGGCCGAGTTCTGCATCGACGCGTACGGCATGTTGTTCTGCAGCGCATAGGCCAGCTCCACGTAGCCGATCGAGCCCTTGATCTGCTGCACGTAGGAGGCCACGCCCTCGTTGCCCTTGCCGCCGACGCCGCCCGGCCACTGCACGGTGGTGCCTTCGCCGACCTTGTCCTTCCACTCCTGGCTGACCTTGGCCAGGTAGTTGGAGAAGTTGAAGGTGGTGCCCGAACCATCGGAGCGGTGGACGATATTGATCTTGCCCGACGGCAGCTTCACGCCCGGGTTGGCGGCGACGATGGCCGGATCGTTCCAGGTGGTGATCTTGCCCAGGAAGATGTCGGCGAGCAGCGCGCCGGTCAGGCGCAGCTGGCCGGCGGCGATGCCTTCCAGGTTGACCACCGGCACCACGCCGCCGATGGCGGAGGGGAACTGGCCCAGGCCGGCCTGCGCCAGCTCGGCCGAATCCAGCGGCTTGTCGGAGGAGCCGAAATCAACGGTGCCAGCCTTGATCTGGGCGATGCCGCCGCCGGAGCCGATCGACTGGTAGTTGACCTTGTTGCCGGTGGCGCCGTTGTAGTCCGCCGACCACTTGGAGATCAGCGGATAGATGAAGGAGGCGCCAGCGCCGGAGATTTCGGCGGTCTTGGCGTCGCCGGCGGCCGGCGCGGCAGCGCCCGGAGCGGTCTGGCCGGCATCGGCGGCGGGCTGGGATTCGTTGCCCGGCTTGCAGGCCGCCAGGCCCAGGGCGATGGACAGGGACAGGGCGGCGAGGCCGGCCTTCTGCAGTTTCATGCGAACTCCATAGCGGGTGCCGGCGGGGGCCAGCGGTCGACGCTATGAAATGATGTTTTTGTTACAGCGGGATGACATGGGGTCCTGCGTTCCAATTCAGCTTGGTGGGGGAGGCCTAACCTGGCGAGCCCTGACGCTATCTTGAGACCGTGGGGCAGGGCTTGGGTGCGCCTATCGTGACGCAGGCGGTTCGCGGCGGTGGTGGTTGCCAGGGTCTGCCCGATACGGGAGCCCGAGGGAGGCTGCCTGGCGCGCGTGGCGGTGGTTGGCGCGGCGGTGGTTCAATGACGTGAACCTTTCCTTGGGGGGGGGGATCGGGAGGGTCTTTGGCGAACTTCGGGCCGGTGGATCGAAATTTGTTGTCCATGTTGACTTGGTAGTTGATGCAATGGGTCCTGTTGCAGACGGTGTACTCAGTTCCTGACAAGTACGGGATGGCCCAGAATCTATCGATTGGCGCGACGGCCCGGCGCAGGAAATAGTTGGTTGTCGGGTCTGCCTGGGGACTTCCCAGTGGGCAATGAGGGCATTCGAGCGGGCCACGTGGGATGGCACGAAGTGCTTGCGTCACGAGTAGCGCCATTCCGAACAGAATGATGGCGGCGATCAAGATTCTCTTGCGGAGACTCACAGCAGTCACGATATATCTCCTTGGCCAGGACGGCAGCGTCTTGCCTTTGTTGAGGTGAAATGGACATCTCCAGCTGCTCCATGTCCCAGGGCTTGATGCGTCCATCGGCTTTTTGTCCCGCCAGGAAGTAGGCGTAAGCGCGGACATCGTCTTGTGGCGTGAGAATTCCAACTCGGTAGCTTTGTCCAAGCGAGTTCAACGCATCGACGCTGCCGTTGGATGCCGCGATGTGCAGATACCGCATCGCGCGCTGCCTGAATTCGACGATCCGCTCTGGCTCTTTCAGCATCATGCTGGGCGATACCAACACGACGTCGGACGCCGCCGCATAGGTGAGCTGGGCGACGACGTCTCCGCCGTCCGCCGCCCTCTGCAACCACTCGCCAATGCGTAGGTAGTCTTCCGGTGCCAGGCCCTCGCAGTCGGCGGCGCGCTGGGCGCGCAGGCGCAATGCGGCATCGAGCCCACCCATGGCTTGCGCTTCCACCCGCAGCGCGTCGTCATCGTCCTGGTGTTCCAGGGTGGCGCGGCAGTACATGAGTTTCAGGCCGATCACCAGGGCGGCGTAGCCTTCGCCCTGCATGGCGCGGCTTTGCAGTGCCGCAATGACATCCACTGCCTTGCCTTCAGGAGGCTCGACGCTTCCACCTATCAGGAATGCTTTAGGGCCGACGCGCTCGATGGCTGTCGAGAATCCCGATTGAGCGCGAGTTGGCGCAATGGGCTGCGCGGAATCAAGTGTTGTCGTGGCTGGCGTCGTGAGTTCGGGCGCTGCGGCCGGCTTCTTTTGCGTGGCATGTGTCAGTGCCGCGTACACCCCGTAGCCGACCAGGATTGTCATCAAGGTCGCTATTGCGCCGGCGTGCAGCGGGCGTTTTCCGGGTGAGGGCATGCATTCGGCTCCAGGGAAGGATGTGTCGGAGCTGCCTGGGGCCGGTTGCTTCCGAGTGCTGGCCCTATCAATAGCGCCTCGTTGCGTTTCGGAAAATTGGAATATTCGTCCGCATCGTGCGTCGGATGATGGAGCAAAAGAAAAAGCGCGGACCTTGCGGCCCGCGCTTTTCCAGGTTGATCCGGCGGGAGAGAACGCCGGATCGTCCGTGCCTGGGAAGGCTTACTTCATGTTCGCGGCCCAGTAGGCCTCGATCTGCTGCACCAGCGAGTCCGGCAGCGGCACGTAGTCCAGCTGCTGGGCCTGCGGCGCGCCGTTGTGGAAGGACCACTTGAAGAAGTCCAGCGCCGCCTTCGAGGAGGCCGGCTTCTTCGCCTTCTTGTACATGATCGCCCAGGTGGTGGCGGTGATCGGCCACGCTTCGGCGCCCGGAGCGTTGGTCATGATCAGGTTGAAGTCCTTGGCCGACTTCCAGTCCGCGGTGGCGGCGGCGGCCGAGAAGGCCTTGTCGTCCGGCTGCACGAAACGGCCGGCGGCGTTCTTCAGGCTGGCGTAGTTGAGCTTGTTCTGCAGCGCATAGGCGTACTCGACGTAGCCCACGCCGCCGCGGATCTGCTTCACGTAAGCGGCCACGCCCTCGTTGCCCTTGCCGCCGATGCCGGCCGGCCACTGGACGCTGGTGCCTTCACCCACGGCCGACTTCCACTCCGGGCTGACCTTGGACAGGTAGTTGGTGAAGTTGAACGAGGTGCCCGAGCTGTCCGAGCGGTGCACGACGGTGATCTTGACGTCCGGCAGGGTCAGGCCCGGGTTCAGCGCGGCGATCGCCGGGTCGTTCCACTTGCTGATCTTGCCGAGGAAGATGCCGGCCAGCGTGGTGCCGTCCAGCTTCATCGCACCCGGGGCGACGCCCGGCACGTTGAACACCGGCACGATGCCGCCGATCACGACCGGGAACTGGCCCAGGCCGAACTTCGCCAGTTCCGGACCGGTCAGCGGCTTGTCGGAGGCGCCGAAGTCGACGGTCGCGGCCTGGATCTGCGCGATGCCGCCACCCGAACCGATCGACTGATAGTTGACGTGCGTGCCGCTCTTCTCGGCATAGGCCGCCGACCACTTCGACAGCACGGGGTACACGAAGCTCGAGCCCGCACCGGTCACGTCGGTCGCATTCGCGGCAATGCTGAGCGAAGCCAGGGCCAGCGCGAGCGGCAGGCGGAACTTGGAGATGGAAGTCATGTTGAGGTTTCTCGATGGGAGACGGCGCCACACGCCGTGGCGGCGCCATTGAAAGCGGCGTCGATGGCGGTTTGGCGACGGTTGGATGACAGTTCCATGACGGCCGTGTCACGGCGCGGAACGTGCATGCCACGTGCAGGTTCCATGTGGCTGTCGCCGGACTGTCACATTCGAGTCGCGGGAGTGTCACAAATTTTTCGGAAATTTAACGAGGTCGGTAACTGCCATCACCTGGCAATCACTGCGTAAACCTCAAACCACTTCCGGAGAATCTCCAATGCGTTCCAGCTTGCTCGCAACGGCCATTGCCACTGGCCTCGGGCTCACCGCTCTTACTGCCGCCGGCAATGCTAATGCGGCCCCTCCCGCCGTAACCGCCGAGCAGCTGGCGCAGCTGCAGGCCCAGATCGCCGCGCTGCAGGCGCAGGTGACCGAACTGCAGGCGCAGAACGACGCGCAGTCGGAAGTGAATGTCACCCAGGCCAAGGCGATCGAAGCCACCGCCGATACGCAGAAGACCGTCGACGGCCTGAAGAAGCTGGTCAACGACAACTCGATCAGCGGCCGCATCTTCTTTGACATGTCGAACATCGACGCGACCAGCAACGGCAAGGACACCGCCGCTGCCGGTACCGGCTTCGACGTCAAGCGCTTCTACCTGGGCGTCAACCACAAGTTCAATGACATCTGGTCGGCGAACCTGACCACCGACTTCACCTACTCGTCGGCCCTGGGCAACACCCAGGTGTTCGTCAAGAAGGCCTACCTGCAGGGCAAGTTCTCCGACGCGTTCGTGTTCCGCGCCGGTGCGGCCGACATGCCGTGGATCCCGTATGCCGAGTCGTTCTACGGCATGCGTTACGTCGAGAACACCCTGGTCGACCGCCTGAAGTACGGCAACTCGTCCGACTGGGGTCTGCACGCTGGCGGTGAGCTGGGTGGCGGCATGGCCAACTACGCCGCGTCGGTCGTGACCGGCGCCGGCTACAAGAACCCGACCCGTGGCAAGGGCATGGACGTCGAAGGCCGCGTTGCCTTCGTGCCGATGCAGAACCTCGCCATCGCCGTCGGTGGCTACAGCGGCACCCTGGGCAAGGAAACCGGAACCGTCGACGCCGAGCACGATGCGAACCGCTGGGACGCCATGGTGGCCTACGCCAACAAGGGCTGGCGCCTGGGTGCGGAATACTTCCAGGCCAAGAACTACAACAACGTGCTGACCGTGGCGACCGACAAGGCCGACGGCTGGTCGGTGTGGGGTTCGGTGCCGCTGACCGACGGTGGCATCACCGCGTTCGGTCGCTACGACAAGGCCGACACCAGCAAGACGCTGGACCCGAGCCTGGAGAACACCTACTGGAACGTCGGCGTCGAGTTCCCGGTCATCAAGGGCTTCAAGCTGGCGGCCGTGTACAAGGACACCAAGAACGAGAATGCGACCACCATCGACCAGCGCACCAAGGAATTCGGTGTGTGGGGCGACGTGTCCTTCTGATCCCGGTGTAATGGGATGATCGCGGCGGCGGGGGAAACCCCGCCGCCGTTTTCTTTTGGGGCGTACCCGTCAGGCCGCCTGTGTCTTGTCCGGATAGCGGCACAGGTCGCGGATCACGCATTGCGGGCAGTCCGGCTTGCGCGCCTTGCACACGTAACGCCCGTGCAGGATCAGCCAGTGATGCGCGTCCTGCATGAATTCCGCCGGGATCACCTTCACCAGTTTGTCTTCCACCGCGCGCACATCCTTGCCCGGGGCCAGCCCGGTGCGGTTGGAGACGCGGAAGATATGTGTGTCCACCGCCATCGTGGGTTCGCCGAAGGCGGTGTTGAGCACCACGTTGGCGGTCTTGCGCCCAACGCCGGGCAACGACTCCAGCGCGGCGCGCTCGCGCGGCACCTCGCCGCCGTACTCATCCACCAGGATGCGGCACGCCGCCACCACATTCTTCGCCTTGGCGTTGTACAGGCCGATGGTAGAGATGTAGCGCTTCAGGCCTTCCTCGCCGAGGTCGAGGATCGCCTGCGGCGTGTTCGCCACCGGGAACAGCCGGCGCGTGGCCTTGTTGACGCCGACGTCGGTGGCCTGCGCCGAGAGCGTCACCGCCACCAGCAGTTCGAACGGCGTGGTGTATTCCAGTTCGGTCTTCGGATGCGGGTTGAGCTCGCGCAGGCGCGAGAACAGTTCGACGACCTCGGCCTTGCTCAATGTCTTGCCACGGCGCGCGGGCTTGCTGGCGATGGCGGTCATGCGGGATCACGGCCCGCCGCACGGGCCTTGGCGCGGGCGAGGATCGCGGCGGCCGCGGCCGGCAACGCCGGCGTGGCAGGGCGATCCCGCGACGGCGGCGGT
>DJAN01000263.1 GCA_002429615.1 Lysobacteraceae bacterium UBA6001
GCCTCGCGGCGCAGGTTGTCGGCGCGGGCGCGCAGCAGCAGGGAGCCGGCGAACCAGAACTTGGTCGCCGCGACCATCAGCCACAGCGGCAGCAGCATCGAGGCATCGATGCTGGACTCGCCGAGCAGGCGGATGCTCTGGCCCTGGTGCAGCGAGTTCCACCACACCACCGAATAGCGGATCACCGGCAGCAGCGCGACGCCGACGATGGCCAGCAGGCTGGCGGCGCGCGCGGCGTTGCGGTGGTCGTCGATGACCTGGTACAGCCCGATCACGCCGAGATACAGGAACAGCAGGATCAGCTCGGTGGTCAGGCGCGGGTCCCAGTCCCACCAGGCGCCCCACATCGGCTTGCCCCAGATGCTGCCGGTGAGCAGGGTGATGAGGGTGAAGGCGGCGCCGATCGGCGCGCAGGCCATGGCCAGGATCTCGCACAGCTTGATCCGCCAGATCAGCGCGATGGCCGCATACAACGCCATGAGCCCGAACACGAACAGGCTCATCCAGGCGCTGGGCACATGGATGTAGAGGATGCGGAAGCTGTCGCCCTGCTGGTAGTCGGCAGGCACCACGAACAGCGCCTGCCACAGGCCGAAGCCGGCCAGCAGCACGCCGGCGGCCAGGCACCAGGGCGCCCAGCGGGCGGCGAAACGGTCGAATACCGGGGGCGAGGCGAGTTGGTGGAACCAGCGGACGAGGCGATTCATGCGGTGGCGACGGCTCCGGCTTCGGGGTGTTCGGCGCAGCTCAGCTCAATGAAATCCGGATGGCCGCCGCTGCCGCCAGGGGCGCCAGCACCAGCCCGATGACCAGGCCGGCGCCGAGCAGCAGCAGCGGGCCGGACGGATCCAGTCCCTGGATGCCGGCGGCGACGCTGCCCGCGCCGAACACCAGCACCGGCACGTAAAGCGGCAGCGCCAATAACGCCACGAGAATACCAGAGCGTTTCATGTTCACCGTCAGCGCCGCCACCACCGCGCCGAGCAGACTGAGCAGGGGCGTGCCGAGCAGCAACGATGCCAGCAGCACCGGCAACTGGTCATGCCGCAGGTGCAGCAATTCGCCGAGCAGCGGGGTGGCGATGATCAACGGCAATGCGGTGACGACCCAGTGCAGCAGCACGCGCACCAGCACCAGCCAGGACAGCGGCACCGGGGCGAGCACCCACTGTTCCAGCGAGCCGTCGTCGGCGTCGCCGCGGAACAGCGAGTCGAGCGAGAGCAGCCCGGCGAGCAGCACGGCCAGCCACATCACCGCGGGGGCGACCAGCGAGAGCGTATCGGCATGGCCGCCGAGGGCGAGCGCGAACAGCACGACGATCAGCAGGGCGAACAGCGCCGGCTGCAGGGCGTCGCCGCGACGGCGCCACAGCAGGCGCAGGTCACGCACCACCAGCGCACGCGAAGCCTGCCACAGCGAGGGCAGCGGGGTGGGCGCGCTCATGCGGGCACGCCCAGGGTGAGCATGCGGGTACGCACCGGCGGGGCGGCATAGGCGCCATGGGTGGTGACCAGGGCGGCGCCGCCGCCGCGCAGGTGGGCGGAGATCATGCGGTTGACCAGGTTGATGCCGTCGAGGTCGAGGTTGGCGTAGGGCTCGTCGAGCAGCCACAGCGGGGCAGGCGACAGCCACAGCCGGGCCAGGCCGAGGCGCTTCTTCTGCCCGGCCGAGAGTTGGCGCACCAGCGCATCCTCGTAGCCGGCCAGGCCGGCGATGGCGAGGGCGTTGCCGGGCATCTGGCGCGCGCGCCGGCCCTGCAGGCCGCACAGGAAGTTGAGGTTCTCCAGCGTGGTCAGGTCGGCCTTGAGCGCCGGCAGGTGGCCGAGGTAGGCGATGAAGCGCGAGCGGTCGACGCGCTTGGCCGGGCGGCCGTCGATTTCGATCTTGCCGGCGTCGGCGCGCAGCAGGCCGGCGAGGACCCGTAGCAGGGTGGTCTTGCCGGCGCCGTTGTCGCCCTGCACCAGCAAGGCTTCGCCGGCGTCGACCTGGAAGTCGAGAGGGCCGAACACCGCTTCTTCGTTGCGGTTGAAGCTCAGGGCCTGCGCTGCCAGCAAGGGTGGCGCGGCGGATGGGGTGTCGGTCATCAAGGCGGCGTTGCGGAAGCTGGGGGGCATTGTATCTGGGGTGTTTGTGGATGTGCGGTGCTTGTCGTGCTGGGGGATTTCGTCGGCTGATGCGCGGCTGTTCGGTCTGGGTCGCGCGGCGCCTGGGGGGTATGCCCTGGTGGGGGACGCCAACTACCGCATCCATGCGGGGCTCGAAGGGCGACATCCTGTCGCCCTACGCCCCCACCAGGGCATACCCCCCAGACGCCCTCATGGCCCCCGGACGTCGGATCGAAGATCAAATGCATGGACGCGAGGGGAGGGAGGGGGCGTCCGCCCCCCGGGCGCCAAGCGATAGCAACAAAGACGCCATACCCTCAGAGCGCATGACCATGAAGACCCCATAACCAGCGCTGCTAAACTCCCAGCCCCCCTCGCACTCCCGGACAAACGCCCAGATGCCCGTGCCCACCACCAAGCTGCCCAAAGTAGGCACCACCATCTTCACCGTGATGTCGCAGCTGGCGGCCGAGCACAAGGCGGTCAACCTCGGGCAGGGCTTCCCGGACTTTCCGGTGCCGGCAAGGCTGGTGGAGGCGCTGGATCGCGCGATGCGCGACGGGCATAACCAGTACCCGCCGATGACCGGCGCCGCGCCGCTGCGCCAGGCCATCGCCGGCAAGGCGCTGCGCTGCTATGGCGCCACGGTGGACGCCGATACCGAGATCACCGTCACCAGCGGTGCCACCGAGGCGATCTTCAACGCGATCCACAGCGTGGTGCGCGCCGGCGAGGAAGTGATCGTGCTGGACCCGGCGTATGACTGCTATGAGCCGGCCATCGACCTGGCCGGCGCGCGCGCCGTGCACGTGGCGCTGGACCCGCTGACCTTCGCCGTGGACTGGGCCAAGGTGCAGGCGGCGATCACCCCGCGGACCCGCATGCTGATGATCAACAGCCCGCACAACCCGTCCGGGGCGATGTTCTCCGCCGACGACATGCGCGCGCTGGCCGACCTGCTGCGCGGCACCGATATCTTCCTGCTCTCCGATGAGGTGTACGAACACATCGTGTTCGATGGCCGCCGGCATGAGTCGGTGCTGCGCTGGCCGGAACTGCGCGAGCGCGCGTTCGTGGTGTCCAGCTTCGGCAAGACCTACCACTGCACCGGCTGGAAGATCGGCTACGCGATCGCGCCGCCGGCGCTGAGCGCGGAGTTCCGCAAGGTCCACCAGTACAACACCTTCGCCAGCTTCGCACCGGCACAGCATGCGTTCGCCGAGATGATCCGCGACGAGCCGGAACACGACGAACAGCTGGGCGCGTTCTACCAGGCCAAGCGCGACCGCTTCCGCGAACAGCTGCTGGGCACGCGGCTCAAGCCGCTGCCGGTGCCGGGTGGCTATTTCCAGCTGGTGGACTATTCGGCGGTCAGCGACCTGCCGGACCACGAGTTCGTGAAGTGGCTGACCATCGAGCATGGGGTGGCAGCGATTCCGCTGTCGCCGTTCTACGAGACCGCGCCGGCAGGGCAGCGCCTGGCGCGGCTGTGTTTCGCCAAGAACGAGGCTACCCTCGATGCGGCGATCGAACGCCTGAAGAAGCTCTGAGGCCACCATGCAGGACCTGCGCATTTCCCTCGTCCAGGGCGACACCCGCTGGCATGATCCGGCCGGCAACCGCGAGCACTACGCCGCGCTGCTCGCCCCGCTGGCCGGCCAGACCGACCTGGTCGTGCTGCCGGAAACCTTCACCAGCGGTTTCTCCAACGAGGCCATCGACAAGGCCGAGGGCATGGACGGCCCCACCGTGGCGTGGATCAGCGAGCAGGCCGCGCGCCTGGGCGCGGCGGTGACCGGCAGCGCCCAGCTGCGCACGCCGGAGGGCGTGTTCAACCGCCTGCTGTTCGCCACCCCCGATGGCGGGCTGCAGTACTACGACAAGCGCCATCTGTTCCGCTATGCCAACGAACACGAGCGCTACGCCGCCGGCCGCGACCGCCTGACCGTGGAATGGAAGGGCTGGCGGATCAATCCGCAGGTCTGCTACGACCTGCGCTTCCCGGTGTTCTGCCGCAACCGCTACGACGTCGAGCGCGCCGGGCAGCTCGATTTCGACCTGCAGCTGTTCGTCGCCAACTGGCCGTCGGCACGCGCCTACGCCTGGCGCACGCTGCTGCGCGCGCGGGCGATCGAGAACCTGTGCTTCGTGGCGGCGGTCAACCGCGTCGGCGTGGACGGCAACGGCCTGCACTATGCCGGCGACAGCGCGGTGATCGACTTCCTCGGCCAACCGCAGCTGGAAATCCGCGAGCGCGAACAGGTCACCACCAGCACCATCTCCGCCGCGGCGCTGGCCGAGCACCGCGTGCGTTTCCCGGCCATGCTCGATGCCGATGCCTTCCAGCTCGGCGCGGTCAACGCGGCGCGCTGAGCGCACCGTCGCTGAACGCCCGGCGCGGGGACCGTCGCCGGGCATCGGCCAGCGCTGCTAACCTCGCGGCAGTTTCCCCTCGGACCTGCCGCCATGCTCAAGACCGTTTCCCTGCTGGCCGCGCTCGCCGCCGCCAGCGCGTTCGCCCCGGCCGCGCAGGCCGCCGGCAATCTTGACTGCACCCTGCGCTTCAACCTGTCCGGCTGGTCGGTGTTCTACAAGACCGCCAAGGGCACCGGCACCATCACCTGCAGTAACGGCACCAGCATCCCGGTGAAGATCAGCGCCAAGGGCGGTGGTCTTACCGTGGGCAAGTCCAAGATCACCGACGGCAAGGGCAGCTTCACCGGCGCCTATAGCGTCAATGACCTGTTCGGCACCTATGGCGGCGCCGAAGCGCATGCCGGTGCGGTGAAGTCGAGCAACGCGCAGGTGGTGACGAAGGGCGACATCTCGCTCGCGCTTGCCGGCACCGGCGAGGGCTGGGACCTCGGCGTGGGCTTCGGCAACTTCGTGATCTCGCGGCGCTGAGGCGCTGCGCGTCGCGGCTGAAGCCGCTCCTACAAGGGCCCTTACATTCCTGCAATGACCATTACATGGTGGGGCAGGGGCTTCTACATGGTGGGAGGGGCTTGAGCCCCGACGAGGCGCCCAGACGCCGATCGCAGGCGGCGATCTCGCCGCCTACTCGCGAACCGGCCAAGCGCCGGTCGAGCGACGCAGACGCATTTCGTAAGGCACCTTCACCAGCTCGCCGCGGCTGGCATCGCCGATATGCGCCAGCAACTGCTCGGCGGCGATGCGTCCCATCTCGTGGCTGGGCTGACGCACGGTGGTCAGGCTCGGCCAGATCTGCCGCGCCATCGGCATGTCGTCGAAACCGAACACCGACAGGTCGCGCGGAATGCGCAGGCCGCGTTCCTCCGCTTCGTAGATCACCCCGGCGGCGGTGTCGTCGTTGGCGGCGAAGATGGCCGTGGGCGGCTCGGGCAGGTCGAGCAGCGCACGCGCGCCCTCAATGCCGGAGTCGAAGGAGAATTCGCCTTCGATCACCAAGGCCGGGTCGTAAGCCAGCCCCGCGCGCAGCAGCGCATCGCGATAGCCGTCCAGGCGCCAGGCACGCGCACCATGCGAACGATGCCCGGTGATATGGCCGATGCGGCGATGGCCCAGGCTGGCGACATGCACCACCAGTTCGGAGGCGGCCTCGCGCTCGTCCAGGGTCGCGCCGATCTGGCCGACGCGCCGGCGCGGTGAGATCGAGGCGTAGGGCATGCGATGGGTCTGCAGCCAGTCGAGCAGTTCGTCGTCGTCGGTGATCGGCGGGGTCAGGATCATCCCGTCCGGCCGGTACTGGTGCAGCAGGCTTTCCACCTGCGCGCGATAGCCGCCGCTGTTGGGCTCCATCGGCTGCAGCATCATGCTGTAGTGGCGCGAACGACAGGCATCGAGCACGCCGCTGATGATTTCCATGATGTAGTTCGACGACGGATTGTCGTAGAGCAGGGCGATCTGGTACGAGCGGTTCGAGGCCAGGCTGCGCGCCGACGGATTGGGCCGGTAGTTGAGCGCACGCGCGGCCTGCTCGACCTTCTCGCGCGTATCCGGGCGGACGTTGGGCTCGTAGTTGAAGACGCGCGACACCGTCTTCATCGAGACCCCCGCGGCAGCGGCAACGTCTTCGATCCGGATCCGGTTCTGTTCTTTCACGAAGTTCGCACGTGCGGCGGCAGGAGGCGACAGGATATGCGAGCGCTCACATTGCGGGGCGTCCGCGTCGTGGATGGCTGCCGTGGCCCTGGCTGCGTGCATGCGCATCAACGCGTTTTCCACGGCGAAACCGCGGTTTTGAACGCTTTCGCGCCAGCGCGGGTGATCCACGCAATGTGTGCGCCAAGCCGTTTTCTTGCTGTACCGCAGCACGCCGATGCCGCAAAAAAGAACGGGCGCCCTGGGGCGCCCGTGTCGTGTCGCAGTGCGCGTGGCTCAGCCGCCGCGCGGGCC
>DJAN01000011.1 GCA_002429615.1 Lysobacteraceae bacterium UBA6001
GCTCTTCCGATCTCGAGGTGGCACCGCGCGGGCCGCGGCCGACGCTCATCGACCTGCGCCGCGCGCTGGACCAGGGCGGCCTGGACGAAGTGGCGCAGTGCCTGTGCGCCATGGCCGGTGTGCGCGAGCTGGATGAAGTGGTGGCGCGGCTGGCCTCGGCCCCGCAGCGCGAGGCGATCCAGGCCATGCAGCGTGCGCGCTGGGGCGGCGAGGGCGATGTGACCCAGGCGCGCCAGCGCCTGCGCGAAGCGTTCCGCCCCGGGCCGCAGTGGCGGGATGCCGCGCGTGCGCGCCCGCCGGAGCTGCCGCCGCTGTATCCGGACGCCGGCCCGCGTTCGCGCTGAGCGCGCGGATGCACTTTCCGCGCGGACGGCGCGGGGAGGGGGCCTGTTAAAGTCGGGGCTTCGTTCGCGCAACAGCACAGGAGCCGCCGATGACGACGACCCCGAACCGGTCCGCACCCGCCCGACCGTCCCTCCCGCTGCACTGGAAGATGGGCATCGGCTTTGCCGCCGGCCTGCTGCTGGGCCTGGTGGTGTACTTCGCCGGGGGCGCTGAAGCCACCTGGGTCCAGGGCTTCACCCGCTACGTGACCACGCCGTTCTCGCAGCTGTTCCTCAACCTGATCTTCATGCTCATCGTGCCGCTGCTGTTCTCGGCGCTGGTGATGGGCGTGGCCGACATGGGCGACATCCGCGCGCTGGGGCGCATCGGCTGGAAGACCCTGGCTTATACGGTGATCCTGTCCGGCATCGCGGTGCTGCTCGGCCTGGTGCTGGTCAACCTGCTCAAGCCCGGTGCCGGCGTGGACCCGCAACTGGCCGCGCAGCTGCTGCAGGCCAATGCCGAGCGCAGCAAGGAAATCGTCGCCGGTGCCGCTGGCCAGCCGCAGGGCATGGACATGCTGATGTCCATCGTGCCCAGCAACATCATCGCCGCCGCCGGCAACAACGGCGCGATCCTCTCGCTGATGTTCTTCGCGGTGATGTTCGGCGTCGGCATGGTGCTGACCGAGGACGCCAAGGTCGCCACCCTGCGCAAGGGCATCGAAGGCATCTTTGAAATCTCGATGACCCTGATCGGCCTGGTCATCCGCCTGGCGCCGTATGCGGTGGCCTGCTTCATGTTCAACCTCGCCGCGCTGTTCGGCGTGGACCTGCTGGTCAAGCTCGGCGCCTACGTGGGCGTGGTGGTGCTGGCGCTGGGGCTGCACATGCTGCTCAGCTATGGCATCGCCGTGCGCTTTGCCGGCTGGTCGCCGCTGCGCTTCTTCCGCGAGACCCAGCCGGCCACGCTGATGGCCTTCTCCACCGCCTCCAGCAACGCCACCCTGCCCACCGCGCTGCGCGTGGCCGACAACATGGGCCTGCCGCAGAAGGTCTCGCGCTTCGTGCTGACCGTGGGTGCCACCGCGAACCAGAACGGCACCGCGCTGTTCGAAGGCGTGACGGTGATCTTCCTGGCGCAGTTCTTCGGCGTGGAGCTGGGCATCGGCCAGCAGTTCATGGTGATGCTGGTGTGCATCCTCGGCGGCATCGGTACCGCGGGCGTGCCATCGGGCTCGCTGCCGGTGGTGGCGCTGATCTGCGCGATGGTCGGGGTCAACCCGGTAGGCATCGGCCTGATCCTGGGCGTCAACCACTTCCTCGATATGTGCCGCACTGCGTTGAACGTGACCGGCGACCTCGCCCTGACCACGTTGGTGGCGAAAGGCGAGAAGTGACGCCAGCGGTTCCCTCCCCGGCAAGCGGGGAGGGAACTGCCAGGCTCAGAAGCGCAGCGAGTAGCGCGCGCCGATGACGGTGTCATGCGCGTTATCGGCGAAGATGCCGCGCCAGTCCAGCGCGAGCAGGCTGTTCGCGCTCAGTCGCGCGGACACGCCCAGCGAGGCGCTCACTGCCTGCCGGGCCAGTGGCGCGCCCCAGGTGGTGAACGCGGCACCGTCCTGCCAGTGCAGGCGCGCCGCCGGGGTCAGGTCGCCATCGGCCTGCTGGTAGGCGAGTTCACCGCGCAGGCCCAGCCAATGCTCGCGCTGGCCGCGGCTGGCGACATCGACACCGGCGCGCACGCCGCCGCGCCACAGCCCGACGTCCTGCGTGGCCCGCGCGATCGACAGCGGCACCGCGCCGCCGTGCTCCTGCGCCGCATCGCCGCGCAGGCGTACGCCGGCATACTGCAGGAACGGTTCGACCTCACCCCGCCGGCCCCCGATGCGATAACCCAGCTCGGTGAACCATTGCAGCGTGTCCACGTCGTAGCGGGCGCTGGACGACGAAACACCGGCAGCGCCCGCCATGGCCGGCCCTTCGCGCCGCGAGCGCACGTCCTGCCAGCTGTAGGCCGCACCCACCCGCCATGCCCATGCCTGCCAACGCCGGCCGGCCTGCAGGCCCAGGTGCAGAGCGTGGACGTCGGCGCGATCCGGGCGTGCCTGCCACCGCGCGGTGGCTTCACCACTCCCGCCCAGTGCGCCGAGCGTCCAGCCGTCCTCGAAGCGATGGTCGTAGCCGGCGAGCCAGGTGCCGCCATCGAGTCGTGCGGCCCCCGCGTTGCCATCGCCGGGCAGCCGGCGTTCGCGTTGGCGCACGTCCACCCACCAGGCATCGCGCCCGCCCGTCGTGGCCAGCGTGTCCCCGCGTGCCCGCGCCAGCGCGGTGTCACGCACGCTCTCGCTGTCCTGCAGCAGCAGCGTGCGCAGGCTGGCGTGCAGTTCGCCATCCAGCGGCGCCAGCGCGGCGGGCAGTTGGGCGGGCATCAATCGCGTCAGGCGCTGGGTGAGCGGATGCAGGTCCGCGCCCGCGTCCACCGCGGCCGCCACCTCGCGTTGGTTGCGCGTGCGCGCGGCACTGGCCAGCGCCGCGCCACGCCCGACCACCACGTCCACCGCATCGCCGGAATAGCGCGCCGTCATCGCGAGGAAAGGCGTGGCCGGCGTGTAGCCGGTGAGCGCGCTGAAGCCACCTTCCACGCCCTGCGTCGCCTGCAGCACGCGCCACTGCTGTCCCAGCGTGGTGTCGATGCCCGGATCGCCCAGCCACAACGCGCCACCTTGCAGGCGTGCGCGTCCGTTCACCTGCAGCAGGTCGCTCTGGCCAGACGCGCCGAGTTCGGCCTCATAGACGCTGCCGGGCAATTGCAGGAAATCCCCCGTGACGCGCAAGCGGCCTATCGAATGGCCCGGGGCGAGGCTGCCGGCCAGCGTCGTCGGCCCCAGTTCGCCGTTGCCCTGCAGCCGGCTGCCGGTTCCCACCTCGACGGGACCGGTGATGCGGCCATCGACTTCCAGCCTGCCGCCCTGGGTGACCTCGACCCGCGCCGCGGCCACTTCACCATCGATCCAGCCCTCGCCGCCCCGCACGTGCACATCGCTGCCCTGCAGGCGGCCGCTCACGCGCAGCGTGCCTTGCGGCGCGACCACCACGTCGCCGCGCAGCGCGTTGTCGCCGGAAAATTCCAGGGTGCCGCCGCTGACCGTCGCCCCACCGAAGCGGTTGTCGCCGGTCAGCCGCAGCCATCCGGGGCCGGCCTTGAGCAGCCGGCCGGGGCCGTCGATCGGGTTGCGCCATTCGTCCCAGGCCGGCGCCGCCCACACCGCCACGCCGCCGCCGCGCTGATCCATCTCTACTTGCGTGTCCACGCGCAACTGGCCGGGACCGTCAATGGCGCGGCGCAGGTCGAGCATGCCCCAGCCGAATATCTCATCCACGCCGGGTTCGCCCAGGTCGCGCGCGGTGGTCAGCAGCACGTCGCGGACCTGCGGGTTGTCCAGGTAGGGAAAGCGCTGCATCAGCAGTGCCAGCGCGCCGCTGACATGCGGGGCAGCCTGCGAGGTGCCGGTCATCTCGACATACTCGAATTCCGGCGTGGGCTGCTGCGGCGCCACCGCCAGCCCGATGATCGCGCCGCTGGCATCGCGGGTTGGTGCGGCCTGCACCTGCCCGCCCAGCACGGTGGAGGTGATCTCATAGCCCGGCGCCGCCACGCACCAGTCGCGGGTCGCCCCGCAGGTGGCGGAGAAGAAATCCAGGCTGCCGTCGTCCGACGCACTCACCACCGACACCCAGTAGGGCGTGATGTCCGGGACGTAGTTCGGCAGGTCCGCGGGCGTGGTGGCCACGCCGCCCATCGTATTGCCGGCGGCGAACACCTGCAGCACGCCGCTGCGCCGTGACGCGTCGGCCAGGGTTTCCAGCTTGTCGGCGAACGCGGCGTACTGGGCGTCCGCCTCGGCCGCATCGCGTGGAGATTCGGCGACGAAGCCCCAGCTGTGGTTGATCACGCGCGCGCCCGCCTGCCTGGCAGCGCTGAAGGATTCGGTGAACGCCTCGCGCGATACCTCCTCGGCCAGCACCACGCCGCCCGGCAGGTCGAAGAAGCTGGCCAGGTTGCGATAGGCGTCCGAGTCCAGGCGCGCGGCCACCAGCGAGGCGGCTGGCGCGACGCCGTGCATGCCGAGGCCATCGCGTGCCGCGGCGACGATGCCGGCGACATGGGTGCCATGCGCGGCATAGCGACCGCCCATGATGTTGTCGCGCAGCCACTGCCCATCGGCGCCGGGCACCTGCTCCGCGAACAGCGCCGCGTCCCACTCGATGTAGTTGACCTGGGGACGCGCGCCATCGGTGCGTATGCAGGGGTTGGGCCCGCGCAGCCGGGCCGAATCCGGGCACGGGGTGCCGTCTGGGGCGAGCGCGCCGTTGACCAGGCCGCTGACCCGGCCTGCCAGGTCCGGGGTCTGCGGATGCACGCCGCTGTCGAACACGCCGACCACGATGCCGCGGCCGTCGAGCCCGCGCGCGTAGGCGTCGTCGGCGTGGACCACGGCCAGGCCGCGGCTGCTGTCGAACTCGGCGCGGCGCTCGGCGTCCAGGCCATCGCGGTAATCGTCGCCGGCCGCCAGCGCGGGCGATGACAGGCCACAGGCGACCGCCAGCGCGAGGGCATGCAGGGTGGGGGAAGGGGGGCGGCTGAAGGAGGGGAATCGAACCATCCGTCGGGTTCCGTTGGGTTGGGAAGGGGGCATTGCGCTGGCTGGGGCCGACGGCCGCAACGCGATTCCTGCAACACCCGATCCCCCATGCGATGCGTCGTCGTCCGCCGGCATCGCCCGGGGCAGGTCCCACGGCCGATGTGGGACAATGGGCCGCCGCCCCCTGCGGTGTCCCTTCCGCTCCCAAGACGCCCCATGACCCAGCCCACCCGCCGCCAGCTGGCCAACGCCATCCGCTTCCTCGCCGCCGATGCGGTCGAAACCGCCAAATCCGGTCACCCGGGCATGCCCATGGGCATGGCCGACATCGCCGAAGTGCTGTGGAACGACTTCCTGCGCTACAGCCCGGCCGATCCGAAGTGGTTCAACCGCGACCGCTTCATCCTCTCCAACGGCCACGGCTCGATGCTGCAGTACGCGCTGCTGCACCTGACCGGCTATGACCTGCCGATCGAAGAGCTCAAGCACTTCCGGCAGCTGCACAGCAAGACCGCCGGCCATCCCGAGCGCAGCGAGACCCCCGGCGTGGAGACCACCACCGGTCCGCTCGGCCAGGGCTTCGCCAACGCCGTGGGCTTCGCGCTCGCCGAGAAACTGCTGGCGCAGCGCTACAACCGCGACGGCCACGCCATCGTCGACCACCGCACCTTCGTGTTCATGGGCGACGGCTGCCTGATGGAAGGCATCTCGCACGAAGCGGCCTCGCTCGCCGGCACCTGGGGCCTGGGCAAGCTGGTGTGCTTCTGGGACAACAACCACATCTCCATCGACGGCAACACCGATGGCTGGTTCACCGACAACACCCCCGAGCGCTTCGAAGCCTACGGCTGGCACGTCATCCGCGACATCGACGGCCACAACCCGGATTCGATCAAGGCCGCCATCCAGCAGGCCCTGTCCGAGGAAGGCAAGCCGACCCTGATCTGCTGCCGCACCATCATCGGTTTCGGCGCCCCGACCAAGGCCGGCAAGGAGTCCTCGCACGGCGCCGCGCTGGGCAAGGACGAACTGGAAGGCGCGCGCAAGGCGCTGGACTGGCCGTATGGTCCGTTCGAGATCCCGCAGGCCATCTACGACGGCTGGAACCACGTCGCCGCCGGCAAGCACGACCAGGCGCAGTGGCAGCAGGGCTTCGAGGCCTACGAAAAGGCCTTCCCGGCCGAAGCCGCCGAGCTGATGCGCCGTTACCACGGCGAGCTGCCGGCCGACTTCCTCGCCCAGGCCGATGCGTTCATCGCCAAGGCCCAGGCCGACGGCCAGACCATCGCCTCGCGCAAGGCTTCGCAGCTCACCATCGAAGCCTTCGCCCCGCTGCTGCCGGAAATCGTCGGCGGCTCGGCCGACCTGGCGCATTCCAACCTGACCCTGTGGAAGGCCAGCAAGTCGGTCGCCACCACCGACCCGAACGCCAACTACGTCTATTACGGCGTGCGCGAGTTCGGCATGACCGCCATCGCCAATGGCCTGGCGCTGCACGGCGGCTTCATTCCGTTCGACGCCACCTTCCTGGTGTTCAGCGACTACGCCCGCAACGGCGTGCGCATGAGCGCGCTGATCCCGGCCCACGCCATCCATGTCTATACGCATGACTCGATCGGCCTGGGCGAGGACGGCCCGACCCACCAGCCGGTCGAGCACCTGGCCTCGCTGCGCTACATCCCCAACAACGACGTGTGGCGCCCGTGCGACGCCGTCGAGTCGGCGGTGAGCTGGAAGGCCGCGATCACCCGCAACGATGGCCCGAGCTGCCTGGTGTTCAGCCGTCAGAACCTGCCGCACCAGCCGCGCAGCGACGAACAGGTCAAGCAGATCGAACGCGGTGGCTACGTGCTGGCCGACGCCGAGGGCGGCACGCCGGACGTGATCCTGATCGGCACCGGTTCGGAAGTGGGCCTGGCCGTCGAGGCCAAGCAGCAGCTCGACGCCGCCGGCCTGAAGACGCGCGTGGTCTCCATGCCGTCGACCGACGTGTTCGACCGCCAGGACAGCGCCTACCGTGAGTCGGTGCTGCCCAACGCGGTGCGCAAGCGCGTGGCGGTGGAAGCAGGCGTGACCGGCTTCTGGCGCAAGTACGTCGGCCTGGATGGCGACGTGGTCGGCATCGACACCTTCGGCGCCTCGGCGCCGGCGGAAGTGCTGTACAAGCACTTCGCCATCACCGTGGACCACGTGGTGGCGGCGGCGAAGGCGCTGTAAGCCTTCCTGTCCCGCGGACGCGAAAGGCCGGCGGATTCCGCCGGCCTTTTTGCTTTCCGGGCGATGGCGCCTGGCTTACAGCGCCTGGCCGTCGTGCAGCACCGGATACGGATTGAGCGCCTCGCCTTCCCACCAGTGCCGTTCCGGGCCCAGCTTGAAGATCGCGAAATGCAGGTGCGGCGCCTCGGCGCTGGCATTGCCGGTGCTGCCGACATAGCCGATCACCTGGCCGCGATGGATCGCCTGCTTCTCCGCCAGCCCATCGGCATAGCGTTGCAGGTGCGCGTAGTAATACGCGTAACGGCCGCTGGGTTCGAACTGATAGATGGTCAGGCCGCCGCGCTTGCTGTCGAAGAGTTTCTCCACCGTGCCGTCGGCCACCGCCAGCACCGGCGTGCCGGCCGTGGCCATGATGTCGATGGCGTCGTGCACGCGGCCCTCGCTGCGCGCATCGGTGAAGGTGTCATGCAGGTCGGCGCGGGTGATGCCTTGTACCGGGAGCAGCAGGCCGTTGCCGGGAGCGTCCTGCGTGGCGGTCGTGGGCGCCGGGCCCGAAGCCGGCACCGGCGCCGCGCCGACATGGCTGGCCTCCGCGACGGGCGC
>DJAN01000088.1 GCA_002429615.1 Lysobacteraceae bacterium UBA6001
CTGGTGCGCGGGGCGACCTTGTCGGTCGCAGCGTCCAGCGTCGCGGTGGTCACCGCCACGCCCTGCGCGATCGGCGCGGACAGCCCGTCGCGCAGCGACTCGGGCAGATCATTGAGGGTGACGGTCAGGCCGAGGTCGGCCGCGGCGCGCACCGCCGCGACCTGGGCGCGCACGCTGGCATCGCTCTGCAGCGTCGCGCCATGTACCGCGGAATCAAGAGACGCCGCCAACGTCGCCGGCCGAGGGGGCGCAGCGGCCGACGACGAAGGCGACGTCGTGGAACCCGGGGAAACCGTCGGCGCGTAACCGACGTCGATGCGTACGCGCGCGGGGGACGGCGCGGCGAGTTGCACATCGACGCCGCTCGACACCGAGGGCGTGTACTTGTCGGCAATGCTCAGCAGCTCGTCCAGGCGCGGATCGCTGGCGCGGGCGCTTCCGGCCCAGCTGCCGAGCAGGCCCAGCGTGAGCAGCAACGGCGGCGTCATCCAGCTGCGCCGTGCGTCGTGCGTGGTGGAATGGCGCTTGCCCTGCGTGGTCGCCAATTCGGACACGACGACGAAGGCATTCAGGGTGTGGTTCCACACCAACCGATAGATGCGATTCATGATGCGCTCCCTTGGATGCGGTGGCATCGCACCCCGATGCCTTCCGTGGGAGCCATTACGCCTGCGCGGCGCGCCGCGTTTTACCCCATTCCGGCAGCGGATTCCGCCAAACCGGCAAAGTGTTGGGGAATTCCGGCAAGCGGATGCACATTTGCGGCAAGCGTGCCGAATCCGTGCATCACACGGTTTCCTGCACCCCGGATCGACGCATCAATGTGTCGCGCGGCAGCTCGCCGAACACGCGGCGATAGTTCTCCGCGAAACGCGACAGATCCCACAGGCCGCAGCTCAGCGCAATCGCCTTCACCGACTTGCGCCCGGCGTCTGCCGAAGACAGGCCGCGGCAGGCCGCGCATAGCCGCAACATGGATAGATAGCGGTTCGGCGAGATGCCTAGCAGGTCGTCGAACGCATAGCGCAATGCGCGCTCGCTAACGCCGGCGGCATCGCAAATTTCATTCATGTAGATGTTGTGGCGAAGGTTCATCCGCATGAACTCTTCGGCGCGGCGCAGGATCATGTAGTGCGTGCGTCGACCGCGCCCACCGACCGCGCGGTCGAAGTGGCTGGCGTCGAGGATGCAGCGAACATGCTGCTCCAGCACTTCGTCCAGCGACAACCCGCTCATCGCGGCATAGCCGCCGGAGATGCGTTGTTCGAGTTCGCCATAGTAACGGCGCAGCGGGTGATCCGATGGCAGATGCAGATGGGCGCTGGCCTGTCCCGGCGCGGCGATGTCGCCCAGGTGCAGCTCGCTGAATTTCTGCCGCAGCCGTTTGTAGGGAACCATCACCAGGGTGATCCAGCTGTCCGCGCTGAGCACGAACTCGCTGATGCCCTCGGGCGTCAACGTCATCAGGCTGCCGTGCGAAAGCGGCGCGCCGTGACACCAGCTGGCCGCCTCGTCGGTACGGTGGATGCAACCGATCATGCACCAGTCCAACGGCAGCATGAAGCGACCGCGCCCGGTGAAGCCGGTTTTGATCGTGCAGAACAATGCCTCGTCGTGGACGACGCTATGCACGGAGGCCCTAGGCCCATTTCCATCCAGCAGTACCAGCTCCACATCGCACACGCGCAACAGACCCGACAGATTCACCAGGTCGAATGTGCAGAGCTGGGCACCGTCGGCACCCCCCATAACCAGCCCCCCCATTTCTCTCCTTAAATGGCACGGTGGTCGCGCCCACTGTGACTTTTCCTTTTTTTATTTCCGGGCTGCATCAAGTGTCTTGCCCGCGACCACCGCATCGGCAACTGCGGCCATAACTTAATGTTCGCGGCGGGAGCATGCGTGAAGGAACTTTGAAATTTCATCCCCCGCGCCGCGTATTTAACCACGTGGAAAATTGTTCCGTGATTAAACGCACAAATCACCCGCGTGTCGTGCCGATTTTGCATATTGCTTCTGCCGATTTTGCGCATCTCCAGATTGGAGATTCCCAGAGCATGACCGTTATCGAGGACAGAAGCCTCGAAGCAGTACAGGGGAGCGCAATGGAAAGCACGGGGGCCACTATTCAGGTGGAAAACATTCACCCTACGGGTGCGTGTGCTCGCTGCCGACATGTCTCTCCTTCCCGTAGCACGCGCCGGGCGGCAACGCCCTGTCCGGCTGGCGCGGCCTTGATCCTGCAGGGCATGTGCAAGGAGAAACTCCCATGATTCGTTCGATCCAGCGCTTCCTGCGCGAAGAAGACGGCGTCACCGCCCTGGAATACGGCCTGCTGGCCGCCATCGTCGCCGGCGCCCTGATGATCTTCGCCGCGCCGGCGATCCAGTCGTTCTTCAAGAAGCTGTTCGAGACCTTGTCCACGGCCATCGACGATGCCGGCAAGGACACGACCGCGAGCAGCTGACCCAGCGCCCACCGACGCCGTCCCATGGATACGCCGACCACCCTGCTTGCCTGCGCGCTGTGCGTACAGGTCGCCGCGAGCGACCTGTATGCGCGGCGGGTGTCCAACCTCGCCTTGATGACAGCGCTCGCCATCCTGGCCGCGCTGCTGTGCTGGCAGGGCGTGGATGCGGCGCGCTGGGGCGCGGCGGGACTGGGTCTGTTGTGCGCGGCGGTGCTGCTGCCCTGCTACGCCATCGGCTGGATGGGCGCCGGCGACGTGAAATTCTTCGCGGTGCTCGGTGCGCTGCTGGGGGGCCCGGGCCCACTGCTGCCGGTGTGGATCATCGCCAGCCTGATGGCAGGCCTGCACGCCATGACGGTGCTGTACGCCCCCGCCATCACTTCCCGTTTCCCGCTGGGCCTGCGCTTCGCCCTGGAGAATTCGCACGCCCGCTTGCAGGCCTGGCCGGCCCACCAGCGCATGCTGGCGGCGCGGCGCGGACGTCGCGGCATTCCGTATGCCGCCTACCTGTCCCTGGCCACGGTGCTGTTGCTGCTGTCCGGAGGGCCCGGCGCATGAACCGCGTGATCACTCCGCCGCGCCGCATGCGTGGCGTCGTCAGTCTCGAATATGCCCTGCTCCTGCTGCTCGGCATCCTGCCCCTCATCCTCGCCACGTTCAGCGGCGTGCTGATCTTCGCCGCACAGCAATCGCTGAGCCTGGCCGCCGCCGAAGGCGCACGTGCCTCGCTGCGTTACGGCACCGCGGCCGAACGCCGCGCGGCGGCCTGCGTGGCCGCGCGCGAATCGATGGACTGGCTGCTCGACTATGCGCGGCAGAGTCCGGACTGCAGCAACGCGGCGGCATCGCCGATCAGCGTGTCACAGCCCTTCGCCTGCGTCGGCAGCGCCGACCGTCAGTGCATGCGCGTGACCGTGAGTTACGACTACGACGACCACCCCTTCATTCCCGGCACCGGCGCGCTGTACGGCTGGACCATCGGCACGCCCCTGAGCAGCGCCGCCACGGCGCAGCTGGACCTGGGCGAGTAATCCTACGGAGCGCATTCATGCAGAAAGCCACCCGCTTTGCCGCCTTGCTGCTGGTCGCCTTCGCGGTGCTGCTGCTGCTGCTGGCAGTGGTGCTGGGCATGCGTGGCCGCTCGCAGACGGCATCGACGCCAGCCCTGTCGATCGCGCCGGTGCCGAAGCACACCCAGGTCCTGGTGGCCGCGCGCGACCTGCCCGCCGGCGAACCACTCGACGCCAACGACCTGCGCGTGGCCGAGGTCGACCGGATGCCGCCGGGCAGCTATGCCGAACCGACCGCGCTGGTCGGCAAGATCCTTTCCTCGCCGGTCGCCGCCGATACGGTGATCACCGCCAACGTGCTCGCGCATGGACTGGCACTGGAGCTGCAGCCGGGCGAGCGTGCGATCGCGGTGCCGGTGGATGAGCTGGCCGGCGCCGGCAACCGCATCGTGCCGGGCGACTACGTTGACGTATTCATGAACCTGCGCGCGCGCAACCGCGACCGCGACGACGACGACAGCCAGAACCGCCTGCTGCTGTCGCGCCTGCGCGTGCTCAGCTACGGCGCCCAGGACCTGGGGCAGGCACCGGCACCGCAGGCCGACGAGGATGGCAACGACAGTTCCGGCGGCAATGCGCGCGCCGGATCCATCGCCTCGCGCGAGAGCGGCGGCGCGTCCACCGCCAGCCCGCAGGCGGCACGCAGCGCGGTGCTGGCCGTGCCGGTCGCGCAGGCCAACCGCCTGCTGCTGGCCGCGCAGGGCGGCAAGCTGTTCCTGGCGCTGCGCCATCCGTCCGACAACGGCAATCCCGACGAAACGCTGTTCCCGCGCCCGCGCAACGTGCTCAAGCCGCGCCTGGATCTGAGCCCGGAGCGCCGCGATGCGGTCGCCACGCCGGAGAACGACGCCTATGCCGGCCTCGACGCCGGCGCCCTCGCCGGCCGCGACGGCGCGCCCACGCCGCCCGTGCGCGACAACAACGCGCGTGCCCAGCCGCCCCGACGCACTGCCCCACCGCCGCTGGAGATCATCCGCGGCACCCAGGGCGGCACGCTTTCTCCCCCGTAACCCTGCGCGAATCCCACATGACCCGACGCCACCACCGCTTGTTCCCGACGCTGCGCGCACCCTTGCTCGCCCTGGTGCTGGCGCTGGCGTGCGCCAGCCCCGCTGGCGCCACCGAAGACGCGGCGGTGATCCTGCAGACGCATGAACAGCGGCCGTGGACGCTGCCATCGGACCTGGAGCGGGTGGCGATCGCCGACCCGGCCGTGGCCGACCTGGTGACGATGCGCAATCGACAGCAAGCCCTGCTGGTGGGCAAGCAGCCGGGCCAGACCACGCTGCTGCTGTGGCGACGAGGGCAGAGCAACCCGCAACGGCTGCAGGTCAGCGTGCGCAGCGCGGTGCAGCAGGACCTGCTGCAGACGCAGCCGCTCAACCTGACCCTCGCCGACGGCCGGGCGCTGCTGCAGGGAGACAGCGACACGATGCTCGACCACGAGCGCGCGCGTCAGGCCGCGATCGCCGCGGCCGGTGACGCCGCCAAGGTCATCGACATGTCCAACGTCGCCACGGGCGGCGTGGTGCAGGTCGAGGTCAAGGTGGTCGAGTTCAACAAGAGCGTGCTCAAGCAGATCGGCATCCAGTTCAAGAACAGCAACGGCGGCTTCAGCTACGGCGTCACCCCGCCGAGCAACAGCGCCTCCAGCGGCAGCGATGGCAGCGACAACCCGCTGTCCTCGGCGTTCCAGCTTGTGGCCAGCTCGCTGACCCATAAATGGGATGCCAACATCGACCTGCTGCAGCGCAACGGCATGGCGCGCGTGCTCGCCGAACCGACGCTGGTGGCGCTGTCTGGACAGAGCGCCAACTTCCTCGCCGGCGGCGAACTGCCGATCCTCGAACCGCAGGGACTGGGCACCACCACGGTGACCTTCAAGCCCTTCGGCATCGGCCTGACGGTGACGCCGACCGTGTTGTCGGGCGACCGCATCGCGCTGAAGGTCGCGCCGGAAGCCAGCGATCTCGATTACGCCAACGGCCTGTCCTACAACGGCGTGCAGATTCCCTCGATCTCCACCCGTCGCGCCGACACCACCGTGGAGCTGGGCGACGGCGAGAGCTTCGTCATCGGCGGCCTGGTCAGCAACACGCTGAGCTCGACCGTGGACAAGGTGCCGCTGCTGGGCGACCTGCCGATCATCGGCTCGTTCTTCCGCAGCCTCAATTACTCCAAGCAGGAGAAGGAACTGGTCATCGTGGTCACCCCGCACCTGGTGCGCCCGATCGCGCGCGGTACCGACATCCCGTTGCCGGGCGACCGCGAGGCGAAGGCGAACATGCCGGTGTGGGGCGCGTGGCTGCTGCATCCGGCGGGCCCGGACGCCCTGCCCGGCTTCTCGCGCTGACGGCCATGTCCTCGGTCACGCCCATGACCCGACGCAACCCGGACGCGACGCCTCGCGTGCTGATGTATGCCCCCGACAACCGCCACCATGCGCGGATGTCGGCCAAGCTGGCCGGCTTCGCCGAGGTGGCGTGGCTGGACAGCCGCGACATCGCGCCCGCACTGCTGGTCGCGCAGCAGACCAGCTGGGCGCTGGTGCTGCTCGACTATTCCAGCGCCAACGCGCAGTACTCCTCCGAACTGGCACGCCAGCTGCTGGCGGTGATGCCGGAGCTGC
>DJAN01000013.1:0-173 GCA_002429615.1 Lysobacteraceae bacterium UBA6001
GAAGTGGCGCCGGGCGCGCGCACGCGCGGCGTGGCGCTGCGGCTGGAGGCCAGCGAGCCGTTGCCCGCGCTGGAAGGCGATGCCTTCCTGCTGCACCGCGCGCTGGTCAACCTGCTCGACAACGCGCTGGCGTTCTCGTCAGCCGGTGACACGGTGGTGCTGGGCGCGGCGCT
>DJAN01000013.1:404-4335 GCA_002429615.1 Lysobacteraceae bacterium UBA6001
GGTGGTGCTGGGCGCGGCGCTGCGCGACGGGCAGGTGCACGTGCGGGTGGACGATGCCGGCCCGGGCGTGCCGGATTACGCGCGCGGGCGTGTATTCGAGCGCTTCTACTCGCTGCCACGCCCGGACGCCCCCCGCAGCTCGGGGCTGGGCCTGCCGTTCGTGGCCGAAGTGGCGCGCCTGCACGGCGGGCTGGCGCGGCTGGACAACCGCCCCGAAGGCGGCGCCCGCGCCGAACTGGTGTTGCCGCCCGCCGCGCGCTGAGCGGGCCACTTCACCCTCGCTTCAAATTCGCTCCGCAAGCCGCCCACGCCGCGGCGCGACGCTGCGCCCTTCTTCCTCATGGGGCTTGCGATGAAGTCGATGAAACTGCTGTTGCGGTTCGCCGTGCTGGGCGGACTGATCCTGCTGTTGCTGATCCCGCTGCTGCTGATCCGCGCGGTCATCAACGACCGCGCCGGCTACCGCGACGAGGCCGTGCAGCGGGTGTCGCAGAGCCGCGCCGGACCGCAGACCTTCGTCGGACCGGTGCGCTACCTGCCGTGGACGCGCGAGGTCGAGGTCAAAGTACGCGATGCCGACGGGCAGACCCGGCTGGAACGGCATACCGAAAGCGGTGCGCTGCTGCAGGCGCCGGAGCGGTTGAAGGTGGACGGCACGCTGCTGCCGTCCGAGCGGCGGATCGGGCTGTTCAAGGTGCCGGTCTACACCTGGCAGGCGAACGTGCAGGCGCAGTTCGCGCCGATGGCGTATCCGGCGGTCGAGGGGCGGATCTATGGCCAGCCGTACCTGGCCATCGGTTTGTCGGATGCGCGCGGGTTGGTCGGGGTGCCGGTGCTCTCCGTCGAGGGGCAGCCGCTGCGCGTGGAAGCCGGTGGCGGCATGCAGTCGCGCGGCCTGCACGCGGACCTGGCCGCGCGCACCGATGCGGTCGCCGGCATGCTGCCCGCGCTGGGCAAGGTGACGCTGGCGATGCGCGTGGACGGTACCCGTTCGCTGTCGGTGGTGCCGGTGGGCGACAGCTCGGAGATCAAGCTGGATTCCCCGTGGCCACATCCGCTGTTCGGCGGGCAGTTCCTGCCCAACGAACGCCGTATCGATGACGGTGGTTTCCAGGCCAGCTGGTCGCTCTCGGCGTTGGCCAGCAGCGCGCAGACGCAGCTGCAGGGGGGCGTGGAGCCCGATGCGCTGTCGGTGGACCTGGTCGATCCGGTCGACGTCTACACACTCTCCGACCGCGCCAGCAAATACGGCTTGCTGTTCGTGGTGCTGACCTTCACCGGCTTCGTGCTGCTGGAGCTGATCCGCAAGCTGAAGATCCACCCGGTGCAGTACCTGCTGGTCGGCCTGGCCTTGGCGATCTTCTTCCTGCTGTTGTTCAGTCTGTCCGAACACATCGCGTTCTGGCAGGCCTACCTGGCCTCGGCGCTGGCGTGCATCGGGCTGCAGTTCTTCTATCTGGCCGGGGTGATGCGCAGCCGTGCATTGGCGGCGGGCTTCGCGCTGCTGCTGACCGCCTTGTATGGCGTGCTCTACACCTTGCTGGTCTCGGAAGACAACGCGCTGCTGATGGGCTCGCTGCTGCTGTTCAGCATCCTGGCCGGGATCATGTGGCTGACGCGCCGGCTGGACTGGTACGCACTCAACGAGGAGCTGCGGTGAGCGCTGCGACGTTGATCGCGCTGCACCGCCGGGTGCGGCGCCTGCTCCCGGCGGGGCTGGAAACGGTGGCGGTGTTGCCACCGCCGGATCCAGGTTGCTGGGCGACCTCACCTTTCTCGCGCCTGCCGCTGGGAGGCGGCAGGCGCGGGGTGGTGGGGCTGCGGCTGACCGCGGCGTGCGCCGCGCGCCTGCCGGATGCGACGAAGGCGCCGGGTCGCGATGCCGGGGCGCCACGCTATCTCGGTTGGCAGGCGCTGCCCGGACGTGGCGGCCTGTGGTGCCGCAGCGAGGAGGGCGCACTGGCGGTGCTGGCGGATCCGGGCCGGGCGTTGGCGTGGCTGTTCTGGCAGGAGCAGGCTGCAGGGAGCGCATCGTGATGATTTGGCTGGTGTCGGCGCTGCTGCTCACGGCGGTCGTGGGCCTGGCGGTGTTCGTCCACGTACTGGCGTGGTGTGGTGGACGCATGGGGTGGCGGGGATTTGCCGCGATCGCCGCCATGCCCACGCTGGTTTCCTTGCTTGCGCTCGGTATCTGGCTGGCCATCAGGGAAGCGCCGATGCCCGGAGACCTATTCGCGGATATCGAAATCGCCCTGTGGTGCCTGCTCCAGCTCATGGTGATAGGCGCGGTAATCGTCGGTGGCGTAGGCGCGCTGCTGGTCCATGTCGCGATCCGCTGGCTGCGGCGGCGCGGCGCGAAGGCCGCGATAGAATGAGTGCATGCCTGAAAAGCCTGCCATTACCGTCCTGCGCGGCGCGGACGTCACGCCATTCCTCGACGACGTCGCGCGCCTGCGCATCGCGGTGTTCCGCGACTGGCCCTACCTGTACGAAGGCGATGCGGCCTACGAGCGCGAATACCTGGCCGCCTACGCGCAATCGCCGGACAGCGTGTTCGTGCTGGCGCGCGACGGCGACGCGGTGGTGGGCGCTTCCACCGGCCTGCCGTTGCTCGACGATGCGCCGGACTTCCGCCAGCCGTTCGTCGATGCGGGGCGCGATCCAGCCGAGGTGTTCTACTTCGGCGAGTCGGTGCTGCTGCCGGCCTACCGCGGTCTCGGCCTGGGGCATGCGTTCTTCGATGCGCGCGAAGCCCATGCGCGCGCGCTGGGGCGCCACACGCTGACGGCGTTTTGCGCGGTGGATCGCGGTGATGACGATGCACGCCAGCCGGCCGGGCATCGCGGCAACGATGCGTTCTGGCACAAGCGCGGCTACACACGCCAGCCCGGGCTGACGTTGCGCCTGCATTGGAACGAGATCGGCCACGGCGAGACCGTGCACGCGCTGACCTTCTGGACCCGCCCGCTGGAGTACGCCGCATGAAGGTTGCTGTCGCCAAGTATCCCGTCGGGCAGCCGGCGGACTTCCAGGCCTTCGCGGACAAGCAGGCCATGCTGATCGATGCGGCCGCCGATGCTGGCGCGCGGCTGGCGGTGTTGCCGGAATACCTGTCGCTGGAGCTGGCAGCGACCTTCGGGTTGCCGGTGCTGGCCGACCTGCATGCGTCGCTGGCGGCGATCCAGCAGCGGCATGCTGACTATCTGGCGTTGTTTGCCGGCCTGGCCCGCGCGCGCGGCCTGCATGTGGTGGCGGGCAGCTTCCTGCTCGCGACCGGCGAGGGGCGTTATCGCAACCGCAGCTACTGGTTCACGCCCGAGGGCGCGATGGGCTGGCAGGACAAGCTGCAGCTGACCGGTTTCGAGAAGAAGACCGGGGTGATCGAGGGCGGCGATGCGCTGAAGGTGTTCGAGGCCGAGGGCATCCGGGCGGGCATCGCGATCTGCTACGACAGCGAGTTCCCGCTGCCGGTGCGGGCGCAGCAGGAGGCCGGGGCGCGCCTGCTGGTCGTCCCCAGCTGCACGGATACGGCCGCCGGGGCGACGCGCGTACAAGTGGGATGCATGGCGCGCGCCTTGGAGAACCGCCTGTTCGTGGCGCAGTCGGTCACGGCGGGTCTGGCGGAGTGGAGTCCTGCGCTGGACGTGAATACCGGGGAGGCGGCGATCTACGCACCGATGGACGTGGGCTTGCCGGCCGATGGGATCATGGCGCGGACCGCCGGGGATCAGGTGTGGGCGATGGCGGAGCTGGACTTCGCCGCGCTGGAGGCCAGTCGCGGGCGGGCACAGGTGGCCGTGGATGTGGATTGGGGCGGGCAGCTTGCGCCGGCGGTGTCGCGGGCGGTGGTGTCGGGGTTGTGAGGGGGGTGTAAGGGGGCTGGCCTTCGATGCGGGTCGGCTCGCCTGGATCGTGCACGGCCTGCGGGGGC
>DJAN01000054.1:0-519 GCA_002429615.1 Lysobacteraceae bacterium UBA6001
GTGGCCGAACTGGTCGCCGTCTGTCGTTTGCAGGATCGCGGTGCGCAGTGCGCGCCACCTTGAGACGCACATCGCTGGCTTCACTTCCGGGCGACTCACCCGGGCGTAGCGTCCGTGGCCAGTCCAGGCGGAGCGGGCGGCGATGGGCGACAACAAGCAGGAAACCGGTCAGCCCGACAGGGAACGCATCAACCTGTCGGAAGACTATGAGGTGCGCTACTGGGTGCAGGCACTGGGCGTCAGCGAGCAGAAGCTGCGGGAAGCCGTGCATACCGTCGGGACATCGGCGGCGAAGGTGCGCGAGTACGTGCGCAAGTAGTGGCCTCTGGCGGTCGCCGCCGTGAACGCCCGCTGCGACAGCGGAACTGTCGCAGCGGATGACCCGGGGCCTCAGCGCGGCGCCAACGGCGGGGAACACGGCGCGAAGACGTCCAGCGCGTCGCGATAGGCCCGCGTCCGCACCTGCATCAACCCGAGCACCGAATGGAACAGGTTGTCGTGGCTCGCCGGCAGTTGCGC
>DJAN01000054.1:699-1815 GCA_002429615.1 Lysobacteraceae bacterium UBA6001
CGTGATCGCAGGCAGTCGCGATCCACGCCGCGCGAGGCCGCAAAGCCGGGCGACAGCCACGCCACCATCGGCACCTTCAACTGTTCCGCCGGTGCGATCGGGTAGGGCAGGCCGTGCAGGTACAGCCCGTTCTCCCCCAGCGACTCGCCGTGATCTGACACGTACAGCAGCGCGGTGTCGTGATGCTTCTGGCGCTTGAGCAGCGTCAGCGTGGCATCCAGCAGTTCGTCGGTGGCGAGGATCGCGTTGTCATAGGCGTTGGCGATCTCCTCGCGCGTGCAGTCTCCCAGGTCGGCGCTGCGGCAGTCCGGCAGGAACCGGCGCAGCCGGTCCGGATAGCGCTGGTAGTACGCCGGGCCATGATTGCCGAGTGGATGCAGCACCACGACCAGATCGCGCTGCGTGCTGGCCAGCACGGTCTCCAGCCCGGCGAGCAGGATGCTGTCCGGGCAATGGCCATCGGCGCATTGCATGGCGTCGGCGCCATCGCGGAAGGTCTGGAATGGCAGGCCTTCGCAGGTGCCCTTGCAGCCGCCCTGGTTGTCGCGCCAGAGCACGTCGACACCGGCGCGGTCCAGCACGTGCAGCAGCGATTCACTGCCCTGGATGCGGCTGCGACTGTAAGCCGCGCGTCCATAGGACGAGAACATGCACGGCAGCGACACTTCGGTGCTCGACCCGCAGGCGCTCACATCGGTGAAATTCACCACATCCTGGCGCGCCAGCAACGGCGTGGTCTGGCGGCCATGGCCGTTGAGCCCCCAGTTGCGTGCGCGCACGGTTTCACCCACGACGATCACCAGCACGTGCGGGCGCGTGCCGGTGCCATGCGCGAGTCGCGCGTCGGGCGCCACGATCTCGCGTGCCCGCACGCCGCCACCGCCGACATCGCGCGCCAGTACGCCCGCGGTCGACAGCAGCAGGTTGGCGGGCGTCACCAGGTAGCGCAGCGCGGTATGTGTCCGCATCAGCGCGGACACATCCTGGAAGCGCAGCATCGCCCCGCCCATCACCAGCACCAGCGCGATCCCCATGCTGATCGCAAAGCCACGCCAGGCCCTGCCATGGGTGCGCGGCCGCAGCCGCACCCACAGCAGCAGCGCGATCGGCACGCCG
>DJAN01000054.1:2065-2639 GCA_002429615.1 Lysobacteraceae bacterium UBA6001
GGGTGAACAGCTCGATGGCCTCGCGGCGATCGGTGGCCAGGCTGCTGCGGGCCATCGCCGCGTCGTAGTGGACGCCGTAGTGCCAGGCGAAGTACGCCGCCCCGGCGGCGAGCAGCAGTCCCAGCGACAGCACCGGCTTGAGCGTGAAGCGCCAGGCGAGGGGCCGCAGCAGCAGGACATGCAGGCCGACCGCCAGCATCAACAACGCGGCGGCGGTCAGCGCGCCGCCGGTGTCGGCGAAGGCGCCGGTCCTGGCGGTCGCACGCCAGAACGCCGCACTGCTCACGAGGGAGAAATACAGGGCGGCGGTCCAGACCACGGCTTCGGACGGCACCATCGGCCGCCAGGTCCGTTCACTCATGCGCAGCGTTCTCCGCCGTGGCCCGCCGTATGCCAGCGCGCCGATGCACCCACTGGTACAGCATGGGCAGCACCACCAGGGTCAGCAGCGTGGACGACACGATGCCGCCGATCACCACGGTGGCCAGTGGACGTTGCACCTCCGCGCCGGCGCCGGTGTTGAGGGCCATCGGCACGAAGCCCAGCGATGCCACCAGCGCGGTCATCAGCACCG
>DJAN01000303.1 GCA_002429615.1 Lysobacteraceae bacterium UBA6001
CTCTTCCGATCTGCCGAAGCGGTGCCGGCGTCGGCGTCATGGGCCGGCCTGCCGCCGGCGGGGTCATCCGGGTCGCCACTGGCCCCCGGGTTGTTCCAGGTCCACCCGGCAGGCACAGCGCAATGGGCGGCCCACCGCTCCAGCCTGCGTCGGGTCACACACTGGCCCGCCTGCCGGCCCCAGTCCGCCCCGGGCACCTGCCGGCGCTCGCCGTGTTTCGCGGGTGTCGACGGAATCTCCCGGCAGTGCCGGCGGGTGGACAGCACCGTGACGGATACGGACACCCGGCTTCCAGTGGGCTCGCGGACGCGCCTGGCGCATCGCGAAGGCGGGGCATCGCAGTAAACCGTTGAGGCGACGAGGGCGGGGCGGCAAATCCTGGTTTGCCGCCCCGTGCGCGCTCAGAGCAGGGGCACCAGCAGCAGCGCGACGATGTTGATGATCTTGATCAGCGGATTGATCGCCGGCCCCGCGGTGTCCTTGTAGGGGTCGCCGACCGTATCGCCCGTCACTGCTGCCTTGTGGGCCTCGCTGCCCTTGCCGCCGAAGTGGCCATCCTCGATGTACTTCTTGGCGTTGTCCCAGGCGCCGCCGCCGGTCGTCATCGAGATCGCCACGAACAGGCCGGTGACGATCGTGCCGATCAGCAGGCCGCCCAGCGCGCGCGGCCCGAGGACCAGGCCCACGACGATCGGCACCACCACCGGCAGCAGCGACGGCACGATCATCTCCTTGATCGCCGAGCGCGTGAGCATGTCCACCGCGCGGTCGTACTGCGGCTTGCCGGTGCCCTGCATGATGCCGGCCACCTCGCGGAACTGCCGCCGGACCTCCTCGACCACCGCGCCCGCCGCGCGGCCCACGGCTTCCATCGCCATCGCGCCGAACAGATAGGGAATCAGGCCGCCGATCAGCAGGCCGATGATCACGTAGTGATCGGACAGGTCAAAGGTGAACACCTCGTTCGGATGCGCGACCTGCAGGTTGTGCGTGTAGTCGGCGAACAACACCAGGGCCGCCAATGCCGCCGAACCGATCGCGTAGCCCTTGGTCACCGCCTTGGTGGTGTTGCCGACCGCGTCGAGCGGGTCGGTCACCGCGCGCACTTCCGGCGGCAGCTCGGCCATCTCGGCGATGCCGCCGGCGTTGTCGGTGATCGGGCCATAGGCATCCAGTGCCACCACCATGCCCGCCATCGACAGCATCGCCGTGGCGGCGATGGCGATGCCGTACAGCCCGCCGAAGTGGAACGCGCCCCAGATCGCCGCGCACACCGCGATCACCGGCAGTGCGGTCGACTTCATCGACACGCCGAGGCCGGCGATGATGTTGGTGCCGTGGCCGGTGGTGCTGGCCGAGGCCACATGCTGCACCGGCTTGTAGTCGGTGCCAGTGTAGTACTCGGTGATCCATACGATCAGGCCGGTCAGCACCAGGCCGATCAATGCGCAGACATAGATGGCATTGGCGCCATGCTGGTTGTCGCCCATCAGCGCGCGGGTGATCGGCCAGTAGGCGATCGCCGCGAGCACGCCGGAGACGATAACGCCCTTGTACAGCGCGCCCATGATCGAGCCGCCGGCCTTGGCCTTGACGAAGGTCGCGCCGATGATCGAGGCGATGATCGACACGCCGCCCAGCACCAGCGGGTACAGCACCGAATGCACGCCGGTCTCGGCGGCCATCAGTCCGCCGAGCAGCATCGTGGCGATCACCGTGACCGCGTAGGTCTCGAACAGGTCCGCCGCCATGCCGGCGCAGTCGCCGACGTTGTCACCGACGTTGTCGGCGATCACCGCGGGGTTGCGCGGGTCGTCCTCGGGGATGCCGGCCTCCACCTTGCCCACCAGGTCCGCGCCGACATCGGCGCCCTTGGTGAAGATGCCGCCGCCCAGGCGCGCGAAGATCGAGATCAGCGAGGAGCCGAACGCCAGCCCGACCAGCGCGTGCAGGTTCTGCTCCAGCGGCAGGCCGAGGCGCTGCAGCACACCGTAGTAACCGGCCACGCCGAGCAGGCCCAGGCCCACCACCAGCATGCCGGTGATCGCGCCACCGCGGAACGCCACGTCCATGGCCTTGCTCAGCCCGTGCCGCGCCGCCTCGGCGGTACGCACGTTTGCGCGTACCGACACGTTCATGCCGATGTAGCCGGCCAGGCCGGAGAGCACCGCGCCGATGAGGAAGCCCACCGCCGTGTACCAGCTGAGGAACACCCCCACGAGCAGGAACAACACGATGCCGGCGATGCCGATGGTGAGGTATTGGCGGTTGAGGTAGGCGCGGGCGCCTTCCTGGATCGCCGCGGCGATCTCCTGCATGCGTTCGTTGCCCGCCGGCTGCCTGAGGATCCATCGCGCGGACACGATGCCGTAGAGGATCGCGAGTACTGCACAGCCCAGTGCGAGCAGCAAACCGTATTGTTCCAGCATGACCCCTCCCAGAGATGATGGATGTCGCCCGGTGCGAGGACGAAGACAAGCGGCGCGTGGGGTCTGTGGCGGGGCGGACTACGGGAACGTGGTGTCAAACCGCCTGGTCGCAAACGCGCGTCACGGTGTTCGAACTGCCCTGGATCGCGGTCGAGTATGCCCGCCGCATGGTGGGGCTGCCACTGCCACGGCGTCGCAGGGGCGGGTCAATCCGGCACGACATGCGCCAAGGCGCTTCTTGGCACGGTGTTCAGATCGGCCGTGACAGGCTGCGCGCCTTGCGATCAAGGAGAGCCGTCCCGTGACTTTCAGACCCTGGTATGGCGCCGCCCTGCTGCTCTGCAGCGCGGCCGCTTCCGCCACCGATACCGCACCGGAACTTCAGCGTGCGGTCGGCGCGCCGCAGGCCGTCGGTACCGTGCACACCCTGCGTCAGATCCCCGAAGCCTGCGCACGTCTGGAAGGCGTGTTCACCGGGCAGGCTGCCGAGCCCTATCGCTTCAATGTCGCGCGCAGCAGCCCGACCTGCCAGCCGCGTGCGCGTTTCGTCGACTACCTGCAGGCGCAACCCGACGTGGCGAAGGGCTGGAAGCTCAATGATGTGATCCGGGTGCCGAATGCCGGCTGCCCCGCGCAGCAGGCCGTGGTGCGCGTGTGGCGCCTGCCGGCGGACAACCAGCCGCCGCAACTCGACGGCCAGGGCCAGGCACGCATCTACCTGGAAGAAGCGAAGAAGCAGGCCGCCAGCGGCAAGGTCCCGCAGGTGTCCACGTATACCGCGCAGATGCAGCTGGAAGGCAAGGCCTGCTCCTGAGCGCGCACGCTGCCCCGCGTCGCCAACCGGCGCGGGGCAGTGGCGATGACAGCGCCGTCCTCGTTCAGGGCGTCCACGCCGGCAGCTTGCGTGCCACCGGCTGGTTCTTCAGCGTGACGTATTTCGGCAGGCCATCGCGCCCATAGGGCAGCGGCGCCTCGCCCTGGATCAGCGGTTGCAGATAGCGGCGCGCGCGCTCGGTGATGCCGAAGCCATCCTTGCGGATGAAGCTGGCGGGCATCTTCTTCTCGTGGTTGGCGATCTTCGCCAGCGGTGCCGGCTCGATCCGCCAGCGGTAGGGCGCGTCGCTGCCGCGCACGATCACCGGCATCACCGCATTGCGGCCCTCCAGCGCATAGCGCACCGCCGCCTTGCCGACTGCCTGTGCCTGTGCCCAGTCGGTATGCGAGGCCAGGTGTCGTGCCGAGCGCTGCAGATAGTCGGGCAGCGTCCAGTGCACCTTGTAGCCGAGCGACTGCTTCACCTGCCCGGCGAGATACGACGCCACGCCGCCGAGCTGCGTGTGCCCGAACGAATCCTTGGCCCCGCCGGCATCGGCCACGAACTGGCCGTCCGCGTTCTGGATGCCCTCGCTGGCCACCACCACGCACCAGCCCACGCGTTCGACCACCTTGCGCACCTGGGCGAGGAAGGCGGCTTCGTCGTAGGCGCGCTCCGGCAGCAGGATGATCTGCGGTGCGTCATCGGCGGACTGCCCGGCCAGCCCGGCGGCGGCCGCCAGCCAGCCGGCGTGGCGGCCCATCGCTTCGTAGATGAAGACCTTGGTGGAGGTGTCGGCCATCGCCGCCACATCCAGCGCCGCCTCGCGCACCGACACCGCGGTGTACTTCGCCGCCGAGCCGAAGCCCGGGCAGGTGTCGGTGACCGCCAGGTCGTTGTCGATGGTCTTGGGCACGCCGATGCAGTGCAGCGGATAGCCGAACGCCTCGGCCAGCTGCGAGACCTTCCAGGCGGTGTCGGCCGAATCGTTGCCGCCGTTGTAGAGGAACCAGCGCACGTCGTGCGCGCGCAGCACGTCGAGCAGGCGCTCGTAGCGGCCGCGGTCGGCTTCCAGCGACTTGAGCTTGTAGCGGCAGGAGCCGAACGCGCCGCCCGGCGTGTGGGCCAGCGCACGGATCGCCGCCGCCGACTCCTTGCTGGTGTCGATCAGGTCCTCGCGCAGTGCGCCGAGGATGCCGTTGCGGGCGGCCAGCACCTTGACCTTGTGCGCGCGGGCCTCGGCGATGACCGCCGAAGCGGTGGCGTTGATGACGGCGGTAACGCCGCCGGACTGCGCATAGAGCAGTGTGCCTTGGGCCATGGGGTGCGTCTCCTGGTAGCGGATGGACATTGCCGGGACATTACCCGGATGCGGTAAAGTGGGTGTATTGCGGTGCAGCGCGACTTTGGGCGCGTTGACGACACACTGCCCCTGTTTTCTCTCTCTGGAGTGACATGATGCGACTGGTTCTGTTGGGACCGCCCGGTTCGGGCAAGGGCACCCAGGCGGCCCGACTGAAGGAAAAGCTGAGCATTCCGCATATTTCCACCGGCGACCTGCTGCGCGCCGAAGTCGCCGCCGGCACCCCGCTGGGCCTGCAGGCCAAGGAAGTGATGGCCCGCGGTGACCTGGTCTCCGACGAAATCCTGCTCGGCATGCTGGAATCGCGCCTGGGCCAGCCGGATGTCGCCAATGGCTTCATCCTGGACGGCTACCCGCGCAACCTGGCGCAGGCGGCGGCGCTGGACGGCCTGCTGACCAAGATCGGTCAGCCGCTGGACGCGGTGGTGCAGCTGGACGTGGCCACCGACCTGTTGGTGGAACGCATCGCCGGCCGCGCGAAGGCCGAAGGCCGCGAGGACGACAATCCGGAATCGGTGCGCAAGCGCCTGCAGGTCTACAACGACTCGACCGCCCCGGTCATCGGCTATTTCGCCGATCGCGGCACGCTGACCCGTGTCGACGGCGTCGGCAGCCTGGAAGAAGTCCTGGCCCGCATCACCACGGCCCTGGCCGGCTAAACCCAAGGTTTCCCTCGGGTGGAAAGCCCCCCTTCTGTTAAGGGGGGCGCGCCGAAGGCGCGGGGGATAGGCAAGGCAGGAGCTGGGACCCAAAGTTTGCTACGCAAACTTTGGGGGCAAAGCCCGCGCAGCGGGATTTGCCGCGATAGGCAGGAGCTGGGGCCCAATAGTTTGCGCAGCAAACTTTGGGGGTGAAACCCGCTCAGCGGGTTTCACCACGAAAAAGCCCCGGCACCGCAAAGTGGTACCGGGGTCTGATTTCAAATAAGCGCCAGCGGTCAGGCTTGCTCAGAGCCCCGCAACATGAGCTCCCTGGGGATTGGCCTCTTGGGGAGTAGGACCAGATGGGATGCTGCGGCTGGCGTTCAGTATTGTGACTAAGCGGCCTGGGCGCTGATATCAGGAAGTTCCTTACACCCCCACTGCCTTTCCCTGACAGCTCCCTGACGGTGTCGGCATGCCGGGCCTGTTCCCGGCGACGCGGGCGATCGGAGACAATCGCCGGATGAGCAAAATCCACATCCTCGGCATCGCCGGGACCTTCATGGGCGGCGTGGCCGCCTTGGCACGCGAGCTGGGGCATGTCGTCGAGGGCAGCGACCAGGCGATCTACCCGCCGATGTCCACCCAGCTGGAGCAGCTCGGCATCTCCCTGGCGCAGGGGTACGACCCGGCCAATATCGGCGCGGACTGCGACGAGATCGTCATCGGCAATGCGTTGTCGCGTGGCAATGCCGCGGTCGAGGCCGTGCTGGACCAGGGCCGCCGCTATACCTCCGGTGCTCAGTGGCTGGCCGAGCGCGTGCTGCCGGGCCGGCTGACCCTGGCCGTGGCCGGCACCCATGGCAAGACCACCACCACCACCATCCTGTCCTGGCTGCTGGAAGCGGCCGGCCGCCAGCCCGGCTTCCTGATCGGCGGCGTCGCGGAGGACTTTGGCGTGTCCGCGCGCGTCGGTGGCGGGCGCGAGTTCGTGGTGGAGGCCGACGAGTACGACACCGCCTTCTTCGACAAGCGCAGCAAGTTCGTGCACTACCGGCCGACGGTGGCGATCCTCAACAACCTCGAATACGACCACGCGGACATCTTCCCTGACGTCGCCGCGATCCAGCGCCAGTTCCACCATCTGGTGCGCACTGTGCCCGGCCAGGGTCGGCTGATCGTCAACGGCGAGGACGCGCGTCTGGCCGAGGTGCTGGCCATGGGCTGCTGGACGCCGGTCGAGCGTTTCGGTTTCGATCCGGCGCTGGAGTGGAGCGCGCGGCTGATCGAAGCCGACGGCAGCCGCTTCGCGGTCCTGCATCGCGGCGTGGAGATCGCCACGGTCGCCTGGCCGTTGCTGGGCCGCCACAATGTCCTCAACGGCCTGGCCGCGCTTGCCGCGGTGCATGCCGTCGGCATCGACCCGGCCAGCGTGGTCGATGCACTGGCGCGTTTCCGCAGCGTCAAGCGCCGTCTGGAGGTGCTGGGCGAACGCCAGGGCATCACCGTCTACGACGACTTCGCCCATCACCCCACCGCGATCGCGACCACGCTCGAAGGGCTGCGCGCCCGCGTCGGCGACGCGCGCATCGTGGTGGCGATGGAGCCGCGCAGCAATTCGATGCGCCTGGGCGCGCATGCCGAAGCCCTGGCCCCGTCACTGGATGCCGCCGACGCGGTGGTCTTCCTGCATCGCCCGGAACTGCGCTGGGATTCGACCCCGATCCTGGCGCGCGTGCGCGGGCACTCGCAGGTGGTGGCGGATGCCGAGGCATTGCAGCAGGCGCTCGCCGCGCTGGCCCGGCCCGGCGACCACGTGGTGTTCATGTCCAACGGCGGCTTCGATGGCGCGCCGCGGCGTTTCCTGCAGGCGCTGCCGGCCTGATGGCGATGTCACCGGAAGACGCCAGCACGCTGCCGCTGTTTCCGCTGCACGCGGTGCTGTTACCGGGCGCGGCCATCGCGCTGCGCGTGTTCGAGCGGCGTTACCTGGACCTGGTGCGCGATTGCGGCCGCCAGGGCGCGGGCTTTGGCGTCTGCCTGATCCTGGAGGGCAGCGAGGTCGGCAAGCCGGCCACGCCGGCGGCGTTCGGCACCGAAGCGCGCATCGAGGATTTCGATCTCGGCGCCGATGGCGTGCTGGTGCTGCGCCTGCGCGGCGCGCGCCGTTTCCATGTCGAGCGCACCCGCGTGCGTGACAACGGCCTGGTGGTGGGCGACGTGCGCTGGTGCGAGCCGGACAGCGACGACGAACTGCGCCCGGAGCACGCGCTGCTGGCGACGTTGCTGGAACGGTTGATCGAACAGGCTGGGCAGCAGTACGCCGCAACCACGCCCGCCGAGCTGGACCAGGCCGCATGGGTCGGCTGGCGCCTGGCCGAGCTGCTGCCGCTCACCGAGACCCAGCGCCTGTCGCTGCTGCAGCAGGACGACCCGCACAAGCGCCTGGACCTGCTGCTGTCCTGGATGCCCTGAGGGCCGCCGCACTCAAGGTGCGGGCGGCTTCTCCGCGGTCATGTCGATCAACACCACCGGCATGCCACTGCGCGGCCGGTATTCCATCCGCCAGGCCACGTCATCGAGCGAGGCCTGCAGCGCATCCAGCGCCGGATCCACGCCGCGCAGCGGGCGCCACAATCCCACCAGGCCGAAGTGCCGGTCGAAGTGCAGCGTCTGCGTGCTGCCGATCCACATCGGCTGATCCCCTGGCGCGACCTGCGCCGATGCCGGCCACAGTCGCAGCACATGCAGTTCGTCCGGGCGTGCGCCCGGGCGCACCAGCAGCAGCGCCTCGACCTGCGTATCCAGTGTCGCCGGCAGCACCGGGACTTCGGCCGGCTCGGCCTTGCTGTCGAGCAGCAGCAGCGCCTGCTGCCAGCCGGCCTGCGGCTGCACGTGCCAGCCCTGTGCTTCCAGGCGCTGCCGCAGCGGCGCCAGCGGACCGACGATCTGCACGTCCAGCGGCCAGCGCTGGTCGTCGTCGAACTCGTTTCGGCGTGCCGGCAGCGCGCGCCATTGCGATGCCCACCAGGCACGATGATCGAGCTGCATGCGCACCGGGTGCGGCGGTTCGAACTTGACCAGCTTCTCTTCCAGGTGGCGCGGCGCCAGCCATATCGCGGCGATGGCGAAGGTGCCGTAGAACAGCCACGCAACCGGCTTGACCCAGAACGAGCGGTTGAAGCGCCGGCGGTAGGCGATGCCCAGCACCAGCAGCCAGAACGTGCCGAACAACATGCCGCCGATGACATCGCTGAGCCAGTGCGCGCCGAGGTAGATGCGCGCGAAGCCGATCATCGACACCACCGCGCCGCACACCAGGTAGGGCCATACGCGGCTGCGGCCGGGCAGCTCGCGCGCGATCAGCACGGCGAAGAAGCCGAAGGTGATCGTCGCCATCGTCACCGCCACCGACGGGAACCCGAAGCCGCTGCTCGCCGCCGGCGGCCGCACCACGTGCACGGTCGCGCCGAGCAGCTTGGTGAGCGCCAGACCGAACGCCAGCGCCGCCAGCCAATGCGCCACCGACATCCAGCGGCGGCGCCACAGCAGGTAACCCATTGCCACCGCGATCGCCGGCAGCAGGATCTGCCAGTCGCCCAGCGAGGCCAGCGCGGCCATCGGGTAGTCGGCCAGCGGGTTGCGCAAGGCCAGCATCAGGTCGTGTACCGCCAGGTCCACGCCGAGCGGCTCGCCGTGCGCCAGCACCACCATCAGCAGCACGAACCAGCCCCAGCCGAGCAGCAGCAGCATCAGTGCCAGTACCGCCAGCGGCACCGACTCGCGGCGGCGCGGATCGAATACGCCCACCGACCAGTTGCCCAGCACCGGATGCCGGTGCGACCAGTCCAGCAGCCGCGCCAGCAGCGAGTCCAGGTGCGCCGCCGACCAGCGATAGCCATACAGCACGAAAGCCCATACGCCGCCGAGCACCACGGCCAGCAGCGTCACCACCATGAACAACCGCCCGGCGACCGCGGCCACCGCGTCGTAGGCGCTGCCCAGCAGCCAGCCCGGCAGCAGGAACAGCAGCGCCCAGGACAGCGCGGCCAGGCCGCTGGCAAAGGCATAGCGCCGCAGCGGCATGCGCGACATGCCGGCGATGGCCGGCACGAACGGACGGATCGCGCCCACGTAGCGCGCCACCAGGATGCTCTTGAAGGCGTTGCGCCGGAACAGCACTTCGCCACGGTCCAGCAGCTGCGGGTAGCGGCTGAACGGCCAGAAGCTGCGCAGCTGGTGGCCCCAGCGATGGCCGACCCAGTAGCTCAAGGCGTCGCCGATGAAGGCGCCCAGCGCCGCGCAGGCGACCGCATAGGGGCCGGAAATCTGGCCCAGCCCGATCAGCACACCGATGGCGAACAGCAGCGGCAGCGCGGGGACGATCGCGCCGAGCACGATCACCGCGTCGCAGAACGCGATGGCGAAGATGACCGCGCCCGCCAGGGTGGGGTGGGTGCCGATCCACTCCAGCGTGGCGTCGATCCAGGGAGAGTTCATGCCCCGATTATAGGAAACCGATCCTGTCCCGATAGCCTCGCGCGCGTGCCTACAATATCGGCATGTCTCCGCCGCCCGCCGCACAAGCCCTCAAGGCCGACACTTTCGGCCGCATCCTGCTCATCCGTGAGGACGGCCGGGTGTTCGTGCGCCGCGACCTCACCGCCTCGCCCTGGTGGCTGCGCGTGCCGGCCTGGTACCTGGCCCGGCGCGAGGCGCGCGCGCTGCGCAAGCTCGATGGGATGGCCGATACGCCGCGCCTGCTGGGCTGGGACGGCACCTACCTGGATCGCAGCTTCCTCGACGGCGAAGCCATGTACCTGCGCCCGCCGCGCGGCGACGTGGCCTACTTCCATGCGGCGCGGCGGTTGTTGCAGCAGCTGCATCGGCAGGGCGTGGCGCACAACGACCTGGCCAAGGAGGCCAACTGGATCGTGCGCGAGGATGGGTCGCCGGCGTTGATCGATTTCCAGCTGGCGGTGTGCGGGCATCCGCGCTCGCGCTGGATGCGGCTGCTGGCGCGCGAGGATCTGCGCCATCTGCTCAAGCACAAGCGGATGTATTGCGGGCATGCACTCACTCCGGTGGAGCGGCGGGTGCTCAAGCGGCACTCGTGGGTGCGCGATCTGTGGTTCAAGACCGGCAAGCCGGTGTATCGCTTCGTGACCCGGCGCGTGCTGCATTGGGAAGACAATGAAGGGCAGGGACCCAAGCCGTAGGGCCGGTGGGTCGCGTCGCGGCTGAAGCCGCTCCTACAATGGGGTTCCTTTACTGCGGGCCGGTGACATGAGTTCCCTTGCGGGCAAGACCCTCTTCATCACCGGCGCCTCGCGCGGCATCGGCCTGGCCATCGCGCTGCGCGCCGCGCGCGATGGGGCCAACGTGGCGATCGCGGCCAAGTCCTCGGTACCCAATCCCAAGCTGCCCGGCACCATCCACAGCGCCGCCGAGGCGGTGAACGCCGCCGGCGGCCAGGGCCTGGCGCTGAAGTGCGACATCCGCGAGGAAGACCAGGTGCAGGCCGCGGTGGCGGCCACCGTGGATACCTTCGGCGGCATCGACATCTTGGTCAACAACGCCAGCGCGATCTGGCTGCGCGGTGCGCTGGATACGCCGATGAAGCGTTTCGACCTGATGCAGCAGGTCAACGCGCGCGGCAGCTTCCTGTGCGCGCAGGCCTGCCTGCCGCATCTGCTGCAGGCGCCGAATCCGCACATCCTCACCCTGGCGCCGCCGCCGTCGCTGGACCCGAAATGGTGGGCGCCGCACACCGGCTACACGTTGGCGAAGATGGGCATGAGCTTCGTCACGCTGGGTTTGGCCGGTGAATTCGGTCCGCAGGGCGTGGCGGTCAACGCACTGTGGCCGCGCACGCTGATCGCCACCGATGCGCTCAACATGATTCCGGGCGTGGACCTGCGCAACGGCCGCCGCCCGGAGATCATCGCCGATGCTGCGCACGCGGTGCTGACGCGCCCGGCGGCCGGTTTCAGTGGCCAGTTCCTGATCGACGACGAGGTGCTGGCACAGGCCGGCGTCACCGATCTGTCGGGGTATGCGGTCGATCCCGCCGCGCCGCTGCTGCCGGACCTGTTCCTCGACTAGCCCACCGGCGGCAGCGGGTTGAGCGGTGCCGGCAGCCGCGTGCCGCAGCGGCGGCAGAACAGCGCGTCGCGGTCATGCCCTTCCAGCCCGCACTGCGGGCAGCCGCGGTTGTCGTGGCGATGCGCGTCCTCGGCCTCGCGCAGGCTGCTGGCCAGCTCGGCGGTATAGATGCCGGTCGGCACGGCAATGATGCTGTAACCGATCAGGATCAGCGCCGAGGTGACGAAGCGGCCCAGCGTGGTCTGCGGCACCACGTCGCCGAAGCCGACCGTGGCCATCGTCACGATCGCCCAGTACATGCTGGTGGGAATGCTGGTGAAGCCGTTCTTCGGTCCTTCGATCACGTACATCAGCGCGCCGGCGATCACGGTGATGGTCAGCACGGTGAACAGGAACACCAGGACCTTGCGCCGGCTGCGCCACAGCGACTGCATCAGGATGCCGCTTTCCTCGACGTAGCGGGTCAGCTTGAGGATGCGGAACAGGCGCAGGATGCGCAGCACGCGCACGACCAGCAGGCTCTGCGCGCCGGGGATGAAGAACGACAGGTAGGAGGGCAGGATCGAGGCGAGGTCGATGATGCCCCAGATGCTCACCGCGTAGCGCAGCGGCCGCCGTACCACCGCCAGGCGCAGCACGTACTCGGCGGTGAAGGCGATGGTGAAGATCCACTCGACCACGTAGAACCAGTTTGCCCAGCGGTGGTGGATCCACTGCACGCTGTCGATCATCACCACCAGGATGCTGGCCAGGATGGCGTAGATCAGCAGCAGGTCGAAGTTGCGCTCGGGGCCGCTGTCGTGGCGGTAGATGATGTCGAACCAGCGTCGTCGCCAGCCGGTATCGGTGGCCGGATTGAGCTGCGGGTCGGAGAACGGTCGCATGGCCGGCATTGTGCCTCAGTGGCGATCCCCCGCGGCCGGCTGGAATGCGCGAGAATGCGGGCCTTTCCCGTCACATCCCGCCGCCATGACCGAGACCACCGACCAGCTGCTGAACCTCTCCCACTACTACCTGCCGGTGTATCGCCCGCGCCAGGTGGTGCTGGAGCGCGGCCAGGGCGTGCGGCTGTGGGACAGCGAAGGCCGCCAGTACCTCGACCTGGCCGCGGGCATCGCGGTGTGCGGGCTGGGCCATAACGATCCGGACCTGCATGCGGCGCTGGTGGAGCAGGCCGGCAAGCTCTGGCATACCAGCAACGTGTTCTACAGCGAGCCGCCGCTGCGGCTGGCCGAGGAGCTGGTGGAGGCGTCGCGCTTCGCCGAGCGCGTGTTCCTGTGCAATTCCGGTGCGGAAGCCAACGAGTGCGCGATCAAGCTGGTGCGCAAGTGGGCCAGCGGGCAGGGCCGTCCGCCGCAGCAGCGCGTGATCGTGACGTTCCGTGGCAGCTTCCATGGCCGCACGCTGGCGGCGGTGACCGCGGGCGCGCAGCCGAAGTACCAGGAGGGCTACGAGCCGCTGCCCGGTGGCTTCCGCTACTGCGATTTCAACGATGAGGTGCAGCTGGAGGCGGCGATGGCCGCCGGCGACGTGGCGGCGGTGATGCTGGAGCCGGTGCAGGGCGAGGGCGGGGTGATGCCGGCCAAGCCGGGCTTCCTGCGCCGCGTGCGCGAGCTGTGCGATCACCACGGTGCGCTGATGGTGCTGGACGAGATCCAGGCCGGCATGGGGCGCACGGGTACCCTGTTCGCGTTCTGGCAGGACGAGGCGACGCCGGACATCGTCACCCTGGCCAAGGCGCTGGGCGGTGGTTTCCCCATCGGCGCGTGCCTGGCCGGGCCGAAGGTGGCCGAGACGATGCAGTTCGGCGCGCATGGCACGACGTTCGGCGGCAATCCGCTGGCGGCGGCGGTGGCGCGGGTGGCATTGCGCAAGCTGGCGTCGCAGCAGATCGCGACCAATGTGTCGCGGCAGTCGGCGGCGCTGCGGGCCGGGCTCGAAAAGCTCGGCGCCGAAACCGGGGTGTTTTCGCAGGTGCGTGGGCGTGGGTTGATGCTGGGTGCGGTGCTGGCGCCCGCTTATGCCGGGCAGGCCGGCGCGATTCTGGATGCCGCCGCCGCGGAGGGTCTGCTGGCATTGCAGGCCGGGCCGGATGTGCTGCGGTTCGTGCCGGCGCTCAATATCTCCGATGCCGAGGTGGCGGAGGGGTTGGAGTTGCTGGCGCGGGCTGTGGGGCGGTGGCGGAAGGGGTGAGGTTTTTTTTGGAGGGGCGGCCGATGGCCGCCCTTTTTGTTTGTGCTGATGTTTGTGGGGGAGATGGCCTGCGATGTGGATCGGCTGTTTTGGGTTCTGTGCACGGCCTGCGGGGGCGGGGCCCTTTCGGGAC
>DJAN01000097.1:0-3554 GCA_002429615.1 Lysobacteraceae bacterium UBA6001
TGGCCGGGCTGCGCGGCACGCGTGGCCGACACGGCCGCCGCCCTGTTCGCCCAGGCCGGCTTCCTGCCGGTGGCCGGCGAACCCGGCCTGCTGCAGCGTCGGCTGGACGGGCCGATGGCGGTGGAGGACGCCAGCGCCGCGATCCACGCCAGCGCCGCGCTGATCGCCCAGTGCCGGCGCGAACTGCGCATCTACACCCGCGCCCTGGACCCGGGCCTGCTCGATGCCCCCCTCGTGCAGGGGGTGCTGCGCCGCTTCGCCACCCTGCGCCACGACAAGCAGGTACGCGTCCTGCTGCAGGACACCGCCAGCCCGCAGCTGCTCGACGCACCGCTGCTGCGCCTGGCCCAGCGCCTGCCCACAGTGTTCCAGTTTCGCGCGGTATCGGACCCGATCGATGCCAGCTACCCCTCGGCCTACCTGGTCGGCGACGCGCAGGCCTACTACTTTCGTTCTACGGGCAACCGCAGCGACGACGGTGAAACCTGGCTGGAAGGCGCGGCCCGCGCGCGCCAGCTGCGCACGCATTTCGAGCAGATTTGGGAGCGCAGCCGCCCCTGGAGCGAGCATCGCGCCCTCGGCCTGTAGTCGCGCCGGCATGCGTTCTCTGTCGCGCGCCTGACCGCCGACACCGGCTGCCATACGCTGCACACGCCCGCTTCCCGGCGCGTGGGGGTATAATTTTTTGGCTATGACACCGCCCGACCGGCCTTGAGGCCGATCAAGTGGCCCTGCCACATGCAAGCCCCCATATCCCAAGCGACCCGACTTACCATCGTGGACAATCTCCTGAAGCAGTTTGCGCAGTCTTCGCAACTCGCCGGCGGCAATGCCGCCTACATCGAGGATCTGTACGAGCAGTACCTCGTCTCCCCCGACAGCGTCGATCCCAAGTGGAAAGCCTATTTCGATGGCTTCAAGGGCCGTGAGGCCGGCGACGTGCCGCATTCGGCCGTCATCGCCCACATCGGCGAAGCGGCGCGCAACGCGGCCAATGCCGGCCTTGCCGGCGGCGCCAGCGACGAGCGCGAGCGCAATGTCGGCCGCCTGATCACCGCCTACCGTTCGCGCGGCCACCTCGGCGCCCGCATCGACCCGCTGGGCCTGACCCCGCCGGTCAATCCGCCGGACCTGGACCTGCCGTTCCACAGCCTCTCGCAGGCCGACCTGGACAGTGAGTTCAGCACCGGCGGCGTCGGTGGCCAGCCGCGCATGAAGCTGCGCGACCTGCTCGCCCGCCTCAAGGCGACCTACACGAGCTCGATCGGCGTCGAGTTCATGCACATCCCGGAATTCGACCAGCGCCAGTGGATCTACCAGCGCCTGGAGAACGCGGGCGGCAAGATCGCCGACAGCGCCGACAACCGTCGCCGCACGCTGGAGCGCCTCACCGCCGCCGAGGGCCTGGAGCGCTACCTGCACACCAAGTACGTCGGCCAGAAGCGCTTCTCGCTGGAAGGCGGCGATTCGCTGATCCCGATGATGGACGGCATGGTCCGCCAGGCCGGCCAGGAAGGCGTCAAGGACATCGTGATCGGCATGGCCCACCGCGGCCGCCTCAATGTCCTGGTCAACACCCTGGGCAAGAACCCGCGCAAGCTGTTCGACGAGTTCGAAGGCAAGTTCGAGCACGCCCATGACGACCGCGCCCACACCGGCGACGTCAAGTACCACATGGGCTTCTCGGCCGACATCGCGGTCGGTGGCGACAAGCAGGTCCACCTGGCGCTGGCGTTCAACCCCTCGCACCTGGAAATCGTCGACCCGGTGGTCGCCGGCTCCGTGCGTTCGCGCCAGGAGCGCTTCGGCGACGCCGCGCGCAAGGAAGTGATGCCGATCCTGATCCACGGCGACGCGGCCTTCGCCGGCCAGGGCGTGGTGATGGAGCTGTTCCAGATGTCGCAGGCGCGCGGTTTCGCCGTCGGCGGCACCATGCACATCGTCATCAACAACCAGATCGGCTTCACCACCAGCACCCGCGACGACGCCCGCTCCACGCTGTACTGCACGGACGTTGCGAAGATGATCGGCGCGCCGGTCTTCCACGTGAACGGCGACGACCCGGACGCGGTGATGTTCGTGTCCAAGCTGGCCTATGAATTCCGCCAGCAGTTCAAGAAGGACGTGGTCATCGACCTGGTCTGCTACCGCCGTTGGGGCCACAACGAGGCCGACGAGCCGGCGGCGACCAACCCGGTGATGTACCAGACCATCCGCAAGCACAAGACCACCCGCGAGCTGTATGCCGCCCAGCTGGAAAGCGAAGGCGTGCTCAAGCCCGACGAGGGCAAGGCGCTGGTCGACGGCTACCGCGAGAAGCTGGACTCGGGCGAGTTCACCACCGAGCTGGCCACGCGCAAGCCGGACGAGTTCGCCATCGACTGGTCCAAGTACCTGTCCGGCAAGGTCACCGACAAGGTCGACACCACGGTCAAGCGCGGCGCGCTGGACCAGCTGGCCAAGATCATCAACACCGTGCCGGCCGGCGTCGAGCTGCACCCGCGCGTGGCCAAGATCTACGAAGACCGCCTGAAGATGACCGCCGGCGAACAGCCGCTGGACTGGGGCTTCGCCGAGAACCTGGCCTACGCCACCCTGCTGAGCGAAGGCAACCGCCTGCGCCTGGTCGGCCAGGACGCGGGCCGTGGCACGTTCTTCCACCGCCACGCCATCCTTCACGACCAGAAGACCGACAGCTACTACCTGCCGCTGCGCCAGCTGGTCGAGAACCCGGAGGAAGCCACCGTCATCGACTCGCTGCTCAGCGAGGAAGCGGTGATGGGCTTCGAATACGGCTATTCGACCACCGACCCCAACGCGCTGTGCGTGTGGGAAGCGCAGTTCGGCGACTTCGCCAACGGCGCGCAGGTGGTGATCGACCAGTTCATCGCCGCCGGTGAAGCCAAGTGGGGCCGCATCTCGGGCCTGTCGCTGTTCCTGCCGCACGGCTACGAAGGCCAGGGCCCGGAGCACAGCTCCGCGCGCCTGGAGCGCTTCCTGCAACTGTGCGCGCTGGAGAACATGCTGGTCTGCGTGCCGACCACCCCGGCGCAGTGCTTCCACATGATCCGCCGCCAGATGCGCATGAGCACGCGCAAGCCGCTGGTGGTCATGACCCCGAAGTCGCTGCTGCGCCACAAGCTGGCGGTGTCCACGCTGGACGAGCTGGCCAACGGCGAGTTCCAGCACCTGATCCCGGATGCCGCTGCCGACGCCAAGAAGGTCAAGCGCGTGGTCGCCTGCTCGGGCAAGGTCTACTACGACCTGCTGGAAGATGCGCAGAAGCGTGGCCAGGAAGACGTGGCGATCCTGCGCGTGGAGCAGCTCTATCCGTTCCCGCGCGCGCTGCTGGCAGCCGAACTGAAGAAGTACGTCAACGCCACCGACGTGGTGTGGTGCCAGGAAGAGCCGCAGAACCAGGGCGCGTGGTACCAGATCAAGCACCACCTGCAGGCCGTGCTGGCCGAAGGCCAGGCGCTGCACTACGCCGGCCGTGCCCGTTCGCCCTCGCCGGCCGCCGGCCACATGGCCGACCACATCGCCGAGCAGCAGAA
>DJAN01000097.1:3746-4186 GCA_002429615.1 Lysobacteraceae bacterium UBA6001
CACATCGCCGAGCAGCAGAAGCTGGTCGCCGATGCGCTGGTCAATCCGTTCAACGACCAGGTCGCTGAATAACCTTTTACCCCCCAGAACAGAACTCCCAGGAAGCTCCTCAAATGGCCACCGAAGTCAAAGTCCCGGTACTGCCCGAATCCGTTTCCGACGCCACCATCGCCAGCTGGCACAAGAAGGCCGGCGAAGCCGTCAAGCGCGACGAGAATCTGGTCGACCTGGAAACCGACAAGGTCGTGCTCGAAGTCCCCTCGCCGGTGGATGGCGTGCTGAAGGAAATCAAGTTCGAGACCGGCAGCACCGTGACCAGCAACCAGGTCCTGGCGATCATCGAGGAAGGCGCGGTGGCCGCGGCCGCCCCGGCTGAAGAGAAGAAGGCCGAAGCCGCTCCGGCGCCGTCGGCTGCCGCCCCGGCCGCCAAGGCCGCTGCC
>DJAN01000196.1 GCA_002429615.1 Lysobacteraceae bacterium UBA6001
CCAACGGTCCCGAAAGGGCACCGCCCCCGCAGGCCCTCCAGATCCCCGCGACCGGACAAAGGTGTTGGCGGTTTGCATGCGCCGCATGCGCCCGCCCAATCGATCTTCTCTCCTCCTCACGCTCCCCGCTCTTCCTTGTAGGAGCGGCTTCAGCCGCGACCGCGCAAAGAGGCGGCGGCACGGGGAAACGAGATAAGGCGATCTCACCAGGCCCAACGCTTTTGCTTCGGCCCTGCAGCCCTCAACAACCCAACCCACCACGCCCTCCCGCGCAATCAGCGCAAGCCGCCGTGGTGCGCCGCAGCAATATGGCGCAACGCGCACACGCACAAGGAACACCGCGCAGCCTGAAAACCCCCGCACCCCACCGCTTTTCCCGCTACACAGGCCATATATCCCATTTCGATATACGGATGCCGGTGAGCTATAGCCAAGCGACGGTTTGACAGCGCTATACAAATACACAAACGTACCCGGCGCCGCCGTCGGCCCACCGCCCGATGGCCTACTTGTATGGAGAACCGTCTCTTGGAAAAGCTGCCTCGTCGCGCGCGTGCGCCGATGACCCGTCATCTGCTGGCCGCCGCCACCGCCGCCTCGCTGTTCCTGCTCGCCGCCTGCCATCGCGATGGCAACGCGGAGGCCGACAAGACCGCCGCGGCACCGGCCACGCCGGCCGCCGACCAGGCCGTCACCATCCATCCGGACCAGTGGCCGACGCCGAAGTGGCCGTTCGCCAACGATCCGGCGCTGGAGAAGCGCATCGATGACGTGATGGCGCAGATGAGCGTGGAAGAGAAGGTCGCGCAGACCATCCAGGGCGATATCGCCAGCATCACCCCCGACGATGTGCGCAAGTACCGCATCGGTTCGATCCTCGCCGGCGGCAGCTCCGATCCGGGCGGCAAGTACAACGCCAGCCCGGCCGAGTGGCTCAAGCTCGCTGATGCGTTCTATGAGGCGTCGATGGACACCTCCAAGGGCGGCCACGCGATCCCGATCATCTTCGGCATCGATGCGGTGCACGGCCAGAGCAACATCGTCGGGGCGACGCTGTTCCCGCACAACATCGGCCTGGGCGCGATGCGCAACCCCGAGCTGATCCGCAAGATCGGCGAGGTCACCGCCGCCGAGACCCGCGTCACCGGCATGGAGTGGACCTTCGCGCCGACCGTGGCGGTACCGCAGGACGATCGCTGGGGCCGCACCTATGAGGGCTACTCCGAGTCGCCGCAGGTGGTGGCCAGCTACGCCGGTGAGATGGTCAAGGGCCTGCAGGGCGAGCCGGGCCAGCCGGGCTTCCTTGATGGCCACCACGTGATCTCCTCGGTGAAGCACTACGTCGGCGACGGCGGCACCACCGATGGCAAGGACCAGGGCGATACCCAGGTCACCGAGGCCGAGCTGCGCGACATCCACGCGGCGGGCTATCCGCCGGCGATCGAAGCCGGTGCGCAGGCGGTGATGGCTTCGTTCAACAGCTTCCACGGCGAGAAGATGCACGGCTACAAGGCCATGCTCACCGACGTGCTGAAGGACCGCATGAACTTCGGCGGCTTCGTGGTCGGCGACTGGAACGGCCACGGCCAGGTCAAGGGCTGCACCACCACTGATTGCCCGGCCGCGTTCAACGCCGGCCTGGACATGGCGATGGCCTCCGACAGCTGGAAGGGCCTGTACGAGACCGAGCTGGCGGCGGTGAAGTCCGGCCAGATCACCCAGGAGCGCCTGGACGACGCCGTGCGCCGCATCCTGCGCGTCAAGATGCGCCTGGGCCTGTTCGATGCGGGCAAGCCGTCGCAGCGTCCGCTGGGTGGCAAGTACGAGCTGCTTGGTTCGCCCGAACACCGCGCCATCGCCCGCCAGGCGGTGCGCGAGTCGCTGGTGCTGCTGAAGAACAACGGCGGCACGCTGCCGCTGGATCCGCACAAGCGCATCCTGGTGGCCGGTGACGGCGCCAACGACATGGGCAAGCAGTCCGGCGGCTGGACGCTGAACTGGCAGGGCACCGGCACCACGCGCGCCGATTACCCGAACGGCAACACCATCTGGGAAGGCCTGAAGCAGCAGATCGACGCGGCCGGCGGCAAGGCCGAGCTGGCGATCGATGGCCAGTACAAGGCCAAGCCCGACGTGGCGGTGGTGGTGTTCGGCGAGAACCCGTATGCGGAGTTCCAGGGCGATATCGCCACCCTGCTGTACAAGCCGGGCGATGACAGCGACCTGGAGCTGCTGAAGAAGTTCAAGGCCGAGGGCATCCCGGTGGTGGCGGTGTTCCTGAGCGGCCGCCCGCTGTGGATGAACCGCGAGATCAACACCGCCGATGCGTTCGTGGCCGCCTGGCTGCCGGGCTCGGAAGGCGCCGGCATCGCCGACGTGATCCTGCGCAAGGCCGATGGCAGCGTGCAGAACGACTTCAAGGGCAAGCTGAGCTTCTCCTGGCCGCGCACCGCGGTGCAGTTCCACAACAACGTGGGCCAGAAGGACTATGACCCGCAGTTCGCCTTCGGCTACGGCCTGACCTATGCCGACGAGGGCGAGCAGGCCAAGCTGTCCGAGGACTCGGGCGTGAGCGGCGACCAGTCCGCCGGCGGCGTGTACTTCAACCGCGGCAAGCCGGCGATCGGCGTGGCGATGCAGCTGTCCAGCGCGACCCAGGCCGACATGCCGGCGACCACCGTGCCGGTGGGCCTGTCCGATGGCAGCCTGAAGATGAGCGCGGTCGACCACAAGGCGCAGGAAGATGCGCGCCGCCTGGTCTGGTCGGGTGCGACCGACGCGCGCGTGCAACTGGTGTCGGGCAAGGCGATCGACCTCAGCCGCGAGACCAACGGCGACATCCTGATGTACGTCACCCTGCGCCGCGACAGCGCGCTCACCGGCCCGCTGTGGCTGGGCGTGGGCTGTGGCCAGGGCTGTTCGGGCCAGGTCGATATCGGCAAGACCGTGGGCCAGCTGCCGGCCGGCGAGTGGAAGGTGCTGGCGGTGCCGCTGAAGTGCTTCCAGGCTGCCGGTGCGGATATGACCAAGCTGGTGCAGCTGCCGTACCTGGCCAGCGCCGCGCAGGCCGATCTGTCGTTCTCGCGCATCGCGCTGGGCCAGAGCCAGGCCGACGTGGTCGCGGTGGACTGCGCGACCAGCAAGTAAGCAACGCCACGCGCGGCGGCCGGGGAGGCCGCCGCGCGTTTTTCCAAGCAATGAGCCGACGCAGCCGCGCGCCGCGGGCGTCTGGCCGGGAGAAGTGCAGTGGGTCTGGCGACACTCGATATCGTGATCGTGCTGGTGTATCTGGCCGGCATCTTCGTGCTTGCGCAGTGGGTTTCGCGCGAGAAGGCAGGGCATGACAAGAGCGCGGAAGACTACTTCCTCGCCAGCAAGTCGCTGCCGTGGTGGGCGATCGGCGCTTCGCTGATCGCGGCGAACATCTCCGCCGAGCAGATCATCGGCATGGCCGGTTCCGGCTATGCGATCGGCCTGGCGATCGCGTCCTACGAGTGGATGGCGGCGCTGACGCTGCTGATCGTGGGCAAGTTCTTCCTGCCGATCTTCCTGCGCAACGGCATCTACACCATGCCGCAGTTCCTGGAGCGGCGTTACGGCAACCGCATCCGCACGCTGATGGCGGTGTTCTGGCTCGGCCTGTACGTGTTCGTCAACCTGACCTCGATCCTGTGGCTGGGTTCGATCGCGGTGACCCAGGTCACCGGCATGGACCAGATGCTGGCGCTGGCGCTGATCGGCATCTTCGCGCTGCTGTACCAGCTGTACGGCGGCCTGAAGGCGGTGGCGCTGACCGACATCGTGCAGGTCTCGCTGCTGGTACTGGGCGGCCTGCTGGTGGCCGGCCTGACCCTGTCGCGCATCGGTGACGGCGCCGGCGTGGTGGAAGGCTTCAAGCACCTGTGGAATGCCCATCCGGAGCACTTCCACATGATCCTGTCCAAGGACAACCCGTTCTACAAGGACCTGCCGGGCCTGAGCGTGCTGCTGGGCGGGCTGTGGATCATGAACATCAGCTACTGGGGCTTCAACCAGTACATCATCCAGCGCGCGCTGGCCGCCAAGAACATCGGCGAGGCGCAGAAGGGCATGGTGTTCGCCGCGTTCCTGAAGCTGCTGATGCCGGTGGTGATCGTGGTGCCGGGCATCGCCGCGGTGGTACTGGCGCCGGACCTGGCCAAGCCGGACCAGGCGTATCCGACCATGATGCAGCTGCTGCCCAGCGGCATCCTCGGCCTGGTGTTCGCGGCGCTGGTGGCGGCGATCGTGGCCTCGCTGGCGTCGAAGATCAATTCGGTGGCGACCATCTTCACCCTGGACTTCTACGCCAAGTCGCGCCCGCAGGCCGACCAGAAGCACCTGGTGCGCGTGGGCCGCATCGTCGCCATCGTGGCGGTGATCGTCGGCATCCTCACCGCGCGTCCGCTGCTGGGTGGCTTCGACCAGGGCTTCCAGTACATCCAGGAGTTCACCGGCTTCTTCACCCCGGGCATCGTGGTGATCTTCATGCTGGGCCTGTTCTGGAAGCGCGCCAACGAAGCCGGCGCGCTGACCGCGGCGATCGGTTCGTTCGCGCTGTCGATCGTGTTCAAGCTGGCGTGGCCGTCGCTGCCGTTCATGGACCGCGTCGGCGTGGTGTTCCTGGCCTCGCTGGTGGCCGCGGTGCTGGTGTCGCTGGCGACCAAGGCGCAGCCGGATCGCGACATGATCCGTACCGACGACGTGCGCTACGGCACGCCGATGACCTTCAACATGGGCGCGGTGGGCGTGATCGCGATCCTGATCGCGCTGTACGCCGCGTTCTGGTGAGTGGGCGCTGATGTGGAACGAAGAAGGCCGCCCTCGGGCGGCCTTCTTGTTTTGGGGTGTCCGGGCAGCGGGTGATCTCCGACACCCCCTCCCTGTAGGAGCGGCTTCAGCCGCGACCCGACCATCCAGCAGTCGCGGCTGAAGCCGCTCCTACAAGAACGACAACGATCGCCTCAGCGCCCCGGGCTCGGCCGCTTGGTCAGCTTGCGCTGCAGCGAACGCCGGTGCATGCCCAGCAACCGCGCCGCGGCCGAGATATTCCCGCCGGTCTCGTGCAGCGCCTGCTGGATGTGTTCCCACTGCAGGCGGCTGAGCGGCGTCATCATCTCCGGCGTGCTGTCCTCGCCCTCGGCTTCCGGCAGTTCCTCGTCATCCTCGCCCAGTGCGCGCAGGATGGTCGGGATGTTCGCCGGCTTGGGCAGGTAATCGTCCGCGCCCTGCTTGATCGCTTCCACCGCGGTGGCGATGCTGGCGTAGCCGGTGACCAGCAGGATGCGCATGTCGGCGCGGATCGCCCGCAGCGGCTGGATCAGGGTCAGGCCCGAATCCTGGCCGAGCTTGAGGTCGATCAGCGCGAAGTCCGGCCGCGACTGCCGTGCCACGCTCAGCGCGCTGGCCGCGTCGCTGGCGGTCACCGTCTCCACGCCATGCCGCGCCAGACTGCGCTGCAGCGTGCGCAGGTACAGCGCGTCGTCATCGACCAGCAGGCCCAGGTGGGTGGTGGGCGTGCTCACGGCCGGGCTCCCGGCGCCGAGCAGCGCGGGTGAGGGTGGGGCGGCGTGCGCGCCGATCGAAATGCCACGGGAATCTCCTTGCTGCTGCCACGGGTTCACGACGTCGTCTCCTCCGCCACCGGCAGCGGCAGGCGGAAACCCACCCGCGCACCACTGCCCTGGGCAGGTTGCATCCACAGTTCACCGGCCAGACGCTCGACGGTGGCATGCGACAGGGCCAGGCCGACGCCCATCCCGTGCCGCTTGCCGCTGTCGAACAGGGTATTGGGCAGGGTGGCCTTGGCGGTGTCGAAGCCAGCCCCATAATCGCGCACTTCGCCGAGCAGTTGGCCGCCGGCGATGCGCAGTTCCAGATCCACGCGGGGCCGGCCGGCACGTTCGCTGGCGTCGGCGGCGTTGTTCAGCAGCACCATCAGCAGGTGGCCCACGCCCGGTTCCAGGCGCAGCGGCATCGGTGCATCGAGATTGCGCTGCAGCTGCACGTTGGGCCGCACCAGGCGCCACTGCGCCAGCACTTCCTGCACGGTCACCGCTTCCTGCGCATTGCTGCGGTCGGCCGGCGCGGCCAGTGCCAGCACGCGCTCATGGCACAGCACCAGCAGCTCGCGCAGCGTATCGAGGTCCTCGCGCAGTTCGCCCTGCTGGGATTGTTCGGCGATGTCGTCCACCAGCAGGGTCATCGTCGCCAGCGGGGTGTTCAGTTCGTGCGCCACCGAGGCGGCGTGGGTGGCCAGGGTGACGATGCCCTCGTTGCGGGCGAAGCGTTCGCGCAGCGTGGCCAGTTCCTGCTCGCGCCGACGCAGCGAGAACGCCAGCCGGGTGGTGAACACCACCACCACCACCGAGCACAGCAGGAAGTTCAGCGCCACGCCGCACAGGTAGAGCACGCGCGGGTCCACATGGCCGGCCGGCAGCGGCAGGCCGAACGTGGCGCTGAGCGCGTAGCCGAGCACGCAGGCCGCGGCCACCGCCAGGCCCCAGGCCAGCGGCAGGGCGAACGCGGCCAAGGCGATCAGCACCAGGAACAGCGAGCCGAACGGGTTGGCGATGCCGCCGCTCCAGCCGATCATCCAGGTCAGCACGACCACATCGACCAGCACGTGGCCGAAGGCGGTGGCGGGGCCGATCGGCCGCTCCAGCCCGACCCGCCAGCGCGCATACAGGTTGAACACCGCCAGCGCGGCGACGCCCGCCCACAGCGGCGGCTGCGGCAGGGCCATGCCCAGTGCCCAGGTCGCGACCAGGATGGTGACGGCCTGGCCGGCGGTGGCCAGCCAGCGCAGGCTGCACAGGGTGCGGAGGAAGGAGGCGTTGTTGCTGTTGTCCATCAGGGCGCCATGCTATGCGGTCGCGCGCGGTGACGCATGCGACAGTCTGTCACAGCGCATGACGGGCACCGGCAGGGCGCGCGGGCCGGGGAGGCACCGGCGACGGAAGTTGGCGCGCATTGGGCCGGCTCGCACTAAAATGGGGGCATGCATGACGCCGTGACCCGCCCAACCCCGCCCGCCGAGACCGGCGCCTGGCCCCGTCGCCTGACCCAGCCGGTCCGTATCGGCAATGTCACCGTCGGCGGCGGCAAGCCGGTGGTGGTGCAGTCGATGACCAACACCGACACCGCCGACGTCGCCGCCAGCGTCAAGCAGGTCGCCGAGCTGTGGCGCGCCGGGTCGGAAATGGTGCGCCTGACGGTCAACAACCCGGAGTCCGCCGCGGCGATTCCGCGCATCGTCGACAAGCTGGCGATGATGGGCATCGAGGTGCCGCTGATCGGCGACTTCCACTACAACGGCCACCAGCTGCTGACCGGCGAGCCGGCCTGTGCCGAAGCGCTGGCCAAGTACCGCATCAACCCGGGCAACGTCGGCTTCGGCAAGAAGAAGGACCTGCAGTTCGCCCAGCTGATCGAGTTCGCCATCCGCTACGGCAAGCCGGTGCGCATCGGCGCCAACTGGGGCTCGCTGGACCAGAGCCTGGCCGCGCAGCTGATGGACGAGAACTCGCGCCGCGAGCAGCCCTGGGATGCCGGCCGCGTGCTGCGCGAGGCGCTGATCCGCTCGGCGGTGGACTCGGCCGAACGCGCGGTGGAGCTGGGCCTGGCGCGCGATCGCATCGTGCTGTCGGCCAAGGTGTCCGGCGTGCAGGAGCTGATCGCGGTGTATCGCGACATGTCCGCGCGCTGCGACTTCGCGCTGCACCTGGGCCTGACCGAGGCCGGTATCGGCAGCAAGGGCATCGTCGCCTCGGCGGCGGCGTTGTCGGTGCTGCTGCAGGAAGGTATCGGCGACACCATCCGCATCTCGCTGACGCCCGAGCCGGGGCAGTCGCGCACGCAGGAAGTGATCGTCGCGCAGGAACTGCTGCAGACCACCGGCCAGCGCGCCTTCACCCCGCTGGTCACCGCCTGCCCGGGCTGCGGGCGCACCACCTCCGAATTCTTCCAGGAGCTGGCCAAGGTCGTGCAGAACCATGTGCGCGGGCGCATGCCGGAGTGGAAGATCAGCCATCCGGGCGCGGAGAACATGACCCTGGCGGTGATGGGCTGCGTGGTCAACGGGCCAGGCGAATCGCGCCACGCCAACATCGGCATCTCGCTGCCGGGCACGGGCGAGGCGCCGTCCGCGCCGGTGTTCGTGGATGGCGAGAAGAAGGTGACGCTGCGTGGCGAGAACATCGCGCAGGAGTTCGTCGCGCTGATCGACGAGTACGTCGAAACCCGCTATGCCCGTCCGGCCGGCTGAGAGCCCGGCCGGATTCCGTCACTGGCTGGGCCGCAACGCCTGGCGCATCGTGCTGCTGTTCGGTGGCGTGCTGCTGCCGCTGGGCGTGTTCGCCAGCCTGGCCGATGAAGTCCACGAACTGGAAAACTTCTTCTTCGACGATCCGCTGCTGTGGCGGCTGCGCGGCTGGGCGACGCCCGCGCTGGACGGCGCGTTCGTGCTGGTCTCGAAGCTGGGTTACCAGTGGGGGCTGATTCCGGTCGACACGCTGATCGTGCTGGTGCTGCTGGGCATGCGGCGCTGGCGCGAGGCGACGTTCGCGTTGCTGGGGTTCGTGGGGTCGGCGATGTTGAATATCGGGGCCAAGCAGTTCTTCCAGCGTGAGCGGCCGAGCCTGTGGGAGTCGATCGCGCCGGAAAGCACCTTCAGTTTCCCCAGCGGGCATGCGATGGGCTCGATGACGCTGGCCGCGGTGCTGGTGGCGCTGGCGTGGCGCACGCGCTGGCGCTGGCCGGTGGCCTGCATGGCGGGGGCTTTCGTCCTGCTGGTGGGGGTATCGCGCGTGTACCTAGGGGTGCATTACCCCTCGGACATCCTGGCCGGCTGGTGCGCGGCGCTGGCCTGGGTGACCGGCTTGTACCTGGTGCTGTTCCGTGGGCATCGGCGGCCGTGGCGGCGGCATCGAGCGGTGTCGCCGCCGTCGCTGTAGGCTGTTCCTTGTTGTAGGAGCGGCTTCAGCCGCGACCGCCATCCAACAGCCCGCGACGCTGCTTGTCCGGGCTGTTAAGCCTCTCCCACAAAGGAAGATGTCCGCGGTCGCGGCTGAAGCCGCTCCTACAAAAAAATTCGCAGGACGCGGCGAGAGAGCAGAGGGCCGGCTGATCAAAGATCAACCCAGGCTACGCAGCGCCGCCGCCTCAGCATGCAGCAGCGCGGTATCCAGCAGCGGCACCGTCGCATCCGCCGCGCCCACCAGCAGCGCGATCTCCGTGCAGCCCAGCACCACCGCCCCGGCACCCTGCGCGACCAGCGCGGCGATCACCTCGCGGAAACGCTGCCGCGACGCCTCGCGCAGCACGCCCACGCACAGTTCCTCGTAGATGATGCGGTGCACGTCCGCCCGCGCTTCGGCCTCCGGCACGATCACCTCGAACCCCCGCGCCTCCAGCCGCTCGCGATAGAACGGCTGCTCCATCGTGAAGCGCGTGCCGAGCAGCCCCACGCGCGCGATATCCAGCGCCGCGAGCGCGTCGGCCGTGGGATCGGCGATATGCAGCAGGCGCAGCGGCGTGGCCGCCTCGATCGCGCCGGCCACGCGGTGCATGGTGTTGGTGCACAACACCAGGAAATCCGCACCGCCGGCCCGCAGCGCGCGCGCCGCATCGGCCAGCGCCTCGCCGGCCGCGTCCCAGTCGCCGGCATGCTGCAACGCTTCGATGTCGGCGAAGTCCACGCTGTACAGCAGCAGCCGCGCCGAATGCAGCCCGCCACACTCGCGGCGGACCACCTCGTTGATATGGCGGTAGTAGGGCAGGGTGGATTCCCAGCTCATGCCGCCGATCAGGCCGATCATGCGCTGGGGCGTCCGGGCGGGGTGGGGTGCGACGGGATCGGTGGCCATGTGGCCACTGTAGTTCATTCGCCCGGCTTGGCCCCCTCCACCGGGGCATGCGTGGCGGCGCGGCGCGCCAGCACCGTTTCGCGATGGGCGATATAGACGTTGGCGGCGACGATGATCAGCGCGCCCACCACGGTATGCCGGTCCAGCGACTCGTGGAACAGCCAGCCGCCCAGCGCCGCCACCAGCGGCAGCTGCATGAAGCTGATCGGCTGCAGCGCGGAGACCTCGCCCAGCTTCAAGGCGCGGGTCCAGAACAGCTGGCCGCCGGTGCCGAAGATGCCGGTCAGCAGCAGCCAGATCCAGGTGCTGCCCTGCGGCCAGCTCCAGTGCGGCAGCGCGGTGAGCAGCGACATCGGCACCCAGAACACGTAGGTGTAGAACACCACCGTGTCCGGCGGGTCGGTGCGCGAGAGCTGCTTGATCTGGATCGCCACCACCGCGCTGATCATCGCCGCCGCCAGCGCCACCAGCAGGCCCGGGCTGAAGGTGGACGAGCCGGGCCGCAGGATCAGCAGCACGCCGACGAAGCCGGCGGCCACCGCCAACCAGCGGCGCATGCGGACCTTCTCGCCCAGCCACAGCACCGCCAGCACGGTGACGAACAGCGGCGTGGAGTACGACAGCGAGATCGCCTGCGCCAGCGGCAGGTGGCCGATGGCCCAGAAGCCGCACAGCATCGAGGCCAGGCCGATCAGCGTGCGCACCAGATACAGGCGCACGTGGCGGGTGCGCGGCAGCGGGCCGCCGCGCACCAGCAGGAAGGGCAGCAGCGCCAGCAGCCCGAAGAAATTGCGGAAGAACGCGATCTGGTTGGTCGCCACCGAGGCGGAGGCGTAGCGGATCGCGATCGCCATCAGGCCGAAGCAGCAGGTGCTGACCAGCATCAAGCCCGCCGCGCGCAGCGGCGTGTTCGCACTGGCGGCGTTCACCACTGTGCGCCGATCAGCAGCGGCTCCGGTTCGATCACCACCGCGAAACGCTCGCGGACCGAGTCGGCGATGCGGCGCGCCAGCGCCAGCAACTCGGCGCCGGTGGCCTGGCCATGGTTGACCAGCACCAGCGCGTGGTGCGGGGACACGCCGGCATCGCCTTCGCGCGCGCCCTTCCAGCCGCACTGTTCGATCAGCCACGCCGCCGAGACCTTGCCCACGCCGTCGCGCTCGCCGGGGAATACCGGCAGGGCGGGCCATTGGTGGCGCAGCGTCTCGATCTGCTCCAGCGGCAGCTGCGGATTCTTGAAGAAGCTGCCGGCGTTGCCGAGCACGTCCGGGTCGGGCAGCTTGCGGCGGCGGATGGCGATGACCGCATTGGCGACGTCGCGGGCCTCGGGCGTGGCCACGCCCATCGCCGCCAGTTCCTCGCGGATGCCGGCGTAGTCCAGGCGCAGCTCGTGCAGCAGCGGCAGGCGCAGCTCCACCGCCACGATCAGCCAGCGCCCGGGCTCGCGCTTGAACACGCTGTCGCGGTAGCCGAAGGCGCAGTGTTCGGCGTCCAGCCGCACCAGCACGTTCGCTTGCCGGTCCCAGGCTTCGACGACGTGCACGAACTCGCCGACCTGCGCGCCATACGCGCCGATGTTCTGGATCGGCGCGGCGCCCACGGTGCCGGGGATCAGCGCCAGGTTCTCCAGGCCGGACAGGCCCTGTTCCAGCGACCACATCACCAGCCCGTGCCACGGCGTACCAGCACCGGCACGCACGATGGCGTGGTCGGCATGGTGTTCAAGTACCGCGATGGCGCGGTTGCCGAAGCTCAGCACGCAGCCTTCGGGGTCGCCGGCCAGCAGCACGTTGCTGCCGCTGCCGAGCACCAGCAGCGGTTGTCCGGCGATGGCCGGCAGGGCCAGCGCTTCAGGCAACGCCGCCGGATCGTCGAGCTGCAGCAGCCAGTGTGCGCTGGCATCGACATGGAAGGTGTTCAGTGCACGCAGCGGCGCGTTCTCGCGCAGCGTCCAGGCCGTGGTCATAGCGCGGAGACCGCGCCACGGCTGGGGGCTTCGCGACGGCGGCGGATCGCCTCGACACAGTCGCCCACCAGCGCCGGGCCATGGAAGATCAGGCCGCTGTAGACCTGCACCAGGCTGGCGCCGGCGGCCATCTTGGCCACCGCGTCGGCACCGCGCGAGATGCCGCCCACGCCGATCAGCGGGATCGACTCGGGCAGGCGCGCGCGCAGCCGGCGCAGCACCAGCGTGGACTGCCCGAGCAGCGGCGCGCCGGACAGCCCGCCTGCCTCCTTGGCGAGCCGCTCGTGCTCGATCAGCGGGCGCGCGATGGTGGTGTTGGTGGCGATCACGCCATCCACCGACAGTTCCGACAGCACCCGCGCGGCGGCTTCGATGTCGCGATCGCTCAGGTCCGGTGCCACCTTGACCAGCATCGGCACGCGCTTGCCATGCTGCGCGGCGAGTTTTTCCTGGGCCTCGCGCAGCGCGCCGATCAGCTGCCGCAGCGCCTGCTCTTCCTGCAGCTCGCGCAGGCCGGCGGTGTTGGGCGAGGAGATGTTGACGGTGATGTAGTCCGCCAGCGGGTAGACCCGTTCCAGGCAATGCAGGTAGTCATCGGCCGCGGACTCGTTGGGCGTGTCCTTGTTCTTGCCGATGTTGATGCCGAGCAGGCCGTCGCGGCGGCGGGCGCGCTCGACGTTGCGCACCAGTGCATCGACGCCGAGGTTGTTGAAGCCCATGCGGTTGATGATGGCTTCGTGCGCCGGCAGCCGGAACAGGCGCGGGCGCGGATTGCCGACCTGCGGGCGCGGGGTCACCGTGCCCACTTCGACGAAGCCGAAGCCGAGCGCGAACAGCGCCTCGATGTGCTCGCCGTTCTTGTCCAGGCCGGCGGCCAGGCCGACCGGGTTGGGGAACTGCAGGCCGAAGGCGGGCGTGGGCAGCGGCGCGGGCCGCTTGGCCAGCAGCGACGAGGTGCCGGTGCGGTACGCCGCCTCGATCGCGCGCAGGCCCAGGCCGTGGGCGCGTTCGGCGTCGAGGGTGAACAGGAAGGGGCGGGCGAGGGAATACATTCAGTTCAAGGTGCCGGCGAAGGCGCGGGTCTGGTAGGCGAATTCGACATGGCCGTCGAGCGCATGGCGATCGAACAGCGTGCGCAGCGCGTCGAGCATCGGCGCGTGGCGCGGATGCCCCTCGGCGGGCGCGTAGGAAGAGGACAGCAGGCGCCCACGCAGGGCGTTGAAATCCATGCGCTGCACGTTCGGGAAGCTGGCGGCATCGACGAAGCCGCTGCCGAACCAGGCGCGCATGGTGGCGTCGTCCTGGTAGCGTTCGGCCACCGCGCTGTAGTCGGTGCCGTATTCGAGCAGCAGCGCCTCGTAGCCGGCCAGGAACGGCGTGGCTTCGAGCAGGCGCGAGTTCCAGTAGATCACCGCCAGCCCGCCCGGGCGCAGGATGCGCGCCCATTCGCCGCGCACGGCGCGCATGTTGAACCAGTGGAAGGCCTGCGCGGCACTGACCACGTCCACGCTGGCATCGGCCAGGCCGGTGGCCTCGGCACTGCCGTCGAGCGCGGAGAAGCCGGCTTCGGCGCCCAGCCATTGCTCGGCTGCCGCGCGCATCGCCGCGTTCGGCTCGACCGCGATGACCGGGTGACCGGCCTGCAGGAACAGTCGCGAGGAGATGCCGGTGCCGGCGCCGATGTCGGCCACGCGGGCGCCGGGTGCCACGCCCAGCCGCTCATGGACCCAGGCCATCAGCTGCGGCGGATAGCCCGGGCGGTAGCGGACGTAGTCCGCCACCCGGTTGCTGAAGCGTGATTGCGAGGACAGGTCCATCGCGCTCAGGAATTGGCCCAGCCCAGCCAGGCCAGGCCGCCGAAGAACAGCACGAACGCGAGCACGCCGAGGATCCACAGCGCCACGTTGACCCAGCCCAGGATCAGCCCGGCCAGGGCCAGGCCGTCGCCTTCGAAGCGGTCGGGCTGGCGGCGGATCTCGCCGCGGGCCATGTGGCCGGTGATGATCGCGGTGACGCTGCCGAGGAAGGGCAGGGCGGTCCAGCCGAGGATGCCGGCCACCAGGCTGATGATGGCCAGGGTGCTGGTCTGTCGAACGCTGCTCATCGAGCGGCTCCGTTGCGGGTGAGTGAGCGGACCTTGGGATTATCCCTTAGGAAGATGCAAAAAGGGGCGGATGACTGGCATCCGCCCCCGCTTGGGCGCCGGCTGCGTCGCGCGCGGCGCTTAGAAGTCGAACTTGATGCCCTGCGCCAGCGGCAGTGAATCGGAGTAGTTGATGGTGTTGGTCTGCCGGCGCATGTAGACCTTCCATGCGTCCGAGCCGGATTCGCGGCCGCCGCCGGTGTCCTTCTCGCCACCGAAGGCGCCGCCGATTTCCGCGCCGGAGGTGCCGATGTTGACGTTGGCGATGCCGCAGTCCGAGCCCGCCGCCGACAGGAAGCGCTCGGCGGCCTTGAGGTTCTGGGTGAAGATCGACGACGACAGGCCCTGCGGCACGCCGTTCTGCATGTCGATGGCCTCGTCCAGGGTCGAGTACTTCATCACGTAGAGGATCGGCGCGAAGGTCTCGTGCTGCACCACCTCGTCGGTGTTCTTCAGGCCGGTGACGATCGCCGGCAGCACGAAGTTGCCGGGGCGGTCGATCGCGGTACCGCCGGTCTGGACGGTGCCGCCGGCGGCCTTGGCCTGCTCGATCGAGGCCAGGAACTGCTCGACCGCGCCGCGGCTGTTGAGCGGGCCCATCAGGTTGGCCGCGTCGGTCGGGTCGCCGATCTTGCCTTCGACCTGCTTGTACGCCTTGACCAGCGTCGCCAGCACGTTGTCGTAGATGGATTCGTGCACGATCAGGCGGCGGGTGGTGGTGCAGCGCTGGCCGGCGGTGCCGACCGCGCCGAACACGATGCCCGGCACGGCCAGTTTCAGGTCGGCGGTTTCGTCGAGGATGATCGCGTTGTTGCCGCCCAGTTCCAGCAGCGAGCGGCCCAGGCGGCGCGCGACCTTCTCGGCGACCAGGCGGCCGACCTGGGTGGAACCGGTGAAGCTGATCAGCGGTACGCGCTTGTCGTCGACCAGGCGCTCGGACAGCGCGGTGCCGGCATCGTTGACCAGGAAGAAGATGTCCGGGAAGCCGCCTTCCTTGAGCGCGGCGTTGCAGATCTTCATGGTGGCGATGGCGGTCAGCGGGGTCTTGTTGGACGGCTTCCAGATGCACACGTCGCCACAGATGGCGGCGAGGAACGCATTCCAGCTCCACACCGCGACCGGGAAATTGAACGCGCTGATGATGCCGACCAGGCCCAGCGGCTGGTACTGCTCGTACATGCGGTGGCCGGGGCGTTCGGAGTGCATGGTGTAGCCGTACAGCATGCGGCTCTGGCCGACCGCGAAGTCGGCGATGTCGATCATCTCCTGCACTTCGCCGTCGCCTTCCGGCTTGCTCTTGCCCATCTCCAGCGCGACCAGCGAGCCGAGCGCGTCCTTGTGGCGGCGCAGTGCCTCGCCGCACAGGCGCACGGCTTCGCCGCGACGCGGGGCCGGCACGCTGCGCCATGCCTTGAAGGCTTCCTGCGCGCGCACGATGACCCGCTCGTAATCCGCCTCGGTGGTGGCCTGGACTTCGGCGATGACCTCGTTGGTGGTCGGGTTCAGCGGCTGCAGGACGCCGGCGCCGGTGGCCTGGGACCATTCGCCGTCGCCGAGATAGGTGCCGGGATTGGACGCGGCGAGGTCGAGCGGCTTGAGCAGGGCTGCGGACATGCAAGGAACTCCTGGAATCGTGTCGTCGAGGCGCCGCCGGTGGAACGCGGGGGAAGCGGCGCGGGAACCGGCGATTTTAGCAGAGGCCCGCGACAGGCCTTGCTGCGCCGCATCCGGGCGCGGCGGCTGGCTGTGGGGCGGCGGGGGTTCATGCGACAATGCGGCGGCTTAGGCCCCGTAGCTCAGCTGGATAGAGCGTCCCCCTCCTAAGGGGAAGGTCGCCCGTTCGAATCGGGCCGGGGTCACCATTTATCAGCGACTTGGCTGATATCGCGGCGTACCCGCTGGCATGTTCACGCCGCCAAATACATCGGTTGGTCACTTGAGTGCTACTGCGTCGCCTGCCTGCCGGACGTGTTGTCAGGCGTGGGATGAGCCGCGTAGCCCATTTTCACGGCGATAGCCCTTGATACGATCCCCCGGCGGGCAGGCAGCCCGCATGGACATACAAGGACCCGTCATGAAAGTGCAATCGCTCGTCGTTTGTGCAGTTCTCGCGATGTTTATGTCTTTCGCAGCGTCGGCTCAAGAAACGCAGCTCCTACCCGTCGACGATATCTCCAAAGTCCCGACTGGAACGGATGCCGCCGCGCTGGCTACTCCGGTTGGCTTTACTCCCTTCGTGTTGAACCGGATGTTCAGCAACAAGGAGAAGAATCATCTGACGTTCCAGCAGTTGCCGGCCAATTGGGGCGACCTGGGCTGGAAGATGGAAGGGCTTCTCGGCTACGCCTCGGTGACGGCCTTCTCAGGCGGGCACCCGCTCTATCTCTGCTACATGGCGAGCGCCGACACCCAGTGGTTGTTCAAGTATTTCTCCTCGAACGATTACAACTGCGAGGGCTGGACAAAGCCGACGTTCATGTCGACTACCAATGGTTGGATTGCTGATAGCCAGCTGCCCGGATCGGTCCCTCTGTACCGCTGCTACATCTTCGCGAATCGGGACCATTTCGACACCTTGTCTGCAACATGCGAAGGCGTTGCTCAGGCCGTCAACGAAGGCGTGTTGGGGTACGTCTTCCTGTAGCCGACGTGCGGCCGCGTGAGTCATTTGCGCGGTCGCTTCTTGAGAGGTAGGTGAGTCAAGCAGGTTCCGGCGCCTTTTGCGTCGTAGTCGCTGAGACGGGGTACTCGCAGCATTCCTCCTGTGAGAGTCGACAATCCGATATCCCGCGGGGCCGCTCAGCGGGCGGAAGCCGTCGAGCGGCAGGTCCAGGCGCTGAGCGAGCGCCGCGAAGGCAATTGACGTCCATGGCACCTCGACCCGCGGGGCGCCTGAGCAGGGCCTTTCAGGACGCAGCACACCGTGTCGCCTGTGGCGACTCTGGTTCAATTTTCGAGGAGTGGAACGCGAACCAGTGGATCGCTCCCCGCAGTGGTGTCCCAGCGATAAAGGCCGACTTTGCAAGTGGTCTTTGACGGTGTATTTCTGGCGATCGCGAGCTTTTCTACGGCAGCCAGGAGCGCCGTGTTGTCGCTCTCATCTTTGAATGAGCCAAGGCGCCACCCATCCAGAATCGTGACGTCAACGCCAGCTTTGCCGAGGCCATTCTTGCTGCGAACGAGAAATGGGCGAGAAGAGTCGGGAAACAGGATCGGCTCCGAGAGCGCGCATTTCTTTGCCACGGGTCCCTCGCAGTCGCCGTTCTCTTTTTGCTTGCCTAGGCAGGTCTCGACCTCGCTGATCATTACTAGCAGCATGGGTCCGTAAACAATGTAGCCCGGCTGTGGCCTCTTACCCTCATCCGCATGAGCATTCTTAACGTCGGCGGGCCCCAGGGTCTTGATTTCCAACCCGCTGCAACCTGCGATCACAAGCGTGAGCGAGACAATGAGCGTCAGGTGTCGCATGACCGGTTCCTTGGTGGTGGGTTCGCGACGCTTAACGGGTCAGGCGGCCAGATGCGGCCATCCCACTGGTTCTGAGTTGGTGGTAGCCGGTCTCGTGCCCTGCCTGGTGGAAGCCCCGGGACCCAGTGCAAAGACCGCCGGCCAAGTTATGGCCAGCCATCGGCGTGCTGCTCCTGATCAGCGTGCAGCGCGTCAGTAGGTTTCCCACTTCACGATGCAGATTTTCGCTGCGCCGGAACCGCCGCAGGAAATGGTCTTGATCGCGCCATGGCCGGGGGAGCCGACCGACTCGATCGTCGCCGGAACCACCTGGCCAGGTTGGGTGCGAGCGCTGTTCGGTTCGTAGGTCCCGTTCGCGTGATCCACGTCGGCGCGGATGATTACGTAGGAGCCATCCTTGAAGGCGATCTTGAAAGAAAGCAGGCCATGTCCTTCAATCCGAGATAGGGTGGCAAGGTTCGTCAGGTCGGCCAAGGCGGTGAGCAGGCCGGTCGAGGTCACAGCCGAGAGAACTTCCGGGCGTCCGACAGCCGTTTCGATCTGATCGCGCATGTTGCGGTCATTGACGAAGCGATAGGCCGTAGCGTCTTTCACGTCGGGATCGACGGGAAGGTTTGAGATCGGAATTACGCTGATGGAGCGGATGGTGCCGCCGCCGTGGAACTACATTTCGTGAGCGCGCTGCGCCTCGACGGTCGCACCAGGCGGCATGTTCTGCTTGGTCACAGTCGAAGCAGCCATTGGCGAAACCGAAACCTGGGTTGCCACTCGGGCCGGATTGTCGCCGCCGCCGGCGCTACCCGGTCCCACGTACCATTGCTGCACTACGGCCGTCTCGAGGCTATACACCAAGTAAGTGCCTTCCCCACGTGCGACGGCCTCGGTACGGAAGTCCGTATCCGTGCGGCAGATATCGCAGCGGATAGGTGTAGCCGCATGGCCGGAAGTTGGGGCGAAACACGCGGTTAGCATGGTGGCCACCAAGAGCGATCCCTTGTTCAAGCGTTCGGGCTGGAAAGCACCTTCAGTGGTGCCTCTGGAGGCTAACACTGAATAGGCCATTCAGCGAAAGGGCGCTGTCTCAGCTCAATCTCGTTCTGCGAGATGCAGCACGGCATCATGTACCTAAGGTGCCCGTTGCGGACGCACATTCTGCTCATCAACGCAGTGCGGACGTTTCGCGACTTAGCCTGTTGTCCCAGCCGGAGGGCGAGCCATGGGCCTGAACCGAGGTGAGCAGCAGCTGGACCAGCTGGAGGTAGCTGTGCCCGGCCTGCTGGAAACTCAGGGGGAGTGGTTCATCGAGGCATTCTCCGCTTTGGCGAATGCGATCGTTAACCTGGCTGCGCCCGGGCTTGAGCGGGCCTGGGTCGAGGCTGAGGCCATCCTGGTGCGGCAGGGGCTGGTCCGGCCACGGGGCGAGGTCGTCTGACCCATGTGCTATTCCGCTCAGATCGACGCCGACTACAAGCGCATGGTCCGCAAGTTCGGACCGATCATGGGCCTGGACGCCTTCGCGCGCCTGTGGCTGCGGCACAACGGCCTGGAGCGCAGCAAGGTCCCCAAGGCGGTGATCGAGGGCATGCGGCCGCTGCTGTCGGCCGGGGTAGTCGCCGAGCTGGACGCGCGCTTCGCCGAGGACGAGCAGGCCTGGCAACAGGAGCTGTTCAAGCAGTCGAAGCGCAAGGCCGATAACGAGCGCAAGCCCATGCGTTACCAGCTGCGCATGCCGGGCAAGCCGGCCAGCTCCGACTTCGTGGTCGGCTGCGGCACCGGCCGCAAGCGCTTGTCCGGCACATATAACGCCCGGCGCGACAACCTGAAGCGATTCTGGGCACAGCTGTTCGGCCGCCAGCGCGGAATCATAATCGTCGATCGGTTCTGGGAGAACGTGGAAGGCGAAGGCGGCCAGAATCAGGTGGTGAAGTTCGCACCGCGCACTGGGCAGCCGATGCTGGTCGCTTGCCTATGGGCCGAGTGGACCGACCCGAAGGGCGAGGAGCCGGCCCTGACCAGCTTCGCCGCTATCACCGACGAGCCGGGGCCCGAGGCCGCCGCCGCCGGCCACGACCGGACGATCATCAACATCAAACCCGAGCACCTCGAAGCCTGGCTCAACCCCGACCCGAACGACCTGGGCGGCCTGTACGAGATATTCGACGACAAACGGCCCCCCCTTCTACGAGTACCGGCTTGCGGCGTAGACTCCAGCGGAAGCAACGGCCCTGGGGGGGGGTATGAAGGGAATCATTTCCGCGTTCGCGCTCGTGCTAATGATGCTTAATATGCTCGGAGGCATCGTCTCCGGCATATGGCTCGCGATTCTAGGACAGTGGGGCGTCATAGGAGTGGGGCTGCTTGTGGCCTTCGCTGGTGCATTCGCCCTCTCACTTCTTCTCATGCCGGGCCTAATATTTGCCGCGCCCGCCGCCATGTTGGTGGAGCACGGGAAGCGAATTCCCGCTTACCTCATCGGCTCGCTGTCGGTCATCTACACCCTCTTGGTTATGACGGCGTGGTGTTTGGCGATCCTGTTCTACTTCGGACACCGGATCGGGGACCACACGGCGCTTCCGTTCTTGATCTGGGCTTATGGGGCTGCAACCGGTCCTATTGCGTATCTCGCCAGCAAGGAGCGGGACAATGAGTACTCCGTGCTCACCGCGTTCGCATCCCAGATCGCGTTTGTTGTGGTCCTGTTGGCGATTCTTCTCTTCGGAGTATCCAATGCTTCCGTTGTGATCGTGTTCTGCTCAATCATGGGAATTGCGCTCGCCTTTCAACTGATCTTGTCCTTCGCGAGCCTGTATGCGCCACCCGCCAATCCGTGGGATTGAAAGGGCGTGCTATCGATCAGCAGTCGTCGGCGAAATTGGTTCAGCGAGGGCCTCGCCCTCGCTGCCCTCCTGCGTGAGGTACGCGTAGACCCACCAGAAGGGCGTGGAGTCGGGGCTCCGAGACGATTACCGACTGGCCGGCCTGTACGCTATCTTCAATGGCAAGCGGCACCCCTGCTGAGAGCGCAGATTGCCCACATCGCGGCGAACGGCATACATGAGAATATTTCTGCTCTTTCTGCTAACCATCTCGCTGGATGCCAGCGCGGGCGAGCATTACGCAACGGCTGGAGGAGCGGAAGCTGCTGTACAAGCATTCATGCGTGCCGCGCATCAGCAACCCTTGAGGCCCACTGGCGAGAACGCCATCAGCGTCTGGGCCCGTGATTACATGCAAGGTCGAGTTGTTGGCTTTGTTTTTTCAGGGAACACTTACTTGTCGTGCCGTACGTCATCCACTTACGCGGATGGCATCGTCACCTTGGCCCCGGCTACTTGTCGTCGAATTCGCCCGCGTGTCGAAGCTGTCAATGCCATGAGGCAGCTCCCGGATTTTGGCCGGTCGGAATGGGACTGCCCGATGATGGATGGCAGCGAGGTGTTCATTTCGCGCGCGCAAGCCGGCAAGCTTTCCTCTGTCCGAATTGGGAACCCCGGTGCCTGTGACGATGCTGAGTCCCGGGCGATCACGGCCGCGCTCGGCAAGCTCTGGTGATGCCGTTGATTCGATGGACAGGGCCACGGCCACTGTATTGATCGACCCGCTGTGCGGCCAGCTGCCTGCCGGCGGCACGGATGCGGTGAGCGACGTCGACTGCGGCGGGTTCCGCGAGCGGGTGGGTTGGGTTGCCGAGCAGTACCGTGCCGAGAACAACAGCGATGTCTGGCAGTACGCCATTTGCCCCACTCGGGAGGAGATAGTGCTACGTCGTCCAAGCCTGATCACAGGGTGTCTCGCCGCGGCCACCCTGCTGGCGATCGTCTGTGTCATCGGCATCAGCCTGGATGCCGACAGCTACTACGTCGATGAAGCGCGGCCCGCCGCCTGGGTCTATCGGCCGGGCATCGTCGCACTCGTCTGCGCGGTCATGCTGGCCGAGGTCGCGCTGGTCTGGGCCGCATTCGTGTCGGTCTGGCCGCGCGCGCTCTGGGTGCGCTGCGGCCTGGCCATGATCTTCCTTGGGCCGTGGGCGCTGCTGGTCTCCCAGTTCGTGGTGCGGATGCCGGTGTACGTGGTGTTCCACCACCTCTGGTTGTGGGCGCTGGCCGCGTTGCTGGTGTTGGCCGCGCTCGCTTCGATGGTGCGTGGCGTGTATTCGAGATTGACGCGTTAGCGAAGCGGGGAGGGCGCCCGGAGGCGCCCGCCGCCGCATCGCATGCGCAAGCTTGGCCCGGCGGTTACCGGGCCCGCCGGCTCACTTCGCGGAAGATGCCGGGCACTGGATCCGCTTGCCCGCCGCGGTCACGCTTTCGTTGAACGCCTGCACCGACCGTTCCGCGCGCATCTGCAGTTCCTGCGTATCCGGCAACGCCATGAAGGCGACATTGATCTCGTCGCGCCCATTCTCGATCGGGCGGCGTTCGACCGAGCCGTACAGCCCCTCCATGCGCGGAAGATGGCTTTCCAGCCGGAAGCTGGAGATCACCTCCAACCGCGTGCCGGTATAGCGTTCCAGCGAAGTGGCGGCCTCCACCCACATCGCATCGCACTGGCGTGCGCAGGTGCAGGTGGGCGAGGGGGCGGGAGTCGGGGCGGCGGCCTGCAGGGCCGCGGTGATCAGCCATCCGTACATGTGAATCTCCTTGTGGGTGCTGCGCGAGTCTAGCCGCTGCCGCCGCATCGTGCTGGGTGATGTGCCGCAGAAACCAGACAACGCCATGCGCGGCGTGCCGATAGGTCAGTGCAGGGCTTTCCGATGCCAGCGCCCCGGCGCGGCGTGACATCGTCTGGATGCCGATGAGTGCGTGCATGAGGAGGCCGCATCATGAAATCCAAGGAGATGGTCCTGCGTTGTTTCGCCGAACGCGATGGAGACGTGTGGATCGCCTACTGCGCCGAGCTGTCGCTGGCGGTGGAGGGTGATTCGCTGGCCGAGGTGCTGGAGGCGCTCGACGCGCAGGTCAGGGCGCACATGGTGGAAGCGCTCGGCGAGGACGATTCACCGCTGCCGGAAGATCGGCAGCGCTGGGTGCCCCTGCGTGCGAAGCGACGTCCGCCGGATTCATGAGGGGGCGCGCGGGAGGCTCAGGCCTGGGTCGGCTGATCCGGCGCGGATGCGGTATCCCGACACGCCGCCACCCGGCCCAGTTGGCGGGCGAACCCCAGCAGGGTGTCGATGATGTCCGTGTGCTGGTCCGGAAACCCCGCCAGCAGATCGCCATGCGCATGGCTGAAGGCCACGTCGAACGTCGCCTGGTCGCTGGCGCCGGCCGCGCGCAGAAGCGCATAGGCGCGGGCATAGGCGAGGGCGATGGGCGTATCCGTGCTCATGCGGCAACCGTAAGCCTTGGCCGTCTCACCGGATGAGACGGGGCGATCGCGCGTTTCCGGCGCCGGCGCCCGGTCCGGGTGCGTTGTGGCCGAAGTCGCAGGCTGGCTAGAATGCCGGCTGGCCAAGGTCGGCCATCAGGGGAAAATACATGAAGTCCATTTTCGGGGCGCTGCTCGCGGCGCTGCTGTGCGTGAGTGTGTCGCCCGTCCGTGCCGCAGAGGATGTGTCGTCGCTGCCCTGGCAGGTCGGCAAGGCGGTTGGCGATATCGATGGCAAGGCGACCATCCAGGTGCCCGAAGGCTATGCCTTCCTCGGCGCGAAGGGAACGCGCGAACTCAACCAGATGATGCAGAACCCGCAGGGCTCGGAGGACATGTATACCTTCGCGCCGCAGGATTTGAGCTGGGTGGCGTTCTTTACTTATAGCGGCATCGGCTACGTCAAGGACAACGACAAGCTCGACGCCGACGATCTGCTGGCCTCCATCCGCGAAGGCACCGAGGCGTCCAACAAGGAACGCAAGCAGAAGGGCTGGGACCTGATGCATGTCGCCGGCTGGCGCTTCCAGCCCAAGTACGACAAGGCGGTCAACAACCTTGAGTGGGCGATCATCGGCGAGAACGAAACCAGCCACGAGCAGAGCGTCAACTACAACACCCGCCTGCTTGGCCGTCACGGCGTGATGGAAGTGGTGGTGGTGGCGTCGCCGGAAGATTTCGATGGCGCGATCGCGGATTTCAAGCGCGTGCTGCCCGGCTACGAGTACAAGGCGGGCGAGCGCTACGCGGAGTTCCGCGAGGGTGACCACGTGGCGGCCTACGGCCTGGCCGCGCTGGTGACCGGTGGTGCGGCCGCGGTGGCGGCGAAGAAGGGCTTGTTCGGCGCGATCGGCGCGTTCCTGGCCAGCATGTGGAAGCTGGTGGTGGCCGGTGTCGTGGCCGTCGGTGCGTGGTTCCGTCGCCTGTTCAGCCGCAAGAGCGAACGAGAGAAGCAGAAGACGGTCCAGTGATCGCTGCCGATATCTGGCTGCTTGCGGGCATCGTCGCGTTCTATCTGTATGACGCGGCGATGCTGCTGTACGCCGATGAGCTGGTGCTGTGGCCGCGTCGCCGTGGCTGGGCCGGCACCGTCGGCGGCGACGTGCAGTGGCGCGGCGGCTATCTGTTCGTGCCCGCGCTGCTGACGCCGTGGCGTCCGCTGCTGCGCCTGCAATGGATGCGTGCGGCGACGCGACCCGTCGCGCCGATGCTGGAGGAACTGCAGGGGCTGCGCCGGACGCTGCGCCCGCTGCAGGTCGGGGTGACGCTGATGGGCGTGCTGCTGCTGGGCGTGCTGCCGGCACTGCTGCTGGCGTGGCGCGACTGGGGCGCGTTGTTCGCGCTGCTGTGCGCGATATATCTGCTGGCGCTGGCGATGGTGGTCTACACCGTGCGTCGCCGCGATGCGCTGGGCCTGACGCGGCGCACGCTGGTATCGCTGGCGGTGGACACGCTGGCCTGTCCGCCGTTCGCGATGAACCTGGTGCGCAAGATTTCCCTGCGCCAGGCCGGCGAGGTCGACGGCCTGGCCTTCGCCACGGCGACCTTGTCGGACGACGCGCTGCTACGGCTCAAGCCGCAGCTACTCGCGCGGCTCGAACTGCTGTCCTTTCACGCGCCAGCGGACACCGCGCGCGCGGATGAACTTGAGCGCTATCGCGCGCAACTGCGGGAGTTACCCGATGCGAATCCCTGAAGTGCTGGTCATCGCGGTGGCCTTCGTGGTCGGCTACTGGCTGGTCTCGGTGCTGCTTCCGCTGCTGCGGGGGCGTGGGCAGGCATCGGCACCCGCGCCGGACATGGCCGCGCCTGCACCCGCGGGCGCAACCCCGCCACCACGCTGGTTCGAGGTGCTGGAAGTGGACGAGCAGGCCGGCCGCGAGGAGATCGTGGCCGCCTACAAGCGCCGCATCAGCCAGTACCACCCCGACAAAGTGCAACACCTGGGGCCCGAATTGATCGCGCTGGCCGAACAGCGCGCACGTGAGATCAATACCGCCTATGACACCGCGCTTCAGTTGCGCGGCGCTCGCTGAGCACACGCGCCACAGCACGTTGGACGTGTACGGCGCGTGACGCCGGCGGGCGGAAAATAGGAATTTTCTGACCCCTCGATTCAGCCTTTGCCGAGGACTTTGGCCGCTTATCCATGACAACGTATCGGTACCGGACGCGGCGCCCTGTGGCTACTCCACCGCGGACCCTTGAGTAAGGTCGAGCCGGGACCGAAGAGCTGGAAGCACCGTTCCCGCCTCCCCGATTCGCGGGACTCCCCAGGTGCTTGGCGCCCCCACGGCTCGCCGTGACCAGCCCTCTCGGGATTTCCCTCACCCGACGCGATGCAGGTACCCGCATGGACAAGCAGTGCTATGTAGTGGCGGTCGAGCAGTTCGAGGACGCATGGTTGGTGTCGCGTCCGCAGTGGAGTCCGTTGCGCTATCTCGCCCAGGATGGGGCCTTGCGCAATGCCGAGATGATGGCGCGCCTGCATGCCTGGACCACCGGCCAGCCCACCGAGGTGGTGCTGCGCTCGGAAGAGGGCGACCATCTGGTGCGTCGCTTCGGCTGAGGTGCATCGCGGCTCAGTGAGCGGCGTGGCGCCCCTGCGCCAGATAGTTCTGCAGCACGTGCGCATGGTTGAACACCGGATCGTGCGCGCCATACAGCAGCGTGGTGGTCGGATGCGCGGCGATGATCTCGCGCAACCGGGCCAACGCCGTCTGATGCGTGGGGTCACCAAGCTCGGCGCGGTAGCGTTCGGTGAACTCCACCATCCGCTCCGGATCGTGGTCCCACCATTCGCGCAGGGCGGGCGAGGGCGCCAGCTCCTTCAGCCAATCGTCCAGGTGCGCGCGCGTCTTGGTCACGCCGCGCGGCCACAGGCGATCCACCAGGACGCGGGCGCCATCGTGGCCACCGGCGGGATCGTAGATGCGCTTGATCTTCAGGCTCACGGCAGGCTCCTGGGGAAGCGGGCGGTTGTGCTGCGATCGGCGGCGAAAAGGTTGCCATTGCAACCGTGATGGCGATGTTCGCGCGATCTGCGTCGCGCCTCTTGACAGCGCCCCGGGCGATGCTGAATCGTTGGCGCCATGCCTGCCCACGCCGCCCTGCTCAACGCCCCGATGCCGACTTCCGGCACGGGCAACTCTGCGCTCGGCGGCGCGGCCATCGCGGCCATTACCACCACCATTACCACCCGTACCACTTGCCCGGTGCGGCCCGTCGTCTTCGCGTAGTTTCCGAAAACCACGGCCCCGCACCCGGATCAGGATGCGGGGGATGGCGCCCGATCCGATGATCCCGTACAGGCGGGGCCTCACCACGAGGTCTGTCATGTCGTCTGTTTCTGCTTCGTCCGCCGCCACGCTCTCACCGGCCGCGCCACGCACCGTCGTGCACAAGTTCGGCGGCACCTCGGTCGCCGACGCCGCGCGCTATCGCCATGTCGCCCAGCTGCTGCTGGCCCGTCCAGAGACGCGCCAGGTCACCGTGGTGTCGGCGATGAAAGGCGTCACCGATGCGCTGATCGACATGGCCACCCAGGCGTCCGCCGGGCAGCCGGAATGGCGCGAGCTGTGGCACGAAACCCGCGCCCGCCATCGTGGCGCGGCGGTGGCGCTGCTGGGCGAACACGCCGGTGCGTTGATCGAATGGCTGGACCGGCAGTTCGAACAGCTGGCCGAGATCCTCGCCGCGCTGGCGGTGATCGGCGAACTGCCGCGCGAGGTGCTCGATCGCGTGCAGGGACTGGGTGAGGTGTATTCGGCGCAGCTGCTGGGCGAGCACCTTCGCGCGCTGGGCGAGCCGTGCGCGGTGCTGGATGCGCGCGAGGTGCTGGTGGTCAATCGCGGCGAACTGGGCGTAGACGTGGACTGGGGCGTCAGCGCGGAGCGGCTGGCGCGCTGGCGCGAGGCGCAACCGCATGCGCGCGTGGTGGCCACCGGCTTCGTCGCCCGCGACCGCGCCGGCCGCGTCACTACGCTGGGGCGCAATGGCAGCGATTATTCCGGCGCGATCTTCGCCGCGCTGTTCGAGGCCGACGAACTGCACATCTGGACCGATGTCGACGGCGTGTTGTCCGCCGATCCGCGCGTGGTGCCCGAGGCGGTGCAGCTGGAGACGCTGAGCTACGACGAGGCCTGCGAGCTGGCCTATTTCGGCGCCAAGGTGGTGCATCCGCAGACGATGTCGCCGGCCATCGAGCGTGGCCTGCCGATCATCATCCGCAACACCTTCCAGCCCGAGCATCCCGGTACGCGGATCAGCGCGAGCAGCCGCGTGGGCGGGCCGATCAAGGGCCTGACCCTCAGTCCGAACCTGTCCATCCTCAATCTCGAAGGCACCGGCCTGATCGGCGTGCCCGGTACCGCCGAGCGGGTGTTCGCCGCATTGCGCAACGCGCGGGTGTCGGTGGTGATGATCTCGCAGGGCTCGTCCGAGCACTCGATCTGCTGCGTGGTGCGCGAGGAGGAGTCGGCACGCGCGCAGGAGGCGCTGCTGCTGGCGTTCACCCACGAGCTGGCGGTCGGGCAGGTGCAGCGCGTGCAGCTGACCGCCGGGGTCAGCGTGCTGGCCGCGGTCGGTGACGGCATGGCGGGCCAGCCGGGCGTCGCCGCGCGGTTGTTCGAGTCGCTGGGGCGCGCGCAGGTCAATATCCTGGCGATCGCGCAGGGCTCCTCGGAACGCAACATCTCCGTGGCCATCGACAGCGCGCATGCCACCCGCGCGCTGCGGGCCGCGCATGCCGGGTTCTGGCTGTCGCCGCAGACCTTCGCGGTCGGGGTGATCGGGCCGGGCAACGTCGGTGCGGCGTTGCTCGACCAGCTCGGCGCGGCGCAACCGCAATTGCTGGCCAAGGCCAACCTGGACCTGCGCGTGCGCGCCATCGCCTCGCGCAGCCGCATGTGCCTGGCAGAGCGCACGCTCGATGGCGACTGGCGCCCGGCCTTCGCCGGTGCGCGCGACGCCACCGACCTGGACCGGTTCACCGCGCACCTGCTCGATGCCAACCTGCCGCACGCGGTCATCATCGACTGCAGCGGCAGCGCCAACGTGGCCGATCGCTACGCCGACTGGCTGGCCGCCGGCATCCACGTGGTCACGCCGAACAAGCAGGCCGGCGCGGGCCCGCTGGCGCGCTATCGCGCCATCCAGGACGCCGCCGCCGGCAGCGGCGCGCGCTTCCGCTACGAGGCGACGGTGGGCGCGGGCCTGCCGGTGATCACCACGCTGCGCGACCTGGTGGATACCGGCGATCGGGTGACCTCGATCGAAGGCATCTTCTCCGGCACCTTGGCCTGGCTGTTCAACAAATACGACGGTTCGCTGCCGTTTTCCGAACTGGTCGCGCAGGCCAAGGCGATGGGCTACACCGAGCCGGACCCGCGCGATGATCTCTCCGGCATCGACGTGGCGCGCAAGCTGGTGATCCTGGCGCGCGAAGCCGGGCGTGACCTGAGCCTGGAGGACGTGGCGGTGGAGAGCCTGGTGCCCGACGCGCTGCGCGATGGTGGCATCGACGCCTTCATGGCCGGCCTGGGCGAGGTGGATGCAGGGTTCGCGCAGCGCCTGGCGCAGGCGCGCGCGCGCGGCAACGTGTTGCGTTACGTGGCGCAGCTGCCGCCGGACCGGGCGCCCAGCGTCGGCCTGGTGGAAGTGCCGGCCGACCACGCCTTCGCCAACCTGCATCTCACCGACAACATCGTGCAGTTCACCACTGGGCGCTACTGCCAGAACCCGCTGGTAGTGCAGGGGCCGGGCGCCGGGCCGGAAGTGACCGCGGCCGGCGTGTTCGCCGACCTGCTGCGGGTAGCGGTGGGCGAGGGCACGCGACTGTGAGGACGCAGGCAACGGCTTTCTCGCCGGCCTCGGTCGGCAACGCGGCGGTGGGCTTCGACATCCTGGGGCACGCCATTGCCGGTGTCGGCGATACGGTGAGCGTGCGGCGTATCGACGCGCCCGAGGTGCGTATCGTGGCGATCCGGGGCGCGGCCGTCGCGTTGCCGCGCGATGCGGAGGACAACACGGCCGGGGTGGCGCTGATCGCGCTGCGCCAGGCGTTGGCGCTGCCCTTCGGCTTCGAGGTCGAGATCGACAAGGGCATACCGCTCGGTTCGGGAATGGGCGGCTCGGCGGCGTCGTGCGTGGCCGCGCTGGTCGCGGCGAACGCGCTGCTCGATGTGCCGCTGTCGGCGCAGGCGCTGTATCCGTTCGCGCTCGCCGGCGAGGCCGTGGCCAGCGGCGGGCGCCACGGCGACAACCTCGGCCCGATGCTGCTGGGCGGGCTGGTGCTGGCCACCGCCGATCGGCTGGTGCGGATTCCGGTGGTCGATGCCTGGCACAGCCTGCTGGTGCATCCGGACGCGGTGCTCGAAACACGTCGCGCCCGCGCCGCGTTGCAGGGCGACTACCGGCTGGGCGAATTCGTCGAACAGAGCGCGAACCTCGCCCTGGTGCTGGCCGGTTGCCATGCCGGTGATGCCGAGCTGGTGCGCGCCGGCCTGCGCGACGTGCTGGTGGAGCCACGGCGCGCGCCACTGATCGCCGGTTTCGACGCGGCCAAGCGCGCGGCACTGGCGCAGGGGGCGATGGGCGCCAGCATTTCGGGCGCCGGCCCCAGCGTGTTCGCGTGGTACGAGACCCGCGCCGCCGCCGAGGCCGCCGCGCCCGCCGTGCAGGCAGCCTTCGCCGATGCCGGCTTCGACAGCCAGGCCTGGGTCTCGCCACTGGCTTCCCCCGGCGCCCACCTGCTCGATTGATGTCCTTTCCAGGAGCTTCGATGAACTTCATATCCACCCGTGGCGGCGCGCCGTCCACGACCCTGAGCCAGGCGCTGGCCGCCGGCCTTGCGCCCGATGGCGGGCTGTACGTGCCGCAGACCCTGCCGGCCGCGCGCGCATTGGCGCCGGGCGCGGACCTTGCGGCTAGTACCGCTGCATTGCTGCAACCTTTCTTCGACGGTGACGCGCTGTCCTACGTATTGGCCGATATCTGCACCGAGGCCTATGCCTTTCCCGCACCGTTGCGGGCGTTGGCCACGCCGGGCGATCACGTGCTGGAGCTTTTCCACGGCCCGACCGCGGCGTTCAAGGATTTCGGCGCGCGCTTTCTCGCCGCCTGCCTGCGTCGCTTGCCGCGCGCTGATTCGCGCGAACTGACCATTCTCGTCGCCACCTCCGGCGATACCGGCGCGGCCGTGGCCGCCGCCTTCCATCGCCAGCCGGGCGTGCGGGTGGTGGTGCTGTATCCGGACGGGCGCGTCTCGCCGCGGCAGGCGCACCAGCTCGGCTGCTTCGGCGACAACATCCATGCGCTGCGCGTGGCCGGCGCGTTCGACGACTGCCAGGCGATGGTCAAGCGCGCGCTCAACGACGCGTCCTTGCAGGCCAGGGTGCCGTTGAGTTCGGCCAACAGCATCAGCCTGGGCCGCTGGTTGCCGCAGATGGGGTATTACGCTGACGCCGCGCTGCGCCATCACGCCGCCACCGGCCGCGTGCTCAACCTGGTGGTGCCGACCGGCAATCTCGGCAATGCGCTGGCGGCGATCCTGGCGCGCCAGCTCGGCATTCCGCTCGGTCGCATCGTGCTGGCGACCAATGCCAACCGGGTCCTGCCGGATTACTTCGACGGCGGTGATTACCAGCCGGCGGCGAGCGTGGCGACGCTGGCCAACGCCATGGACGTGGGCGCGCCGAGCAATTTCGAGCGGCTGCGTTGGCTGTACCAGGGAGATGATGCCGCGCTGCGTGCGGCCTTCGCGGCGTACTCGGTCGATGATGCGACCATCCGCCGCACCTTGGCCGAGCGTCATCGTCGCTTCGGCGAGGTGTTCTGCCCGCATACCGCCACCGCGGTGCATGTGCTGGAAACCTTGCGTGCACAAGGGGTGCAGGGCGACTGGGCGGTCGCGGCGACCGCGCATCCGGCCAAGTTCGACAGCGTCGTGGAGCCGCTGATCGGCACCCCGGTTCCGGTACCTGAATCGCTGGCCGCGCTGCTGCAGCGGCCGGCACGGGCCGAGCCGCTGGCGGCGGAGTATGCTGCGCTCCGGCAGTGGCTGACCGCCTGAGCGGTAGCCGAACAGGGGCGCATGGACGCCTTGGGAGCCCCGTTTGCCGTCGCCATATCGGTGTTTCCCCGGGGAGCTGGACGGATTCGGTTTCTCCTGCCATTGCAGATGACAGGTGTTCGTCCATGCGCGCTTTGCTGAAACTCACCACGATCGCCGCCCTGTGCGCCCTCGCGTCTGCGGCGACCGCCAAGCTGGCCGTACCCGCGCAGCGCGCGGACGAGCTGGCGCCCACACCTGTGCCGGATGCCGCGGTGGCCGTCGCCAGCGTCAAGGCGCCGTTGGCGGGCGTGGCCCTGGTCGACGCCCTGGTGCACCAGGCGCCGACCATCGACCGGCATGTGCTGAGCCTGGCCACCGAGGCGCTGCAGTGCGCGCGCCGCCACCAGCAGGTGGGCGAGGACGCGGTGCTGAGCGTGATCGACTATTCGCGGCCTTCCACCGAGCGGCGCCTGTGGGTGTTCGACCTGGCGCGGCAGCGCCTGCTGTTCCAGGAATGGGTCGCGCATGGCCGCAACACCGGCGACAACCTCGCCGCGCGGTTCTCCAACAGCGATGGCAGCTTCATGTCCAGCATCGGGGCATTCACCGCGCAGGAGACCTACACCGGGCACAACGGCTATTCGCTGCGACTGCAGGGGCTGGAGCCGGGTTTCAACGACCATGCGCGTGATCGCGCCATCGTCATCCACGGTGCGCCGTACGTCAGCGAGGCGGTGATCCACAGCCAGGGCCGGCTGGGCCGCAGCCTGGGTTGTCCGGCGGTGCGCCCTGCGGTGGCCAGGCAGTTGATCGACACCCTGCAGGGTGGCTCGTTCGTGTTCGCCTATTACCCCGACAGCCAGTGGCTCAAGCGCTCACACCTGCTGATGGCCGATTGCGGTGGGCAGCTGGCGCAGGCCACACCAGTGGTCGCCGCGCGGCATTGAGGCCACCGCGCCGGCACTCGCTCAGGCGATATCGCCGGCGAGGCGCTGCAGGCCGGGGAGGTCGAGAATCTGCACCCGGTGCAGCTGCGGCAGGGCAATGAGGGCCTGCTGGCGCAGCTTGGTGAAGGTGCGGCTCACCGTTTCCATGGTCAGGCCGAGGTGGTCGGCGATGTCGCCACGGCCCATCGGCAGGTTGACCACGTCATTGGGCTGCCCCGACAGCGCGCCGCGCGCGCCCAGCCGCAGCAGGAAATGCGCCAGGCGCTCGCTGGGCTGCAGGCGGGCGAGCAGCAGGCCGGCATCCTGCGCGGCGGCCAGCTCCATGCTGGTGCGCTGCATGAGCTTGCGTTCCAGCTGCGGATACTGCTCGCGCAGGCGACGCATTTCCGCCAGTGGCGTGCGGCAGGCGCGGCTTTCGCAGATGGCTTCGATGTCGTGCCGGTGACGCAGGCTCTCGGTCAGGCCGACATAGTCGCCGGGCAGCACGAAGCCGGTGATCTGGCGGCGGCCGTCCGGCAGGGTGCGTACCAGCCGCAGCGCGCCGTCGGTCAGCGTGTACACGTACTGGCGGGCATCCCCGGCGCGCGCCAGGGTCGCCCCGGCGGCCAGCCGCAGCGGCTGGGTGACCTCGTCGAGCGCGGCCATTTCGTGGCCGGACAGCGCCGAACACACCGCCCGGCCGCGGACGCCGCATTGGGCGCATTCCAGCACCGGCGCGTCATCGCCACCGGGACTGGCCGGTGTGCAGGGCAGGGGGCTGACGAGGGCTGGCCGATACATGGGCACCGGAATGCGGTGGACGACAGCGCCATCATACGCCATGCGGTGCGGACGGCCGCCTGCCGTTAGAATTGTGCGTTCTTGTTCCCCCCAACCGTCGTCGCAGGAGTTCCACCAGTGATCAAGCCCCGTACGCCGCCCGGCATCATGGAACTGCTGCCGCGCGAGCAGATCGCGTTCCAGCGCATGCTGGACGTCATCCGCCGCAACTACGAGCGGTTCGGGTTCCTGCCGGTGGAGACGCCGGTGTTCGAGCTGTCGGACGTGCTGCTGACCAAGTCCGGTGGCGAGACCGAGCGCCAGGTGTATTTCGTCCAGTCCACCGGTGCGCTGGCCAATGCCGCCGCCGCGGGCGAAGGCGCCGAGGGCGGGCTGCCGGAACTGGCGCTGCGCTTCGACCTCACCGTGCCGCTGGCGCGCTACGTCGCCGAACACGAGCACGAGCTGGCGTTCCCGTTCCGCCGCTACCAGATGCAGCGCGTGTATCGCGGCGAGCGCGCGCAGCGCGGCCGCTTCCGTGAGTTCTACCAGTGCGACATCGACGTGATCGGCAAGGATGTGCTGAGCATCCGCTATGACGCCGAGGTGCTGGCGGTGATCCATGCGGTGTTCTCCGAGCTGGAGATCGGCGAATTCGCCATCCAGCTCAACAACCGCAAGCTGATGCGTGGTTTCTTCGAAAGCCTGGGCGTGGCCGAGGGTGAGCGCCAGCTGGCGGTGCTGCGCGAGGTCGACAAGCTCGACAAGCGCGGTGCCGATTACGTGCGCGAGACGCTCACCGGCGCCGAGTTCGGCATCCCGGCCGAGCAGGTCGAGAAGATCCTCGATTTTGTCTCCTATCGCTCCAGCGGGCATGCCGATGCCTGGGCCAAGCTCGACCAGCTGGCCGCGCTGGCCCCGGTGGGGGAGTCGGCGTTGCTGCAGGGCGTGATGGAGCTGCGCGACGTGCTGGCGCTGGTCAAGGCGCTGGGCGTACCGGAAAGCGCCTATTGCCTGAATTTCTCCATCGCCCGCGGCCTGGACTACTACACCGGCACCGTCTACGAGACCCTGCTCAAGGATCATCCACAGATCGGCTCGATCTGCTCGGGCGGCCGTTACGAGAACCTGGCCAGCCACTACACAAAGTCGAAGCTGCCGGGCGTGGGCATCTCGATCGGCCTGACCCGCCTGTTCTGGCAGCTGCGCGAGGCCGGCCTGATCGCCGGTATCGAAGCCAGCAGCGTGCAGGCGCTGGTCGCGCTGATGGACGAGCACCAGCTGGAGGACTCGCTGGATATCGCCCGTCGCCTGCGCGCGGCCGGCATCAATACCGAAGTGCAGATGGAGCCGAAGAAGATCGGCAAGCAGTTCCAGTACGCGTCCAAGGCCGGTATCCGCTTCGTGGTGCTGGCCGGTGACGACGAACGCGCCAAGGGCGTGGTGGCGGTGAAGGACCTGGTCCGCGAGCAGCAGTTCGAGGTGGCGCGGACCGAACTCGGCGATACGCTGCGCGTGGAGCTGGAGCAGGCCAAGGTGTTCGGCGAAGGCTGACCCGTTGGCGGGAAAATCCTTACAGCGAAGGGTCGCCTTGGGCGACCCTTCGTCGTTCTGGTGGATGAGCCGAAACCTCTAGTTTCCAGGTCGCGCGCCGGCGCCCCCACTGTCACTCTCTTCCGCAATGGATGCGTGGGGTGACGGAGATGCGGAAGTACCTGGATGCGGATGATGTCTATCAGGAGACCTCAGCGGCGGCGGCGCCGAACTGGCTGCTGGGGCTGCTGGCGTTTGCGTTGTTCGAGGAGCAGCGCCTGGAGTGGATGCGGCATCGGCGTGAGATTGCCAATGCCGCACCGAGCAGTGAGGAGATCCAGGCCTGGTACGAATCGCAGCCGCAAGGCGCGGTGGCCAGGGCCCTGGTGAGTGCGGAGATGCTGCTGGGGGGTTACGGCACGCATTCGGCGGAAGTCTTTGGTGAGGATCATCGTCGGCAGATCGCCGACGGCGTGGTGGTGGCGGAGATTCGTCGGCTGGGCCGTTGGGGGCCACAGTTGGGCCTGAACGTCATGGGCGGCCTGATCGGCTCGATGGTGTTCACCGCCTTGCTGGTTCTCCTCGGGACGTTCCTGTTGAACGGTCCCTCGGCCGAGGATTTCGCCAGACAGTTCACACACAGCGTGGAGAAGGGACATGTCCAACACCGAAACAACCCGTGAGCGCGCCCGCGCGGCTGCCCTGAAGGCCCTGTGGGATGGCACCTACAGCGGCGACAGGGCGCGCGCCAGCATCGGGGCGCTGTTGTCCCGGCACGGCGAGATATCGCACAGCTCGGCATTGGCGCTCTGCGCGGCTTTTCAGGCGATGAGGACGCTGGGACCGCGCGAGCAGTACCTGTCCCCGCCGGAGTCGCCGTCGCCGATAGACCCGGAGTAGCGCTGACGCCCTCGCGCTGACTCCCGCGCGGCGGCTCGCCCGCGCCGCCGCGCGCCGCAGCCGGTTCAGCCACCGGTCTTGCTTGAGGGGGTTATTTGTATTAATGTACTAACGCGCTATTACATTAATCCAATGAAACAACGCCCCGCCACCGCTGATTCCCAGGACGCCCAGGTCTCTCTCCAGGCCTTGGCCCACGCGCTGTCGCGCCTGGACGCGCCGTCCGACGTGGTCGCCTTCCTGCGCGACCTCTGCACGCCGGCCGAACTGGAGGCCCTCGCGGATCGCTGGCGCGTCGTGCCCCTGCTGCTGAAGGGTGTGCCGTATCGCGAGATTCACGACCTGACCCAGGTCAGCGTCACCACCATTGGCCGCGTCGCGCGGACCATGGAATACGGCGCCGGTGGCTATGCCGCCGCCCTGCGGGCGCAACGCGCCGAAACCACCGACTCCCACTGAGATATCCGCAATGAGTGCTTCCCAGGCCAGCCCGGCACGCGACCGGCTGCGAATCGCCATCCAGAAAAGCGGCCGCCTGGCCGAACCGGCACGCAGCCTGCTCGCCGCCTGCGGCCTGAGCTGGCGGCAGAGCCGCGACAAGCTGTTCTGCTATGGCGAGTCGCTGCCGGTGGACCTCCTGCTCGTGCGCGATGACGACATTCCCGGGCTGATCGCCGATGGCGTCTGTGACCTGGGCATCGTCGGGCGCAATGAGCTGGACGAGCAGGCGGCCGAGCGCCGTCGCAACGGCATGCCGGACGCCTACCAGGCGCTGCGCGGGCTCAACTTCGGCCAATGCCGGCTGATGCTCGCCGTGCCGGAGGAATGGGAATGGCGCGGTGTGGAACAGTTGGCCGGGCTGCGCATCGCCACCAGCTATCCGGCGATCCTGGCCGACTGGTTGGATCGCAATGGCGTGGACGCGCAGGTGGTGGAACTTTCCGGTTCGGTGGAGATCGCCCCGCGCCTGGGCACCGCCGACCTGATCTGCGATCTGGTCTCCAGCGGTGCCACGCTCGCCGCCAACCAGCTCAAGCCGGTGGAGACGCTGCTCGAAAGTGAAGCCGTGCTGGCCGGTTCGACCCGCGAACCCAACGATATGCGCGCCGGCCTGCTGGCGATGCTGCTCAAGCGCGTCGACGGTGTCCTGCACCAGCGCGACAGCAAGCTGCTGATGTTCCGTGCCGCCGGCGAACAGCAGGTGGATGCGTTGCGCCGGCTGCTGCCGGATGCCGATCCGATCGAGCGCCTGGCCGACGACGGCAGCGGCGCCTGGCGCCTGCAGACCATGTGCCACGGCGCGGTGACCTGGCAGCGCCTGGAGGAACTGGAGCGCGCCGGTGCGCAAGGCCTGACGGTGCTGACCGTGGAGCGATCGCTGGCATGAACGAAATCACCGCTTCGCAGGGCATTGCCGGTGTGCTGGACTGGTCGCGGCTGGACCGCGCGGCGCAGGCCCAGGCACTGACCCGTCCGGCCCAGGTGGTGGCGGCGCAGACGCGCGCCGCGGTCGCCACGCTGATCGACGAGGTGCGCACGCGTGGCGATGGCGCGCTGCGCGAGATCACCGCCCGCTTCGACAAGGTGACGCTGGCCTCGCTGGAGGTGGATGAGTCCGAGTTCGCCGCGGCGGAAGCGGCCATCGATCCCGCGCTGCGCGAGGCGATGGTCGAAGCGGCACAGCGCATCGAACTGTTCCACCGCGCGGGCATGAGCCGTGACTATGCGGTGGAGACCGCGCCCGGCGTGATCTGTGAAAAGGTCGTCCGGCCGATCGGCCGGGTGGGCCTGTATGTGCCGGCGGGCTCGGCACCGCTGCCGTCGACCGCGCTGATGCTCGGCGTGCCCGCGCGTTTGGCCGCTTGTCGCGAAGTCGTGCTGTGCACGCCGCCGCGCGCGGACGGTAGTGCCGATCCGGCAGTGCTGGTGGCTGCGCGCCTGACCGGCGTGGGCCGTGTGTTCAAGCTGGGCGGTGCGCAGGCGATCGCCGCGATGGCGTTCGGCAGTGAGAGCGTGCCGAAGTGCGACAAGCTGTTCGGGCCCGGCAACAGCTTCGTCACCGAGGCCAAGCAGCAGGTCGCGCAGGCTGGCGTCGCGGCGATCGACATGCCGGCCGGTCCGTCGGAAGTGCTGGTGATCGCCGATGCGGGGGCCAACCCCGCGTTCGTCGCCGCCGACCTGCTGTCGCAGGCCGAGCACGGCCCGGATTCACAGGTGCTGCTGCTGTCCGACAGCGCCAGCTTGATCGAGCAGGTGCAGGGGGAACTGGCACGCCAGCTGGCACAGCTGCCGCGCGCCGATATCGCCACGCGCGCGCTGGCGCAATCGCGGCTGATCCGCGTGCAGGCGCTGGCCGACGCGTTCGAGATCAGCAACCGCTATGCGCCCGAGCACCTGATCCTGGCACTGCGCGAGCCACGCGGATGGCTGGAACGCGTGGAGGCCGCCGGCTCGGTATTCCTGGGCGACTACACGCCGGAAGCGCTGGGTGACTACTGCAGCGGTACCAACCACGTGCTGCCGACCAGTGGCGCGGCACGCGCCTACAGCGGGGTGAGCGTGGCCAGCTTCCAGAACTTCGTCAGCGTGCAGAGCGCCAGCCGTGCCGGCATCGCCGCGATCGGCGACTGCGCGCTGCGCCTGGCGCGCGCCGAGGGCCTGGATGCGCATGCCAATGCGGTGGCGCTGCGCATGGAGCAGGCCGCATGAGTACCTCACTGCTCGACCTGGTACGTCCGGACCTGCGCGGCTTCGGTGGCTACTCCTCCGCGCGTAGTGCCACGGTGCAGGGCGATGTCTGGCTCAACGCCAACGAACTGCCCTGGGCCAATCCCGCCGATCCGCAGGCCCAGTGCCGGCGTTATCCGTCGCCGCAGCCGCAACCGCTGCGCGAGGCGCTGGCGGCACTGTACGGATGCACGCCGGCGCAGCTGCTGATCGGCCGCGGCAGCGACGAAGCGATCGACTTGCTGGTGCGCGCCCTGTGCCGCCCCGGTCAGGATGCGGTGGTGGTGACGCCGCCGGTATTCGGCATGTACGCGGTCAGTGCGCGCCTGCAGGATGCGCCGCTGCGCGAAGTGCCGCTGCGCGATGGGCCGGACGGGCTGCAGGCCGATATCGACGCGATCATCGAGGTCGCACGGGATTCCGCTGCGCGGCTGGTGTTCCTGTGCTCACCGTCCAATCCGGCCGGTTCAAGCATCGCGTTGGCGGATATCGAGCGCACCGCGCGCGCGCTGCAGGGGCAGGCGCTGGTGGTGGTGGACGAGGCATACGTCGAGTTCGCCGACTCGCCGTCCGCCGTCGGCCTGCTTGGCCAGCACGAGAATCTCGCCGTGCTGCGCACGCTGTCCAAGGCGCATGCGCTGGCGGCGGCGCGGATCGGCTGCGTGATCGCCCAGGCGGAGCTGATCGCGGTGCTGCGCGCCTTGCAGGCGCCTTACCCGGTGCCGCAACCCTGCGCCGACCTCGCCGTGCAGGCATTGGCACCCGAGGCGCTGGCCCGAACTGCCGAGCGCGTCGCCGAGGTCCGTCGCGAGCGTACCCGCTTGCAGGCCGCGCTGGCGGCCATGCCGGGGGTGCGCCGGGTCTATCCGTCACAAGGAAATTTCGTGCTGGTTCGCTTCGAGGATGCCGAGTCGGCGTGGCAGGCACTGCTGGCCGCGGGCGTGGTGGTGCGTGACCAGCGCGCCGCGCCGCAACTGGGTGATGCATTGCGCATCAGCATCGGCACGCCGGAGCAGAACGCGCGCGTGATCGCGGCGCTGGCCGCGTGCCAGGAGCGCGCCGCATGAAGCCGATCCTGTTCATCGACCGTGACGGCACGCTCATCGAGGAGCCGGCCGACTTCCAGATCGACCGCTACGAGAAACTGCGCTTCGTGCGCGGCGTCATTCCCGCGATGCTGAAGCTGCGCGATGCCGGCTACGAGTTCGTCATCGTCACCAACCAGGACGGCCTCGGCAGCGAGGCCTATCCGCAGGCGTCCTTCGATGGTCCGAACGACCTGATGCTGCAGGTGTTCGAAAGCCAGGGCATCGTGTTCCGCGAAGTGCTGGTCGATCGCAGCTGGCCGCAGGACAACGCCCCGACGCGCAAGCCGGGCATCGGGCTGATGCTGCCCTACCTGCAGGACCGCACGATCGACTGGGCGCGCTCGGCGATGGTCGGTGACCGTATCACCGACATCCAGTTTGCCGAGAACCTGCGCATCCGCGGCTTCCAGTTGCGCACCGAGCAGTTCGGCGGTGAATGGGACTGGGCCGGCATCGCGCATGAACTGGCCGATGCGCCGCGCCGCGCGGTCGTGCAGCGCAATACCAAGGAGACGAAGATCCGCGTCGAACTCGACCTGGACCGCGTCGCCGAGCCGCGCACCGCCACCGGGCTGCCGTTCTTCGACCACATGCTGGAGCAGATCGGCAAGCATGGTGGCTTCGCGCTGGATATCCGCGCCGAGGGCGACCTGCACATCGACGAACACCACACCATCGAGGACACCGGGCTGGCACTTGGCCAGGCGCTGCGCGAGGCGCTGGGCGACAAGCGCGGCATCGGCCGCTACGGCTTCACGTTGCCGATGGACGAGACCCTGGCCAGCGCTGCGCTGGACTTCAGCGGGCGTCCGTATTTCGTCTTCAATGGCGAGTTCCGCCGCGAGCGCGTCGGCGACATGCCGACCGAACTGGTGCCGCATTTCTTCCGTTCGCTGTGCGACGCCGCCGGCCTGAACCTGCACCTGACCGTGCAGGGCGACAACGACCACCACAAGGTGGAGGGCTGCTTCAAGGCGTTCGCGCGGGCCCTGGGGCAGGCGATCCGCCGGCAAGGCACGGCATTGCCGTCGACCAAGGGGGCGCTATGAGCCGCGTCGCGCTGATCGATGCGGGCGGCGCCAACCTGGGCTCGGTGTCCTACGCGCTGGAGCGCCTGGGCGTGCAGGCCACGCTGGTGCGTGATGCCGGCGGCCTGGACGGTGCGGACAAGGTGATCCTGCCCGGCGTCGGTGCCGCACCCGAAGCGATGCGCCGCCTGCATGCGCAGGGACTGGTGGAGCCGCTGCGTCGTCTGCAGGTGCCGTTGCTCGGCATCTGCCTGGGCATGCAGCTGCTGTTCGAGCGCTCGGAAGAGGGCGATGTGGAATGCCTGGGGCTGCTTCCCGGCGTGGTGCGTCGCCTGCATCCAGCGCTGGGTATCCGCGTGCCGCACATGGGCTGGAACCGGCTGCTGCCGCTGCGTACCTCGAACCTGCTCGACGGCCTGCCGGAGCGGTCTTACGCCTATTTCGTCCACAGCTACGCGGCGCCGGTCACCGCCGCCACGGTCGCGGCCTGCGACCACGGCGGGCTGTTCTCGGCCGTGGTGCAACAGGGTCGCCACGCCGGCGCGCAGTTCCACCCGGAACGTTCGGCCGACACCGGCGCCCGCATCCTGCGCAACTTCCTAGAGATTCCCGCATGAGTTTCACCGTCTATCCCGCGCTCGATATCCGGGGCGGCCGCGTCGTGCGGCTGCTGCAGGGTGACTATGCACAGCAGACCACCTACGGCGACGATCCACTGCCGCGTGCCCGCGCGTTCCTGGATGCCGGAGCGCGCTGGATGCATCTGGTCGACCTGGACGCCGCGCGCGCCGGCGGCTACACCCTGGCGCCGCTGCTGCGCGCCATCGCCGACAGCGGCCTGCAGGTCCAGACCGGCGGCGGCGTGCGCGCTCGCGAGGATCTGCTGCGCCTGTTCGATGCCGGCGCCGCGCGCGTGGTGATCGGTTCGCTGGCGGTACGCGAGAGTGCCAAGGTGATCGAATGGCTGCATGAGTTCGGTCCCGAGCGCATCACCGTCGCCCTGGACACGCGGCAGGATGCCGACGGGCGCTGGCGCCTGCCGGTGCAAGGCTGGACCGACACCGCCGGCGAAGAGCTGGACGTGCTGGCGCGCCGCTACGCCGATGCCGGCCTGCGTCATCTGCTGTGCACCGACATCGCCCGCGACGGCATGCTGTCCGGGCCGAACATGGCGCTGTATGCGTTGCTGCGCGAGTGGGTGCCGCAGCTGCGGGTGCAGGTATCGGGCGGCGTGCGCGATCTGGATGACGTCGCCGCCGCGCGCGCCGCCGGCTGCGCCGGCGTGGTGCTGGGCAAGGCGCTGCTGGAGCGGCGATTCGAACTGCGCGAGGCCCTGGCATGCTGAGTCATCGCATCATTCCTTGCCTGGATGTGCGCGACGGGCGCGTGGTCAAGGGCGTGCGCTTCCGCGATCACGTCGACATGGGCGATATCGCCGAGCTGGCCCTGCGTTACCGCGACCAGGGCGCCGATGAGCTGGTGTTCTACGACATCGGCGCCAGCCCGCAGGCGCGTTCGGTGGACGTGCAGTGGATCGAGCGCGTCTCGCGGCTGATCGACATTCCGTTCTGCGTCGCGGGCGGCATCGGCGACGTGGAAACGGCGCGCCGGGTGCTGCACGCCGGTGCCGACAAGATTTCCATCAACTCGCCGGCGCTGGGCCGGCCCCAGCTGATCGCCGAACTCGCCGAGGCCTTCGGCGAGCAGTGCGTGGTGGTGGGCGTGGACTCCATCCGCGAAGCCGATGGCGAATGGCGTGTGCGCCGTTATACCGGCGATCCCGACAAGACCCAGGCGCTGTCGATCCGCACGCTGGACTGGATCGACGAAGCGCAACGGCTGGGGGCGGGCGAGATCGTGCTCAACTGCATGGATAGCGACGGCGTGCGCCGCGGCTACGATCTCGTGCAGCTGGGCGAGGCGCGCGCACGTTGCCGGGTACCGTTGGTGGCGTCCGGTGGCGCGGGCGAGATGGCGCACTTCGCCGATGCATTCGAACAGGCCGACGTGGACGGTGCGCTGGCCGCCAGCGTCTTCCACAGCGGCGCCATCGCCATTCCCGCACTCAAGCGCTACCTGCGCGAACGCCAGATCGAGGTCCGTGATGTCCAGTGAACGCGATGCCCAGCTCGACTGGGGCAAGGGAGACGGCCTGCTGCCGGTGGTGGTGCAGGACGCGGCCAACCTGCGCGTGCTGATGCTGGGCTACATGAATGCCGAGGCGCTGTCCGCCACCCGCGCCAGCGGCAAGGTCACCTTCTACAGCCGCAGCAAGCAGCGGCTGTGGACCAAGGGCGAGAGCTCCGGGCACTTCCTGGAAGTCGTGTCGATCGACCAGGACTGCGACGACGACACCCTGCTGGTGCTCGCGCACCCACGTGGCCCCACCTGCCACCTGGGGCGTGACAGCTGCTTCCCGGACGCGCCCGCCAGTTTCCTTGGCACGCTCGACGCGCTGGTCGCCGAACGCGAGCGCGAACGCCCCGCGGGCAGCTATACCACCACGTTGTTCGAGAAGGGCACGCGGCGCATCGCGCAGAAGGTGGGCGAGGAGGGCGTGGAGACCGCGCTGGCGGCGGTCGCGCAGGGCGACGAGGAACTGCTCGGCGAATCGGCCGACCTGCTTTACCACCTGCTGGTGCTGCTGCGCGCGCGTGGCCTGGGGCTGGCCGACGTGCTGCGCCTGCTGGAGACGCGGCACCGCTGATGCCGCCGTCGGCCTGTCATCCGGCCGGCGGTACAATCCCCGCCTGTTTTCGCGGGGAAGAACGATGAAGCGACAGTGGGCCTTGGGACTGGTGGGCGCGCTGCTGTGCGCCGGCACGGCGCAGGCGGCGGAGACCTTCGCCAGCGGCACGGTGTATGAGGAGCGCGACGGACAGCCCGGACGCGGCGCGCGTGATGCCGGCCTGCCGGGCGTGCAGGTCTCCAACGGCCAGGACATCGTGCTCACCGATGCGCAGGGGCGTTATCGCCTGCCGGTGCGCGATGGCCAGGTGGTGTTCGTGATCAAGCCCGATGCCTATCGCTTCGACAACGCCGCCGACGGCCTGCCTGCGTTCTGGCGCCTGTATGCGCCGCAGGGCGGCCCGCGCCTGAAATACGCCACCGCGGCTGCCGACGCGGCCGCGCCGGTGGCGTGGGATTTCGGGCTGCGTCGCGAGAAGGCAGCGGGCCGGGAAGGTTGGCAGATGCTGGTGATGGCGGACTCGCAGACCGCGCGTGCGGCCGATGTCGATTACTACGCCCGCGACATCATCGATCCGCTGCGTGGTCGCACGCCGGCGCGGCTCGGCACGACGCTGGGCGACCTGGTGTCCGACGACCTCAGCCTGTACCCGTCGCTCAACCGGGTCACCGCGAGCCTGCAGGTGCCGTGGTTCCACGTGCCGGGCAACCATGACCTCAACTTCGACGCCGCGGACGACGAGGCATCGCTGAGCAGTTGGCGTGCGGTGTATGGGCCGGACACCTATGCGGTGAACGAGCAGGGCGCCAGCTTCGTGTTCCTCGATGACGTGGTGTTCCAGCCGGGCGCCAAGCCGGGCTACATCGGCGGGCTGCGCGACGCGCAGTTCACCTTCCTGGAAAACTACCTGCGCACGCTGCCCAAGCAGCGGCTGCTGGTGCTGGGCATGCATATTCCGTTGTTCGATGCCGCGCCGGGCCGCGAGACGTTCCGGCATGCCGATCGCGCGCGCCTGTTCGCGCTGCTGCGCGACTTCCCGCATGTGCTGGTGCTGAGCGGTCACAGCCATGCCCAGCAGCACTACTACCATGGCGCCGACGAGGGCTGGGCGGGCGCCGCGCCGCTGCACGAGTACAACGTGGGCGCGGCCTGTGGTGCGTTCTGGTCCGGCGTGAAGGATGCCGAAGGCATTCCGGACGCGACGATGGCCGACGGCACGCCGAACGGCTACGCGGTGTTGAACGTGCGGCCGGGCGGGGACTACGCGCTGGACTACCACGCCGCGCGCGACCCCGACGATGCGCAGATGTACCTGCACGTGCCGAAGGTGCTGCGCAAGGGCGCGTATCCGGCCTGGGGCGTCTACGCGAACGTGTTCATGGGCCAGGACGACACGGCGGTGGAGTACCGGGTGGACGGCGGCGAATGGAAGCCGATGAAGCGCGTGGTGCAGCCCGATCCGCGCCTGCTGGTGGAGAACGCGCGCGACGACATCGCCGAGCAGCTGCGCGGGTTTGACCGCTCGCCGGAAGCCACGCCGTCGCCGCACCTGTGGCGGGCTGCGCTGCCGACCGACCTGGGCGAGGGCGAGCATGCGGTGGAAGTGCGCGCGAAGCTGCCGGGCCGCGACGCGACCGCGAAGACGACGTATCGGCTGGCGACCGCGACGCCGTGAGCCAACGCGGCAAGCCGCCGCGCCTCCCACCCCCACTGTAGGAGCGGCTTCAGCCGCGACCGGGAACCAACAGGTCGCCACATCGCTTTCGCCAGTCACGCCCCAAACCCGTCCCACAAGGGAAGCGGCCTGCCAAACCCATCGCTGGCGCGCAACGCGACAAACAAAAACGCCTCCACATAGGGAGGCGTTCTGCAGGCGATCCTGGCGAGCGAGCGAAGGCTGGCGGGCTGGAATCAAACCGCGGCTGGCGATGGCTGGCGCGGTGGCGGCATTCTAATGACTCCGCCGTACCCGTGGCGGAATGCGAATCCCTCTCATTGGGACGGTGCCGCGTCCAGCGCCGGTGCGATCGGCGGATACGGATAGGGGACGGCTGGCCCCGCATGCAGTCCGGCGCGCCAGTGCGCCAGCGCGGCGCCGATGTGCTTGCCCTGCGACAGCTGCGGCAGCGATGGCAGCTCGCCTTCGGCCCGCTCGCGTTCGGTGATCGCCGCGCTGGCCATCCGATACGCCTCGGCGAAATCGTCCGTCTGGTTCATCGCATCGATCAGCCAGGCCTGGCCGAAATAAGTGGCGTTGGAGGTGTTGCCGCAACCGAACGAGGGCCGATCGGCGCGCGCGGCGGTGATCACCAGCGTGTCGGGCGAGCGCAGCCTGGGGATGAAGCCGCCCGAGTAGCAGGCGGACAGCACGATCACCCGGTGCTTGATGCCCGCATCGTCCAAGGCCTGGCGCAGGTCTTCCGGCGTGATGTAGTCGTAGCCATCCGGGCCGGCATCCACGTACAGCGCATGATCCTCGGTGCCGTGGGTGGAGACGAACAGCAGCAGGATGTCCTCGTCGCGGTCCATCAGCGCGCCGATGCGCGCCAGGCCGTCATAGAGGTTGTCGTAGGTCGCCAGGGGGGCGTAACGGCGCTCGCCGAGGTTGTCGGGGCCATTGACCAGCGCCAGGGCATGGCCGGCACCCTCGAAGCGGCGACTGGCCAGCGTCCGCAGATACAGCACTTCGTTGCGGAACACCGGGTCGGTGGCGTCGCCGGCGAAGCCGAGTACATACAGGTCACTGATGCCCGGCCGTTGCGGGCCAAGCGCGGCCAGCGCCGCGGCGAGCTGGGCCTGGTCGCGCGGGTCAGGCGCGACAACCGTCGTCGCGTCCTCGGTCGACGCCGCCGCGCCGGGCAGCAGTACGGCCGGGGCGAGCGCGAACAGGAGGACCAGCAGGTGGCGGAATGGCACCAGGCGCATGCAGGGAGGGGCAGCGGAAGAGGCGCCGCCAGTGCCCGAAGGCGCCGGCGGCGATGGCATCAGGCGAAGACGATCTGGTCGAACGCTTCCACGCGCTGGTGCTTGCCCACTTCCAGGCCGCTGCGCGGCGTGGGGTAGTCGCTGAGGCGGTCGAGCAGGGCGGTGTGCATGCCGGCGCGGCCGGCTGCGTCGAGTTCCTCGACCACGTCGGACAGGAACAGGATCTGCGGCGCCGGCAGGCCGATGCTCTCGGCGATCTTGCGGTAGCTGTTGCTCTCGCGCTTCGGCCCGACCTGGGTGTCGAACCAGCCGGAGATCAGCCCGGTGAGGTCGCCCGCATCGCTATGCGCGAAGAACAGCTTCTGCGCCGGCACCGAGCCGGACGAGTACACGTACAGCGGAATGCCGGCGTCATGCCAGGCGCGCAGCAGGCGTGCGGCATCGGGGTAGATGTGCGCGGTGAAGTCGGCATCGCGATAGCCGGCTTCCCAGATCATGCCCTCCAGCGCCTTCAGCGCGGTGGTCTTGCGGTCCTCGTCGATCCACTGCTGCAGGGTCAGCACCAGCTTGTCGTCGGGCGCTTCCTCGCCGAGTTCGTCGGCCACCTGGTTGAGCCAGTGCCGCACCTGCGGGTGGCCGCCATGCTCGCGCACGAATTTCGGCAGCTCGCGCCGCGCATAGGGAAACAACACGTCCTTGACGAACGAGATGCTGCTGGTGGTGCCTTCGATATCGGTGAGGATCGCCTGCGGTTGGGTCATCGTCAGCTCGCCTTTCTCTCGGGTTGGTAGCGGGGGAACTGTCGTGCGATGTCGGTGCCGGTAAAGTGCCCCACCCAGCCGTCCGGCTCGGTGAAGAAGCGGATCGCCACGAAATACGGCTCGGCGCCCATGTCGAACCAGTGCAGGGCGCCGTCGGGCACGGCGATCAGGTCGTCCTTGACGCATTCGATCTCGTAGACCTTCCCCTCGACATGCAGGGTGAACAGGCCCGAGCCGGCGACGAAGAAACGCACCTCGTCTTCCTTGTGGAAGTGCTCGTCGAGGAACTTGGCGCGCATTTCCTCGCGCTTGGGGTTGTCCGGGGCGATGGAGACCACGTCCACGGTCTTGAAGCCGCGCTCGGCGACGAGGCGGTCGATGTCGGCGCGGTAGGCGGACATCACTTCCTCGGGCGAGGCGCCCGGGGCAATGGCCTGGTTGGCCTGCCAGCGCTCGAACACCACGCCGATCGGCTTCAGCGCATCGGCGATCTTCTCGCCGTCCTGGCTGTCGAACAGCGGGGTGTCGGGGTTGTTCTCTTCGAAAATGCGGAGTCTGCTCATGGCGGCGGCGATGCAGGGGAGGGGGAAGGGCGGATCAGAGGGTAACGCGCAGCTTGCGCAGCTCCAGCTCGCAGTGCAGCAGGAACTCGAAGGCCTCCAGGTGGCGGCGCGCCTCGGCCATGTTGCGGCCCCAGGCGTACAAGCCATGGCCATCGATGAGATACCCCCACATGCACTGCTTGTCCAGCAGCGCGTCCACCTGGGCGGCCAGCACGTTCATGTCCTGGGTATTGGCGAACACCGGCACTTCGATCGCCATCTCGTGGGTGGTGTTGCCCTCGAAGGCCTTGAGCAGCTCGTAGCCTTCCAGATGGATCTGGCCCTGGCCGGCGAACAGGCGCGAGGCGATGGTCTGCACCGGCGAGTGCGTGTGCAGCACGCAGCCGATCTCCGGGTAGCGCCGGTACAGCTGGGTATGCAGCAGGGTCTCGGCGGAGGGACGCAGCTGGCGGCCGACCGGGCGGCCGTCGAAGTCCACCACCATGATGTCGTCTTCCACCAGCCGGCCCTTGTCGCGGCCGGACACGGTGATCGCCGCGTGCTGGTCGTCCAGGCGGTGGGAGAAGTTGCTGCTGGTGGCGGGCGTCCAGCCGGCCTGGGCCAGCTCGCGGACATTGCCGATCAGCAGCTGCGCCAGGTCATGCAGGCGCGCGGTGCTGTAGGGGACGGTGGTCTGGTTCATGGCCACATTCTAGGGCTTTCATCGCGATGCGCGCGATGCGACCCAAACCCCCCCGCGCCGGTCGCCGCCCCCGCGCGGGAGGCGCGCCCCCTCTGTTAAGGGGACGCGGGCCGGCGGACGCTGGCTTACCCCCGCAGGCGGCTGTGGCGGAAGCCGTAGGCGAAGTAGATCGCGAAGCCGCCGACGGTCCAGAAGGCCATCAGCATCCAGTTGTGCGCGGTCATCGCCGAGAGCAGCAGCAGGCAGCTCAGCACGCCCAGCGTGCAGATCGGCCACGCGAACGGGATCCTGAAAGGACGCGGGAGGTCCGGCTGGGTGCGGCGCAGGATCAGCACGCCGGCGCAGACCGCGGCGAAGGCGATCAGCGTGCCCATCGAAGTCAGCTCGCCGAGCACATCCAGCGGGAACAGCGCCGCCAGCAGGGCGATGCCGACGCCGGTGATCACGGTGTTGATGTGCGGGGTGCGGTACTTCGGATGGATGCGGGTGAACACCTCAGGCAGCAGGCCGTCGCGCGCCATGATCATGAAGATGCGCGGCTGGCCGATGATCATCACCAGCACCACCGAGGACAGGCCGATCAGCGCGCCGACCTCCACCACCACGCGCAGCCAGGCCAGTTCCGGGTGCGCGGCCACCGCGGTCACCACCGGCTCGTCGGTGCCGAGCAGGGTGTAGGGCACCAGGCCGGTCATCACCGCGGCCATGGCGATGTACAGCACGGTGCAGATCACCAGCGAGAGCAGCATGCCGATCGGCATGTCGCGCTGCGGGCGGTGCGATTCCTGCGCCGCCACCGACACCGCCTCGAAGCCGATGTAGGCGAAGAACACCATCGAGGCGCCACGCAGCACGCCTTCCCAGCCGTACTTGCCCGGACCTTCGTTGGCCGGGATGAACGGGTGCCAGTTCTCCGGGTTCACGTACTTCCAGCCGACCACGATGACCAGCACGATCAGGCCGCTCTTCAGCAGCACCATCGCCATGTTCATCGCCGAGGACTTGCGGATGCCGACGTAGCACAGCCAGGTCAGCAGCAGGGTGATGCCGGCCGCTGGCAGGTTGGCGATCGCGCCGGTGGGGCGCAGCTGCGCATCCAGCGGGGCGTTCACCAGCGCGGCGGGCAGCACGATGTCGAAGTGTTCGAGCAGGCTGAGGAAATAGCCGGTCCAGCTCACCGCCACCGCCGAGGCGGAGACGCCGTATTCGAGCACCAGCATCCAGCCGATGAACCACGCCGCCAGTTCGCCGAAGGTGGCGTAGGTGTAGGTGTAGGCGCTGCCGGAGACCGGCACCATCGCCGCGAACTCGGCGTAGGCCATCGCGCAGAAGGCGCAGCAGATCGCGGCGAGCAGGAACGAGAGCATGATCGCCGGTCCCGCGTGGTTGGCCGCCGCGGTGCCGGTGATGACGAAGATGCCGCCACCGATCACCGCGCCGATGCCCAGCGCGGTCAGGCCCCACGGGCCGAGCGCACGGGTCAGGCCCAGTCCGCCGGCATCGGCGTGGCTGGCGTGGGGATGTTTGGTGGCCCAGAGTTGCTTGAACATGAAAGGCGTTCCGGTGGGGTCGGGCAAAAGGCGAAGCCGGCGCGGGCGCCGGCTTCGGATCGGATCAGGCCTGCTTGGCCAGGCGGCTATGACGCATGCCGTAGAAGAAGTAGATGCACAGGCCGATCAGGGTCCAGCCCACGAACACCTTCCAGTGTTCCTGGAAGGCCTGCAGGAACAGGCCGACGCAGGCCAGCGCGCCCAGCGGGCACACCACCCACACCCACGGCACGCGGAACGGACGCGGAATTTCCGGGCGCGTATAACGCAGCACCAGCACGCCGACGCAGACCGTCGCGAAGGCCAGCAGCGTGCCCATCGAGACCAGCTCGCCCAGCACCTTCAGCGGGATCAGGCCGGCGAGCGCCGCCGCCACCACGCCGACGATGAGGGTGCCGACGTAGGGCGTGTGGAAACGCTTGTGAACGCGGCCGAGCAGCGGCGGCAGCAGGCCATCGCGCGACATGGTGTAGAAGATGCGCGGCTGCGCCATCAGCATCACCAGCACCACCGAGGACAGGCCGGCGATGGCGCCGATTTCCACCGCGGTCTTCAGCCAGGCCAGCTGCGGATACTGTTCCAGGGCGGTGGCCACCGGCTTGGCGGTGCCCAGCTCGGTGTACGGCAGCAGGCCGGTCAGCACCGCGCAGACGATGATGTAGATCACCGTGCATACCGCCAGCGAGCCGAGGATGCCGATCGGCATGTTCTTCTGCGGATCCTTGGTCTCGCCTGCCGAGGTGGAGACCGCATCGAAGCCGATGTAGGCGAAGAACACGATCGACGCGGCGCGGAAGATGCCGCTCCAGCCGAACACGCCCGGCGCGGTGTTCTCGGGGATGAACGGGTGCCAGTTGGCCGGGTTCACGTAGGACCAGGCGAAACCGACGAACAGGCAGATCACCACGATCTTGATCGCCACCACGATGCCGTTGACGAAGGCCGACTGGGTGATGCCCACGTAGCACAGCGCGCTGACCGCCGCGACGATCAGCACCGCCGGCAGGTTGATGATGGCGCCGGAGGCGATGAAGGCGTGGCCGGTCCAGTCCAGCGGCGCGTTGGCCAGTTCGGCGGGGAAGGGCAGGCCCAGCGTCGTGGTGATGAAGCTCACCAGGTAGGCCGACCAGCCCACCGCCACGCTGGAGCCGGCGAACAGGTACTCCAGCACCAGGCACCAGCCGATGAACCAGGCCATGCCCTCGCCGAGGGTCGCGTAGGAATACGAATAGGCGCTGCCGGAGACTGGCATCATCGCCGCGAACTCGGCGTAGCACAGGCCGGCCAGGGCGCAGGCGATGCCGGCGATCACGAACGACAGCACCACCGCCGGGCCGGCGTGGCCCGCCGCCGCCTGGCCGGTCATCACGAAGATGCCCGCGCCGATCACCGCGCCGATGCCGAGCATGACCAGGTGGCGGGCGGTGAGGGTGCGCTTGAGGGTGGCTTCGCCCTCCAGGCTGCCTTCGAACGGCTCGCCGGCATCGACGTGGCCGGCGGGCTCGACCGGTTTGACCCTCAACAGTGACTTCAGCATGCGGTTGCTTCCCGGGAAATGGAGTACGGGGCGCGGCCGGTTGGCCGTGCCCTTCTGGGGCTGTGGGGGTTCCGGCCAGGCCGGAAGGTGGCCCGTACCTTAGCCAAAGCTGAAGCCAGACCACAAGCGCACTGCAACATCGGCGGGGGATAATCCCGACTCTTTTTCGCCCGAAGCCTGATATGACGCCAGATCGCTCGCCGATGCTCCGCCAGCAATTCCATGACTATGCCCAGCGCTGGCCGGGGCAGGCCGAGGTGGCCGCGCAGTTCCTGGCGCTGCTGGACGATGCGGTGGACCCGTTCGTGCGCGAGCGCCTGGCCGGGCACTTCACCGGCTCGGCGTGGCTGGTCGATGCGACCGGGCAGCGGGTGCTGCTGACCCACCACCGCAAGCTGCAGCGCTGGCTGCAGCTGGGCGGGCATGCGGACGGTGACCGCGATCTGGCCCGGGTGGCGCTGCGCGAGGCGGAGGAGGAATCCGGCCTGGGCGGCCTGGTGCTGGCCGACGGCGACCTGTTCGACCTCGATCGCCATTGGATTCCTGAGCGCGGCGAGGTGCCAGGGCACTGGCATTACGACGCCCGCTACGTGGTGCGGGCGACGGGGTCGGAGGATTTCGTGGTCAGCGAGGAATCGCTGGCGCTGGCGTGGCGGCCGGTGGCCGAGCTGCTGGAGGACCCGCAGTCGGATGAATCGATGCGGCGCATGGCGGAGAAGTGGCTGGCGCGTTGAGTCGAAGCTAGCGGCACCAAGCTTCGCCGATCTGCCCGTCTAGCTTTTCTGTAGGAGCGGCTTCAGCCGCGACCGCGGGGTGTTCGGTGGTCGCGGCTGAAGCCGCTCCTACAAAAAGCCAGCGCCCAAACGCAGCGCCCAACAATGCAGCACCCAAAGGCAGCGTCCAAAGGCAGCGCCACAGACGACCTCCCGGCCGCCGCTCAATACAGAATGCGCGTGCGCAGCGTGCCCGGAATCGCCGCCAGCTCGTCCTTGACCACCGCCGCCTGGCCTGCATCTGCGGTGATGTCGATCACCACGTAGCCCACCTTCGCATCGGTGCGCAGGAACTGGCCGTCGATGTTGACGTTGTGGCGCGAGAACAGCTCGTTGATCTGCGACAACACACCCGGCACGTTGCGGTGGATGTGCAGCAGGCGCAGGCTGTCGGCGTGTTCCGGCAGCGTGACCTCGGGGAAGTTCACCGCCGACAGTGTGCTGCCGTTGTCGCTGTAGCGCACCAGCTTGGCCGCCACCTCGATGCCGATGTTGTCCTGCGCCTCCAGCGTGCTGCCACCCACGTGCGGGGTCAGGATCACGTTGTCGTGCGCGGTCAGCGGCGACACGAATGCATCGCCGTTGCCCTTCGGCTCGACCGGGAACACGTCCACCGCCGCGCCGCCCAGATGGCCCTCGCGCAGCGCCGCGTCCAGCGCCTCGATGTCCACCACGGTGCCACGCGAGGCATTGATGAGGTGCGCGCCGCGCTTCATCTTGGCGATCTGCGTGGCGCCGAACATGTTCTTCGTGGAGGCCAGCTCCGGCACGTGCAGGGTGACCACGTCCGAATGGGCGAGCAGGTCGTCCAGGTCGGTGGCCGGGCGCGCATTGCCCAGCGAGAGCTTGGTCTCGATGTCATGGAACAGCACCTGCATGCCCAGCGCCTCGGCCAGCACGCCGACCTGCGTGCCGATGTGGCCATAACCGATGATGCCCAGCGTCTTGCCGCGGGTCTCGTGGCTGCCGGACGCGCTCTTGGACCAGCCGCCGCGGTGGCATTCGGCGTTCTTCTGCGGGATGCCGCGCAGCAGCAGGATCGCCTCGGCGATCACCAGCTCGGCCACGCTGCGGGTGTTGGAGTAGGGCGCGTTGAACACCGGGATGCCGGCCAGCTCGGCCGCTTCCAGGTCGACCTGGTTGGTGCCGATGCAGAAGCAGCCCACCGCGATCAGGCGCTTGGCCTCGGCCAGCACGTCGGCGGTGAGATGGGTGCGCGAGCGGATGCCGACGATGTGCGCCTCGGCGATGCGCGCCTTCAGCTCGTCCTCCGGCAGCGACTTGGTGTGCACCTCGATCTGCGAATAGCCGGCGGCGCGGAACGTGTCCACCGCCGTCTGGCTGACGCCTTCGAGCAACAACACGCGGATGTCCTGCTTGGGGAACGAGGTCTTCTTCGGCGACATGGCAACGGCGGCGGGCATGGAACGGGGCGGTCACTATGCCAGAGCGCGGCCCGCTTTGGTGCGCCGCCGCACGCCGCAAGCCCTTGTCGCGCAATGGTTTCAGCTGTATCGAAGCGCGTCGGTGCGTGCGGCTGGACGGCATCGCGCCGCACTGGCAGGCTGTCACGCTTTCTTTCCGTGTGCGCGCATCGCCGATGACCGACTCCCGTATCGCCTCGCTGCAACGTGCCGTCCACGGCCTGCGCCTGAAGACCGATCCGTCCGACCTGGAACACTATGGCCGCGACTGGACCCGGCGCTGGACGCCCGCGCCGCTGGCCATCGCATTGCCGGCGTCGGTGGCCGAAGTGCAGGCCATCGTGCAGTGGGCCATCGCCGAGGGCGTGGCGATCGTGCCATCCGGCGGCCGCACCGGCCTGTCCGGCGGCGCGGTGGCGGCCAATGGCGAACTGGTGCTGAGCCTGGAGCGGATGAACCAGGTGCTGGACTTCAACGCCGTGGACCGCACCCTGACCGTGCAGGCCGGCATGGCGCTGGAGGCGGTGCACAACGCCGCGCTGGAGCAGGGCCTGATCTACCCGGTGGATTTCGCCGCGCGCGGTTCGTGTTCGATCGGCGGCAATATCGCCACCAATGCCGGCGGCATCCGCGTGATCCGCTACGGCAACACCCGCGAGTGGGTCGCCGGCCTGAAGGTGGTGAGCGGCAGCGGCGAAGTGCTGGCGCTCAACCGCGCGCTGATCAAGAATTCCAGCGGCTATGACCTGCGCCAGCTGATGATTGGCTCAGAGGGCACGCTGGGGATCATCGTCGAAGCGACCCTGCGCCTGACCGACCCGCCGCCGCCGGCCAACGTCATGCTGCTGGCGCTGCCGTCGTTCGAAGTGCTGATGCAGGTGTTCTCCGCCTTCCGCGAGCGCCTGCGCCTGGAAGCCTTCGAGTTCTTCACCGACCGCGCGCTCGGCCATGTGCTGGCGCATGGCGCGCAGGCTCCGTTCGAGCAGGTCTATCCGTTCTACGTCGTCACCGAGTACGCCGCCGGCGACGAAACGCAGGAAGCCGCCGCCCTGGCCGCGTTCGAGGACTGCATGGAACAGGGCTGGGTGCTGGATGGCGTCATCAGCCAGAGCGGGGCGCAGGCCCAGCAGCTGTGGCGCCTGCGCGAAGGCATCACCGAAAGCGTGGCGCGCTACAAGCCCTACAAGAACGACGTCTCGGTGCGCATCTCGGCGATGCCGGCGTTCCTGGCGCGTACCCAGGCGTTGCTCGGCGAGGCCTACCCGGACTTCGAGGTGGTGTGGTTCGGCCATATCGGCGACGGCAACCTGCACATCAACGTACTCAAGCCCGATGGCTACGGCGATGCCGAATTCATCAGCGCCTGCGAGCAGGTCACCAAGCTGCTGGCGCAGGTGCTGGCCGAGTTCGACGGCAGCATTTCCGCCGAGCACGGCATCGGCCTGGTCAAGAAGCCGTATCTGGAAAGCACGCGTTCGGCGGCGGAAATCGCGCTGATGCGCGGGGTCAAGCAGGCCTTCGATCCCAAGGGCCTGCTGAATCCCGGCAAGCTGTTCGACACCTGAGCGCATCGACGCCCGCGCGTGGCGCGGTTACGCTTGCGCCCCTGTGTTGGCTGCCTTGACCCGCATCATGATCCGTCCGCTTCTGCTCTGCGCTCTGTTCGTCCTGCCGGCCACCGCGCTGGCCAGCAGTTTCGCCGGCACCTCCGCCGGCGCGTCCTCGGCCGGTTCGTCGGCCTCCTCGGGCAGCACGTCTGGCGACGACAAGGTCCTGCTCGCCGCCCGCGACGACGCCGCGGCCTTTGTCGCCAGCGACGGCCAGCTGCGCAGCGCGCGCCTGGAAGCCGCCTTGCTCCAGCTGCGCCAGGCCGATGCCAGCGCCGTGCGGGCTGACGACCTGGCCTTGGCGCGACGCATCCTCGCCCTGTGATCCCCGTGGGCCGGGCGCACCGCCCCGGCCCTGTGCGGCGTTGGCTGGGCCTGATCTGGCTGCTGTTCGCCGCACCGGCCTTCGCCGCTGGCGACGACCCCGCCGCGACCGCGCTGCTGGACGCCGCGCGCGCGCGCCTGCCGGCCGCATGGAACACCGCGCTGCCGGCCGACATCACCCTGGAAGCGCGCGATGACCTGCCCGCGCATGTCGGCGGACGCACGTTCGGCACCGACATCCGCATCGAGCGGCGGCTGCTCGCCGCCTGGCGTGATCACCCGCAGGACGCCGACGCGCGCCTCGCATTGGCCACGGTGATCCACGAACTGGCGCACGTCCTCGACCGAGGCCCGCACGGCGGGCTATCGCGCGATCCGCGCCTGCGCGACCTGGCCGGCTGGCCGCGCCGCCGCCTGCTGCCCGGCCGTGGCGACAACGCAATGCGCGGGCGCAGTCCGGATCCCTACGAACGGGAGAATCCGCGCGAATTCCTTGCGGTGAACCTGGAGCACTACGTCCTCGATCCCGACTACGCCTGCCGTTTGCCCGCGCTGTCGGCATGGTGGCAGGCGCGCCTGGGCCCGGCGCCGCTGGCGCGCAACGCGTGCACCACGGCGTTGCCGCTACTGCAGGGGGAGGGCGGCGACGGCCAGCTCGGCTGGTTGGCGCTGGACCCGGCGCGCGTCTACGCCATCGACTACCTGTACGCCGAAGGCAACGACGCCGCGATGAGCCGCTGGGGCCACAGCATGCTGCGACTGGTGATCTGCGCGCCCGGTCGCGCGCCCGGCCCGGACTGCCGTCTCGACCTGGCCTGGCATCGTGTCCTCTCGTTCCGCGCCTTCGTCGACGACGTGCAGATTTCCAGCTGGCGGGGCCTGACCGGCGGCTATCCCTCGCGCCTGTTCGTGCTGCCGCTGGAGCAGGTGATCGACGACTACACGCAAGTCGAACTGCGGGGGCTGGCCTCCGTTCCCCTGGCGCTGGATCGCCAGGGCATCGACGCCGTGCTCGGCCATGCCGCGCAGCTGCACTGGCGCTACGACGGCCGTTACGCCTTCATCAGCAACAACTGCGCGGTCGAGACCTGGAAGCTGCTGCGCGACGCGGACCCGCGGATCGACGCGCGGCTGCACTGGCGTGGCATCACGCCCAAGGGTCTGCTGGCCGCGCTGGAACGTACCGGCCTGGCCGATGCCAGTGCGCAGGCCGACCGCGCCACGGCCGAGCGCGGCGGTTACTACTTCGCCTCGGCGCAGACGCGTTACGACACCATGTTCGGGGTGGCTCGTGCCAGCCTGCCATTGCCCGCGGAATCGGCGCGTGGCTGGCTCGACCTGCCGCCGCGGGTGCGCGCGCCGTGGATTGAGCGCGCCGATCTACGCGCCACCGCAGCCTTGTTGTTGCTGGAGCAGGCCGCGCAGCGGCGCCAGGAACTGCTGGCACGCGACTGGTTGAAGCATCGGCTGTCGCAGCGTGATGCCGAAGGTGCCCGGGCCCAGGTCCGCGAGCTGCTGGTCGATGCCGGCGTGCTGGCGCAGCCAGCGGCCTTGCTGGCGGGGGTGCCGGGCTATGGGCTGCCGCAGGCAGCGGAGCGTGAGGCGCTCACCGCAAGGTTGGACGAAAGAAATGCGCGCTTGAAGGAGGGGTGGCCCGCGTTGCGGATGCAGGCGCGCGAAGCGTTGCCGGCGGAACAGCGTGACGCGTGGCAGGGCATTGATGAGAATCTGGCGCGGATCCAGGCGAGGTTGCGGCGTTTGGCGGGGGAGTGATCGGGGGCATCCGACATCCAGTCGTCGCGGCTGAAGCCGCTCCTACAAAAAAGAAAAGAAAAAAGAGCGTGGCAACCGGATGCCGCTTTATCCGTCCGGTTGTGGCGATCCATGGGTACTTCGGGGGCAGGCCCGTTTCGGGACCGTTGGCGCCATGGATGGCGCCATCGAGC
>DJAN01000169.1:0-329 GCA_002429615.1 Lysobacteraceae bacterium UBA6001
GCCCGGGGCCGGACTCGCCCTCGGCCAGCGGGCCGTCGGCGGGGCCGACCACGCGCACGCCGCGCGAAACCAGCGTGGCCACGTTGGCCTGCGTGGCCGGATGCAGCCACATGCGATGGTTCATCGCCGGCGCCACGGTGATCGGGGCGGTGGTGGCCAGGCACAGGGTGGTCACCAGGTCGTCGGCCAAGCCGTGGGCCAAGTGGGCGATGAGGTCCGCGGTGGCCGGCGCGACCACGACCCGGTCGGCCCAGCGTGCCAGCTCGATATGGCCCATGGCCTGTTCGGCGGCGCTGTCCCACAGCGTGGTGCGGGTCGGCTGGCCCGAC
>DJAN01000169.1:544-3281 GCA_002429615.1 Lysobacteraceae bacterium UBA6001
CGCTCTTCCGATCTGTGCGGGTCGGCTGGCCCGACAGGGCCTGGAAACTGAGTGGCGTCACGAACTGCTGCGCACCGGCGGTCATGGCGACCTGCACATCCGCGCCCGCGTCACGCAGGCGCCGCACCAGCTCCAGCGACTTGTAGGCAGCGATGCCGCCACCCACGCACAACAGCACACGTTGCCCCTGCAGCGGGCCGGGTTCGGGATTCGCACTCACGTAAGGAAATTCCTACACATACAAGGAGAATTAGATTAACCGAAGGTCGTTACGGCTCCGACATCGGGGGCCCCGGGCGCCATGCATCCTAGCCATATGCACATAAAACATTGGCCCGTTGGCGAGCGTCCGCGCGAAAAGCTCCTCTCCGAGGGGGCCAGCGAACTGTCGAACGCCGAACTGCTGGCGATCTTTCTCGGCTCCGGCCTGCGCGGGCAGGACGCCATCGGGACGTCGCGCGAACTGCTGGCCGCAGCCGGGCAGCTGCGCGGGCTGCTGGACCGGGAGCCGGGCGATCTGGTCCGCCTGCCCGGGCTGGGCCCGGCGCGCGCATGCAGGCTGTCGGCCGCCCTGGAACTCAGCCGCCGGCACCTGGAGGCCGAGGTCCAGCGGGGCAGCGAGATGCTGGACGCCGATGCCGCCGGCCGCTATTTCACCTCCCGTCTTCGCCCCCGCAAGCAGGAGGTGTTCGCGGCCCTTTTCCTGGACACCCGCCACCGCGCGCTGGCCTTCGAGGAACTCTTCAGCGGCTCGATCAACCAGGCCCAGGTACATCCCCGTGAAGTGCTGCGGCGTGCGCTTGCCCACAACGCGGCCGCGGTGATCGTCGGCCATAACCACCCGTCCGGCCACCCGGAGCCGTCCTCCGCCGACCGCAGCCTCACCCGGCGCCTGCACAGCGCGCTGGGGCTGCTGGACATCCGCCTGATCGACCATCTGGTGATCGGGGACGGCACCCCGATTTCGATGGCCGCCCGCGGCTGGGTCTGAGCCGCGCGGTGCGCCGGCCACCGCCAGGCGCCGCGCAGCTGAACGGCGCCCGCGTCCGTGACCGTCCGGTCGGTTAAAATCGCCGCCTTTCTCGCTCCAGCAGAATCCTCCGTGAAACCCCAACTCCGCGCCCTGATTGGTCAAGGCATCGAAGCCTTGCGCGCCAACGGCACCCTGCCTGCCGACACCCTGCCGCCGGACTTCGTGGTCGAACGCCCGAAGACCCGTGAGCATGGCGACTTCGCCACCAACGCCGCGATGCTGCTGGCCAAAGCAGCGCGCTCCAATCCGCGCGCGCTGGCGCAGGCGCTGGTGGAGGCACTGCCTGCCAGCGACGACGTCGCGCGGGTGGAGATCGCCGGCCCGGGCTTCATCAATTTCCACCTCGCACCCACCGCGTACCAGCGCGAAACCGCCAGCGTGCTCAAGCAGGGCCACGATTACGGGCGCAACCTGAGTGGCGACGGCCACAACGTCGGTGTCGAGTATGTGTCGGCCAATCCGACCGGCCCGCTGCACGTCGGCCACGGCCGCGCCGCCGCCATCGGCGACAGCCTGGCGCGCGTGCTCGATGCCAACGGCTGGAACGTGAAGCGCGAGTTCTACTACAACGACGCCGGCGTGCAGATCGAGAACCTCGCCCGCTCGGTGCAGGCGCGCGCGCTCGGCCTGACCCCGGACAGCGAAGGCTGGCCGGAAGACGGCTACCGTGGCGACTACATCGGCGACGTCGCCAAGGCCTACCTGGCCGGCGAAACGGTCGATCTGGAAGGCCACCTGGTCACCGGCGGCAAGGATCCGCAGGATTTCGATGCGATCCGCCGCTTTGCCGTGGCCTACCTGCGCAACGAGCAGAACCACGACCTGGCCGCGTTCGGCGTCGACTTCGACATCTACTTCCTGGAAAGCTCGCTGTACCGCGACGGCAAGGTCGAGGAGGCGGTGCAGAAGCTGGTCGCTTCCGGCCATACCTACGAGGAAGGCGGCGCGCTGTGGCTGAAGTCCACCGACTTCGGCGACGACAAGGACCGCGTGATGCGCAAGTCCGACGGCACCTATACCTACTTCGTGCCGGACGTCGCCTACCACCTGACCAAGTGGCAGCGCGGCTATGAACGCGCGATCACCGAGCTGGGCGCCGACCACCACGGTTCGCTGGCGCGCGTGCGCGCCGGCCTGCAGGCCATGGACCTCGGCATTCCCAAGGGCTGGCCGGAATACGTGCTGCACCAGATGGTGACGGTGATGCGTGGCGGCGAGGAAGTGAAGCTGTCCAAGCGCGCCGGCAGCTACCTGACGTTGCGCGACCTGATCGATGAAGTGGGCCGCGACGCGACGCGCTGGTTCCTGATCGCGCGCAAGCCCGATTCCCAGCTGACCTTCGACATCGATCTCGCGCGCCAGCAGAGCAATGACAACCCGGTGTTCTACGTGCAGTATGCGCATGCCCGCGTGTGCAGCCTGCTGCGTCAGGCGCAGGAGAAGGGCCTGGCGCACGATCTCGGCAAGGGCAGCGCCGGTCTCGGCCTGCTGACGGACGAGACCTCGCTGTGGCTGATGATCGAAATCTCCCGCTTCCCGGAAGTGGTGGAAGTCGCCGGCGAGGCGTTGGAGCCGCACCAGGTCGCGCAGTACCTGCGTGAATTGGCGCACGCCTTCCACACGTGGTATCACGGAACGCCGGTGCTGGTGGACGATGCCGCAGAGCGCGACGCCAAGCTGGCGCTGGCGCAGGCGGCGCGGCAG
>DJAN01000169.1:3467-4151 GCA_002429615.1 Lysobacteraceae bacterium UBA6001
CTGGCGCAGGCGGCGCGGCAGGTTCTGGCCAACGGCCTGGAGCTGCTTGGCGTCGGTGCCCCGGAAAAAATGTAAGGAACCGCAAGGTTCACGGCAGTCCAACGGAGAAGCGGTAGATGGCAGCACGACGCGGTAAGAGCCAGGCCAAGCGCAACAGCAGCAACGGCACCCCGGGTTGGGTCTGGCTGGTGGCCGGCGCGGCGATTGCCGCGGTGGTGTTCCTGGCCGCCCCTGGGCTGTTCAAGAAGGACGGCGACGGCTTCCTGCGTGTCGGCCCGCATCCGAATCCGGACGCGCAGCCGGCGCCGGTCGCCGATGCCGATGTCGACAGCCCGGCCGAACTGCCGAAGCCGGCGGGCGCCAAGCCGGGCGACAAGGCCGACCCGGCCGCGCAGACGCAGTACGACTTCTACACCCTGCTGCCGGGCAAGGAAGTGCAGATGTCCGATGCCGAGCTGGCAGCCAGCGCGCGTGCCGAGGAAGCCGCGCGCGCGCGCGCCGCACTGGAAGGCAAGCCGGTGCCACCGGCAGCGGCCACCACGGCTGCTCCGACCACCGCCCCGAACCCGGATGCCGCCACGCTCCGCCAGCCGACGCCGCTGAATGAAACGCCGGCACCGCGCCCGGTCGCCGATGCGACGCCGACGCGTGCGCCGACGCCCGTCGTGGTGCCCGCGACCACGG
>DJAN01000255.1 GCA_002429615.1 Lysobacteraceae bacterium UBA6001
GTCGCAGGCCCGCCGAGGGCGGCGGCGCGAGCAGGCCGCGCACCGGTTGGCGGCCGCTGAGCGGGGTCAGCACGGGCAGCTGGCGGTCTGGCGGCAGCGGCCACCAGCCCAGCTCCACCAGCAGCCAGCGCCCGCCTTCGCTGCGCGCCGGCTGGTAGACGCGCACGCCGGCACGGCCGTCGCGCATCTGGTTGTCGAGCAGGATCTGCTGCGGCTGCAGCGCCACCACGCCGTGCACCCATTGCAGCGTCTGCGCCCGCCCCAGCGCCTCGTCCAGCGTGCGCGGCTGCGCGCGCACCTGGCTGGCCTGCTGCAGCAGGGCCTGCTTCTCGTGCATGCGTTGCAGCTGCCAGCGCCCGAGCAGCGCGAACACCGCGGCGACCGCGAAGGCCAGCGCCCAGCCCCCCAGCGCCGTGTGGTGGCGCGTCATGACAGCGGCCGGCAAAAAGAGTGCAATGCGGCTTCCCTACCGGCTCCCGGGACCGTCGTGAACGATTCGCTCAAGACCCTGCTGATTGTCGCGTTCCTGCTGATCATCGTCTGGCAACTCGGCGCGGGGCTCTACTACCTGTTGACCGACCGCGAGGACAGCAAGCGCACGGTCAACGCGCTCACCCGCCGCATCGGGTTGTCGGTGGCGCTGATCCTGCTGGTGATCCTCGGCATCTGGACCGGCTGGATCAAACCGCACGGCCTGTAGGCCGCGCGCGCTTACAGCACGTAGACAAACAGGAACAGCGCCAGCCACACCACGTCGACGAAGTGCCAGTACCACGCGGCCGCTTCGAAGGCGAAATGATGGTCGCGGGTGAAGTGGCCGCGCGCGGCGCGCAGCCACATCACGATCAACATGATCGTGCCCAGCGCCACGTGCATGCCGTGGAAGCCGGTGAGCATGAAGAACGTCGACCCGTAGATGCCCGAGCCCAGCGTCAGGTTGAGCGCGTGGTAGGCGTGGATGTACTCCTCCGCCTGGAAATACAGGAAGGTGCAGCCCAGCAGCACGGTGACACCCTGCCACAGCAGCAGCTGGCTGCGGTGGCCGGCCTTGAGCGCATGGTGGGCGATGGTGAGGGTCACGCCGGAGCTGAGCAGGATCAGGGTGTTGATCAGCGGCAGGCCCCAGGCCGGGATGGTCTGGAAATGCCCGCCCACCGCGCCGGGGCCGTTGGTCGGCCAGGCGGGGGAATAGCCGTTCCACAGCAGCTCGTTGGTCATCACCCCGTCGCCGTAGCCACCCAGCCAGTGCAGGCCGAACATGCGGGTGTAGAACAGCGCACCGAAGAAGGCGCCGAAGAACATCACCTCGGAGAAGATGAACCACACCATCCCCATCCGGAACGACACGCCGACCTGGTGGTTGTAGCGCCCGCCGTTGGATTCGCGGATGACATCGCCGAACCACATGAACAAGGTCGCCACCAGCATCGCCACGCCGACGAAGAAGGTCCAGCGGCCCCAGCCTGCATCGTTGAGCCAGGACGCCACGCCCACCATCGTGACCAGCATCGCGATCGAGCCGATGAACGGCCAGCGGCTGTGGCTCGGCACGAAATAGGCATTGGCATCGGGACTGTGTTCGGCCATGGCGTCGTTTCCGGGATCGGGTTTCGATGGACTCAGGGCGCGGCCTTGGGCGCGCCGGCAGGCACGCCCTTCGACAGCTCGGAGGTCAGCGCGTCGTTCCTGTAGAAGGTGTACGACAGCGTGATCGTATGTACGTCGGCCGGCAGGTTGGGGTCGACGATGAAGCGCAACGGCATGTCGCGCTGTTCGCCGGCCTGCAGGGTCTGGGCGGTGAAGCAGAAGCATTCGGTCTTGCTGAAATAGCCCGACGCGCGCGCCGGCGCCACCGAGGGCACCGCGCTGCCGACCACCGCGTGGTCGCTTTCGTTGCGGGCGAAGTACAGCGCCTCGTTGAGCTGGCCGGGCACCACTTCCATCGATTCTTGCTCGGGATGGAACGCCCACGGCAGGCGCGAATTGACGCTGCCGTCGAACTCCACCCGCACGCGGCGTTCGCCGGCCGCCGTGGCGACCGCCAGGCGGCCACTACCAGGGCCGCGTTCAACGCGGATGCCGAACACCTTCTCGCAGGCGATGCGGTACAGCGGCACCAGCGAGAAGGTCAGCACGAACGCCGCCAGCACCACCCCGACCAGCTTGAACAGGCCGGCATGCGTGTTGGGCGGCGGCAGCGGGGCGTTCACCGCCCGAGCACCCCGGTCAGGATGAAACCGGCATAGACCAGCACGGCCACCACCGCCACCACCGCGGCGGTGCGGCGCGCGCGGCGACGGCGCGCGGCCAGATCGGCCATGACCGGATCAGTGGCTGATGTCGTCATGGGCGAGATCTCCCGGCTTGATCACCGGCGGCAGGGTGAAGGTGTGCGCCGGCGCCGGCGAAGGCACCGTCCACTCCAGGCCACGCGCGCCTTCCCAGGCGCGGTCAGCGGCCTTGGCACCGTTGCGCAGCGACGCCAGCAGGATGCCGGCCATCAGGAACGGGGTGAGGAACATGCCGAAGGCGCCGATCGAGCTGACCAGGTTCCAGTCGGCGAACACCACGTTGTAGTCGGGGATGCGGCGCGGCATGCCGGCCAGGCCGAGGAAGTGCTGCGGGAAGAACAGCACGTTGACGAAGATCATCGTCCACCAGAAATGGAACTTCGCCCAGCCTTCGCTGTACATGCGCCCGGTCCACTTCGGCCACCAGTAGTACACCGCGGCGATCAGCGCGAACACCGCGCCGGTCACCAGCACGTAGTGGAAGTGCGCCACCACGAAGTAGGTGTCGTGGTACTGGAAGTCGGCCGGCACGATCGCCAGCATCAGGCCGGAGAAGCCGCCGATGGTGAACAGGATGACGAAGGCGATCGCCCACAGCATCGGCGCCTCGAAGGTCAGCGACCCCTTCCACATCGTGCTGACCCAGTTGAACACCTTCACGCCGGTCGGGATCGAGATCAGCATGGTGGCGAACATGAAGTAGATCTCGCCGCCCAGCGGCATGCCCACGGTGAACATGTGGTGGGCCCAGACGATGAAGCTGAGGAAGGCGATCGCGGCGATCGCGTACACCATGGCCTGGTAGCCGAACAGCGGCTTGCGGCTGAAGGTCGGGATGATCTCGCTGACCACGCCGAACGCGGGCAGGATCATGATGTAGACCTCGGGATGCCCGAAGAACCAGAAGATGTGCTGGAACATCACCGGGTCACCGCCACCGGCGGCATTGAAGAACGAGGTGCCGAAGAACTTGTCGGTGAGCAGCATGGTCACCGCGCCGGCCAGCACCGGCATCACCGCGATCAGCAGGAACGCGGTGATCAGCCAGGCCCAGCAGAAGATCGGCATCTTCAGCAGGTCGATGCCCGGCGCGCGCATGTTGAGCACGGTGGCGATGATGTTGATCGCGCCCATGATCGAACTGATGCCGGCGACGTGGATGGCGAACACCGCGAAGGCCACGTTGTAGCCGCCCTGCAGCATCAGCGGCGGATACATCGTCCAGCCGCCGGCCGGTGCGCCGCCAGGCAGGAACAGGGTGACCAGCAGCATGGTGAAGGCCACCGGCAGCAGCCAGAACGACCAGTTGTTCATGCGCGGCAGCGCCATGTCCGGCGCGCCGATCTGCAGCGGGATCATCCAGTTCGCCAGGCCGACGAAGGCCGGCATCACGCCACCGAAGATCATCACCAGCGCGTGCACGGTGGTCATCTGGTTGAAGAACTCGGGCTTGACGTACTGCAGGCCCGGCTGCATCAGCTCGGCACGGATGATCACGCTCATCAACGCGCCGACGATGAACATGATGAAGGAGAACCCCAGGTAGAGGGTGCCGATGTCCTTGTGATTGGTGGAGAAGAACCAGCGCTCGACGAAGCTCTGCTGGTGGTGTCCGTGGGAATCGACTGCGGAATACGCCATGACGATGGACTACCTCTGCGAATCGGAGCGGGGTTGCGGCTCAGCCGGCGGCAGGCTGCGGCGGGGTGGCGGGCTGTGCCTCGGGTGCGGGCGCGGCGGGCGCTTCGGCCGGAGCCGGCTCGGCCGGCTTGGGCTTGCGTGAAGCCAGCCAGCGCTTGAACTCTTCCTTGGGCAGCGCCTCGACCACGATCGGCATGAAGCCGTGGTCCTTGCCGCACAACTCGGCGCACTGGCCGCGGTAGACCCCGGGCTTCTCGATGTTGGTCCAGGCCTCGTTGATGAAGCCCGGCACCGCGTCCTGTTTCCAGCCCAGCGCCGGCACCCACCACGCATGGATCACGTCATCGGAGGTGATGACGAAGCGGATCTTGGTGTCGACCGGCAGCACCAGGCGGTTGTCGACATCGAGCAGGTAATGCGGGTTGCTGGCCACCGTCGGCACCTGGCCGCTCTGGCGCATGCTGTCCGAGCCACGGTCCAGGCGCGAGGTGAAGCTCACGTTCTCGCCCAGGTACTCGTACTTCCACATCCACTGGTAGCCGGTGACCTTCACCGTCATTTCCGAATCGCGGAAGTCGTACATGGCGATCAGCTTGGCCGTGGCCGGCCATGCCATCACGATCAGGATGATGACCGGGATCACCGTCCACAGGATCTCGGCCTTGGTGTTGTGGCTGAACTGCGCCGCGACCGCGCCCTTGGACTTGCGGAAGGCGAAGATCGCATAGCCCATCGCGCCGAACACGATCACGCCGATCACCGCGCAGACCCACAGCGCCACCATGTGCGCCTCGTAGGCCATGCGTGCGGTATGGGTGACGCCGCGCCCCATGTTGAGCTGCCATTCCTTCGGGTCGGCCGACTGCGCCCACGCCAGCGGTGTCGCCAGCAGCGCCGCCATCGCCATCATTCCCCGGTACCACGCGGTAAAGCGACCACTGTTGCTTTGCTTCATTGCCTAGACCCTTGCCCATCGGGTGGGCGTCATCGGTGACGGCCGTCGTTGGCCGCGAGCAAGCCTTGCAGTTTTTCCGCCAGCTGCAGTCGTTCGGCCGGTCCGAGGAAGCTGCCCACCTCGACCTGCCGGCCACTGCTCGCCAGCCATACCCTGTCGTCGCTGCCTATCCGGAGCCGCACCCAATGCGGATGCGCCTGGAACGCGGGCGGCGAACCCGGAGAAGGGAAGACCTGGACTGCGGCCGGCCCCACCCGGATCGCTTCTTCGCGTTCGCCGCTACGCCAGGAACAGCGCAGCGCCACTGCCACCAATACGCCATACAGCACGGCAAACAAGGGGGCGAACACATTGCCGGCCCACCACCCCAATCCGGCTGCCAGCCACATCAGCCCCACCAGCACCGCATACAACTTGATGAATTGCCGCGCCGTCATCGCCCGCGGCGGCCGCAGGCGAAGCTGCATGGCCGGACCATCGGCGCTGGATGGCAACACTTCGATCATGTCGCAGCCGTGCTCCAAGCCGCGGAGAACGGCTCGATGGTAGCCCTGCCCGAGCGAGCCCGGCAAGCATTCCGGCCCGATCTTCGATGCTGCACTGCAACCAGAAAGCCCCGCCAAATCAATCATTTCGCTCGGCGACGCGGGTCCGGCGGCGTCCGCCGGACATGCAGAAAATGGCGGCCGGGGCGTCGTTTCCCTTCAAGTGCCGGTAGCGGGCCGGCTCCTAGAATGTCGGCCTGTTTCCCCTCGTCATCCCATCCGCATGAGCGCACTGCCCGACGCCGCCCCCGGCGGCCATCCGCTTCCCCCGCCGCTGCTCTCCCCCGAGCTGCCGGCCCCGCCCCCGGCGCTGCGCGCCGCGGTCACCGCCGCCTGGCTCAGGGACGAGACCGAACACGTGCGCGAACTGCTGGAGCAGGCGCGCCTGCCGGCCGCCGAGCAGGCCAAGGTGCAGGCGCTGGCCGCCGACCTGGTCAGCCGGGTGCGCGTGCGTGCCCACGACCAGGGCGCGATCGAAGCCTTCATGCGCCAGTACGACCTGGGCAGCGAGGAAGGCGTGCTGCTGATGTGCGTGGCCGAAGCGCTGCTGCGCATCCCGGACCAGGAAACCGCCGACAAGCTGATCCGCGACAAGCTCGGCGACGCCGACTGGGAGAAGCACCTGGGCGGCAGCGACTCGGTGCTGGTCAACGCCTCGACCTGGGGCCTGATGCTCACCGGCCGCATCGTGCAGATCAACGACCTCACCCGCGCCGATGCGCCGGGCGCGTTCAAGCGCCTGGTCGCGCGCGTCGGCGAGCCGGTGATCCGCCTGGCCGTGCGCCAGGCGATGAAGATCATGGGCCACCAGTTCGTCATGGGCCGCACCATCGACGAGGCGCTCTCGCGCTCGCACAAGGGTGACAACGCCAGCTACCGCTATTCGTTCGACATGCTCGGCGAAGGCGCGCTGACGATGAAGGACGCCCTGCGTTACCTGGAGGACTACCGCCGCGCGATCCACGCCATCGGCGGCGACCACGTGCGCCGCGGCGGCAAGGCCGACGGCGACGTGACCCAGGCCCCGGGCATCTCGATCAAGCTCTCGGCGCTGTATCCGCGGTACGAGCATGCCAAGCGCGAGCGCGTGCTCACCGACCTGGTGCCCGGCGTGCTGGAACTGGCGCAGCTGGCCAAGTCCTACGGCATCGGCTGCACCGTCGATGCGGAAGAAGCCGACCGCCTGGAGCTGTCGCTGGACATCATCGAGCGCGTGTTCGGCGATGCCTCGCTGGCCGGCTGGAATGGCTTTGGCGTGGTCGTGCAGGCGTACCAGAAGCGCACGCCGTACACGATCGACTACCTCGCCGACCTGGCCCGCCGCAGCGGTCGCCGCATGCAGGTGCGCCTGGTCAAGGGCGCGTACTGGGACGCGGAGGTCAAGCGCGCCCAGCTCGACGGCCTGGCCGGCTACCCGGTGTTCACCCGCAAGCAGAACACCGACGTGTCCTACCTGGCCTGCGCCAAGCGCCTGTTCGGCCACATCGACGCGATCTACCCGATGTTCGCCACCCACAACGCGCACACCATCGCCGCGATCCGCACCATCGCGCAGGGCCGCATCTACGAGCATCAGAAGCTGCACGGCATGGGCGATGACCTGTACGCCGAAGTGGTGCCGGCCGACCGCCTCGGCCTGCCCTGCCGCGTGTACGCGCCGGTCGGCTCGCACGAGGACCTGCTGCCGTACCTGGTGCGCCGCCTGCTCGAGAACGGCGCCAACTCCAGCTTCGTCAACCGCATCACCGACGAGAAGGTGGCCATCGAGGACCTGATCCGCGACCCGGTCGAAGCCGTGTCCTCGTTCGCCTCCATCCCGCATCCGAAGATCCCGCTGCCGGCCGACCTGCTGCGCAGCCAGAACCAGAACAGGAAGAACTCCATGGGCGCCAACCTCGCCAACGACCAGGACCTGCGCCAGCTCGCAGAGCAGCTCAACGCCGCCGTGAAGCCCTGGAAGGCCGGTCCGCTGGTGCCGGGCGCGGTGGTCTCCAGCACCGCCATCGACGTGACCTCGCCGGCCGACCGCCGCCAGGTCGTCGGCCAGTGGCAGCCGGCCGACGCCGCCGTGGTCGACAAGGCGCTGGCCAATGCCGTGGCCGCGATGCCGGGCTGGAACCGCACCCCGGCCGCCAGCCGCGCCACCATCCTCGAACACGCCGCCGACCTGCTGGAAGCGCGCATGCCCGAGTTCATGGCGCTGTGCGTCAAGGAAGCCGGCAAGACCCTCCCCGACGCCGTGGCCGAAGTGCGCGAGGCGGTGGATTTCCTGCGCTACTACGCCGGCCAGGCGCGCGCGCAGTTCGGCGCGCCCGAGCGCCTGCCGGGGCCGACCGGTGAATCCAACGAGCTGCAGCTGCATGGCCGCGGCGTGTTCGTGTGCATCAGCCCGTGGAATTTCCCGCTGGCGATCTTCCTCGGCCAGGTCACCGCGGCGCTGGCCGCCGGCAACAGCGTCATCGCCAAGCCGGCCGAGCAGACCAACCTGATCGGCTACTACGCGGTGAAGCTGCTGCACGAAGCCGGCGTGCCGGAAGCGGTGCTGCAGTTCCTGCCGGGCGACGGCGCCACCGTCGGCGCGGCGCTAACGAAGGATGCGCGCGTGGCCGGCGTGGCCTTCACCGGCTCCACCGAGACCGCGCGCCTGATCAACCGCACCATGGCCGCGCGCGACGCCGCCATTGGCGTGCTGATCGCCGAGACCGGCGGCCAGAACGCCTTCATCGCCGACTCCTCCTCGCTTCCTGAGGCGGTGGTCAAGGACGCCATTGCCAGCGCCTTCATCTCCGCCGGCCAGCGCTGCTCGGCCGCGCGCGTGCTGTTCGTGCAGGACGACATCGCCGACAAGGTGATGACCATGCTGGGCGGCGCGATGGCCGAACTGAAGATCGGCGACCCGGCGCTGCTGTCCACCGACGTCGGCCCGGTGATCGACGCCGACGCGCTGGACATCCTGGAAAAGCATGCGCAGCGCATGGATGCCGAAGCCCGCGCGATTGCCACCGCGCCGGTGGATGCGGCTGCCGCGCACGGCACGTTCTTCGCGCCGCGCGCCTATGAGCTGAAGTCGCTGGACCAGCTGCAGCGCGAAGTGTTCGGCCCGATCCTGCACGTGATCCGCTGGAAGGCCGACCAGCTCGACGCGGTGATCGACCAGATCAACGCCACCGGTTACGGCCTGACCCTGGGCGTGCATTCGCGCATCGACGAGACCGTCGACCGCATCGCCTCGCGCGTCAATGTCGGCAACGTGTACGTCAACCGCAACCAGATCGGCGCGGTGGTCGGCGTGCAGCCGTTCGGTGGCCAGGGCCTGTCGGGCACCGGTCCGAAGGCGGGTGGCCCGCACTACCTGCTGCGCTTCGCCACCGAGAAGGTGGTGACGGTGAACACCACCGCCGCCGGTGGCAACGCCTCGCTGCTGACGCTGGGCGACTGATCGCCGGCGTCATCTGTAAAAAAGCGGAAAGGGCGGGGATTCCCCGCCCTTTCCTTTTTAGGACTCAGGCCGCCTTCTTCGCCGCCTTGCGGGCGGTGGTCTTCTTGGCGGTTTTCTTCATCGCGGTTTTCTTGGCCGGTGCCTTCTTGGCGACGGTCTTCCTGGTCATCGCCTTCTTGGCGGTGGCCTTCTTCGCCACGGTCTTCTTGGCGACCGCCTTCTTCGCCGCTGCCTTCTTCACTACCGGCTTGCGCGTGGCGGCCTTCTTCACCGCGCTCTTCTTGGCCACCTTCTTGGTCGCCGCCGACTTCTTGGCCACGGCCTTCTTGGCGGTCTTCTTGGTCGCCTTCTTACCGGTCTTGCGGCGCAGCGCGGCCGCTTCGGCCTTGGCGCTGGCGCTGGCGGCTTCCAGCTTCTTGCGCGCCGAGGCGATGCGCTTGCTCACCGCCTTGCCCGCCTTGGCGGTCTTCTTGGCCACCGCCTTGCGTGCCTTCTTCACCCCCTGGGTGACCTGCTTGCGTGCGCTCTTGGCCATCTTCTCGACGCTGGCCACGGCCTCGCTGGCGGTATGGGCGATGCTTTCGCCCAGGTGGACGGCCGACTCTTTCACGTTTCCAGCGACCTGGGAAACCGTCGCCGATGCACCATTACCGTTGCTCATGAGCCCTCCTTCGGGCGTGTTGTCTACGCGTCGATGTAAGCATTTACAGATGAACGCGGCGTGGAACCGCGCGCGCCCGCAAGCGGGCACGCCTCGGCGCGGCCGGCCGCGACGGCCGCCGGATGGGAAAAACAGAGGAAACCCGCGGAGACGGTCGGCGGGCGTGCCGCGACGACGGTCGCCGGTCACCTGCCCTGCCCTTGCCTGCGTGCTGCGTCATGCCGCGCGACCCCGGGAGAAGAGACCCGGATGTAGGGCCTGGCCGGTCGGCCGCCACAACATCTGGGGATTTGCGGCGAAAACTAGCGCCGGCGGCCGGCACTGTCAAACCGCGCCGTGAGCGGCGGCGGCGCGCTTTCACCCACCATTAAAAACGTCGCCTGCACGCTTGTTCAGCTTGCAGCGCCGGGCGATCCTGCCCGCCTGTCCCTCCTGCTCCGCGTTCCCCGGAAAACGACCGACCCATGCGCCCGCTGCCCACGCTGTTGACCCTGTCCCTGGCCGCCGCCTTCGGGGGTTTCGCCGCCACTGGCCTGCACGACTGGCTGGACAACCGCGCCGAGGCCGCGCCGGTCGCGCCGGCACCGGTGGCCAGCCTGGTGCCGGCCACCGCCGCCCTGCCGGCATCGGTCGGCGGGCAGCCGGTACCGAGCCTGGCACCGATGCTGCAGCAGGTGATGCCGGCGGTGGTCAGCGTCAACACCAAGCAGGTGGTGCGCGTGCGCAACCCCTTCTTCAACGACCCGTTCTTCCGCCGCCTGTTCCCGGACATCCCGCAGGAGCGCATCAACGAATCGCTCGGCTCCGGCGTGATCATCGACGCCACCAAGGGCTATGTCCTCACCAACCACCATGTCATCGAGAACGCCGACGACGTGCAGGTGACGCTGGCGGATGGACGCACGGTCAAGGCGGAGTTCCTCGGCTCGGATGCCGACACCGACATCGCGCTGATCCGCATCCCGGCCGACAAGCTCACCGCCATCCAGCTCGCCGACAGCACGCAGCTGCGCGTGGGCGACTTCGTGGTGGCGATCGGCAACCCGTTCGGCTTCACCCAGACGGTGACCTCGGGCATCGTCTCGGCGGTGGGCCGCAGCGGCATCCGCGGGCTGGGCTACCAGAACTTCATCCAGACCGACGCCTCGATCAACCCGGGCAATTCCGGTGGTGCGCTGGTGGACCTGCAGGGCCGGCTGGTCGGCATCAACACCGCCAGTTTCAATCCGCAGGGCAGCATGGCCGGCAACATCGGCCTGGGCCTGGCGATTCCGTCCAACCTGGCGCGCGGCGTGGTCGAGCAGCTGTTGAAGAACAACGGCGTGGTGATCCGCGGCACGCTTGGCCTGGAGACGCAGAACCTGTCGGCGCAGATGGCGCAGGGCCTGGGGCTGGAGAACGCACGTGGCGCGCTGGTAGCGCGCGTGCTGCCCGGCTCGGCGGCGGCGGCGGCCGGGGTGCAGCCGGGTGACGTGGTGGTCGGCGCCAACGGCGAGCGGGTGGACAGCGCCGAAGCCCTGCACAACTACGAAGGGCTGCAGCCGGTGGGCAGCACGGTGACGCTGGACGTGCGTCGCGACGGCAAATCGCTGCAGCTGCGCGCGGTGTTGAAGGAGCAGGCGCGCGCCACCGGGGGTGCCGCACTGGATCCGCGCCTGGACGGCGCCACGTTCACCGATCTTCCCGAATCGCTGCGCCAGTCCGGCGTGAGCGGCGTGCTGATCAGCGAGGTCAAGCGTGGCAGCCGTGCGGCGCAGAACGGGCTGGCGGGGGGCGACGTGGTGATTGCCGCCTCGGCGGGCGACTTCTCGGACCTGGCGGGATGGCGTGCAAATTTCAGCCGACCGCCGCAGCGGCTGGTGCTGCGCATCGTGCGTGGTGGTGGGCAGTACGACGTGCTGGTGCGTTGAGCTGGCTGTTTGGCGTTCGTTCTTCGGCCTTGTTTTCCGCGTTTGTTTTTCCTTTTCCCCGATTTTTTCCCTGCTCGTCCTTCCTGCTTGTTCTTCCTGTAGGAGCGGCTTCAGCCGCGACCGGAAACCCAACGACGCCAGGGAATTTCCTGGCCGCCAACGCCTACGGTCGCGGCTGAAGCCGCTCCTACAAAGTCCACCGCGTTGCGTCGCGCCGCGCGCAAAGTGCACCGCGCCGCGTCGCGCCGAGCGGCGCCCCTGCTAGCAGACGAGGAAAAGCCCGCGCGAAAGCGCACGCACGCTGTCGCTGTTGTCATCCGATCACGGCATCCATCGGGCCTTCGGGGGCTGGGCCCTTTCGGGACCGTTGGCG
>DJAN01000258.1 GCA_002429615.1 Lysobacteraceae bacterium UBA6001
CACCGGCAGCTGCCAGCGGCGACGGCTGACCGGCAGGCGCGCGACCGGGGCGATCGTCAGCACCGGCCGCGCCACCGGCGCGGGGGTTTCGTCGATCGCCGCGCGGATGCCGTCCCATACCGCCGGCGGCGGCATGCGCTGGTCCGGCAGGGCGCGCAGGCGGGCCTGCAGCGCGTCGTCCTGGTCTTGGAAGGGGTGGTTCATGCGGCTTCTCCCATGCGCACGCGGAGCAGCCCACGTGCGCGATGCAATTGTGCTTTCGAGCTTCCGACCGCCATGTCCAGCGCTTCGGCGATCTCATGGTGCTTCCAGCCTTCGATGTCGTGCAGTACCAGCACGGCACGCGCGCGCGGTGGCAGCGTCTCCAGCGCGCGTTCCAGGTCGATGCGCTGCGCCTGGCAGGCATCGCGCGCGGGCAGATCGGCCAGCACCGCCTCGTCGGCCGGCTCGCCTTCGGCGCGGCGCGCACGCAGGTCCATCAGCGCGGTATTCACCGCCAGCCGGTGCAGCCAGGTGGCCAGCGCGCTCTCGAAGCGGAACTGCGGTAAGGCGCGCCAGGCGCGGATGAAGGTGTCCTGCAGTACATCGTCGGCGCGCGCGGCCTGGCCACCGCACAGGCGCCAGACCACCGCGTACAGCCGCGGCGCGTGCCGGCGGTAGATCGATTCATAGGCCTGCCGGTCCCCGGCCGCGGCGGCGCGGGCGAGGTGGTCGTCATCGGGGCCGATGGCGGCGAGGGCGGACGAGGTGGGCACGGTGGCGTCGAGCATAGCGTTTGGATGTGCCAGGGCGCGGAAAGGTTTAAAGGCAGGTGGCGGTGATCGGCTTTAAACCTTCCCGGCGGTGTCCGCATCCAAGCCTGCGACGACGTGCCCCCGCCACGTCCCTGCTTCGAAGGATCGACCCATGGTGCCGCCCCTGCTCGGTGTGCTGTTGCTGGTATGCCCCCAAGGTTGCGAACTGCCACTGCCCGCCAGCGTGCTGGAGGTACGCACGCAGGCATCGCACTGGCAGTGGTGCCTGCGCGCGGACACCGCGGCCGCCTGGCGGCTGTGCGACGACGAGTGGCCGGCATGGATGCGCGCGCAGCTGCAGGCGACCCTGCAGCAGCTGCGCACGACGGCGCGCGTGCCGGCGCAGACCTGAGCCGGCGCCAAGTTGGCAGGACGGGCGGCGCGTTCTATGGTCGTGCAGCCCCTCCCCGCCCCGCGCCCGCCATGTCCCTGCCGATTGCCGATCCTTCCGCCAGCCACGTCATCGGCGCGCGCGACCAGCCGCTGCTCGACGACACCGTCGGTGGCCTGCTGCACCGCATCGCCCGGCGCTGGCCCACGCGGCCTGCGCTGGTGGTACCGGCGCAGGGCGTGCGGATCGACTACGCCACCCTGGATGCAGCGGTCACGCGCCTGGCGGCGGGGCTGCTGGCCCTGGGCCTGGAAGCGGGCGACCGCATCGGCATCTGGTCGCTCAACCGCGCCGAATGGGTGCTGCTGCAGTTCGCCAGCGCGCGTGCCGGCCTGATCCTGGTCAACATCAATCCGGCCTATCGCAGCCACGAGCTGGAATACGCGCTCAATCTGTCCGGTTGCCGCGCGCTGGTGATGGCGCGCCAGTTCAAGACCTCCGACTACGTCGCCACGCTGGCGCGGCTCGCGCCGGAGCTGGCCGACGCCGCGCCCGGCGCACTGCACAGCGCCACGTTGCCGGCATTGCGGCATGTGATCCTGCTCGGCGACGAGGACGCCCTGCCCGGCATGTGGCGCTTCAACGACGTGGCGTTGTGCCGTGATCCGCAGGCGCTCGCGCACGTGACCACGCTGCAGGACACGCTGCATCCGAATGACCCGATCAACATCCAGTTCACCTCGGGCACCACGGGCTCGCCGAAGGGCGCCACGCTGAGCCACCACAACATCGTCAACAACGGCTATTTCATCGGCGAGCACATGCGCCTGGGGCCGGAGGACCGCCTGTGCATTCCGGTGCCGTTCTACCACTGCTTCGGCATGGTGCTGGGCAACCTCGCCTGCGTGACCCATGGCGGCTGCATGGTGGTGCCCGGCGAGGGTTTCGATGCCTTGGCCACGTTGCGCACGGTCGAGCAGGAGCGCTGCACGGCGCTGCATGGCGTGCCGACGATGTTCATCGCGATGCTGGAGCATCCGCATTTCGCGCAGTTCGATCTGTCGACGCTGCGCACCGGCATCATGGCCGGCTCGCCCTGCCCGGTGGAGGTGATGCGGCAGGTGGTATCACGCATGCACATGGAGGCGGTGACGATCGCCTATGGCATGACCGAGACCAGTCCGGTGAGTTTCCAGACCACGCCGGACGATCCGCTGGCGCGCCGGGTGGATTCGGTGGGCCGGGTGCACCCGCATGTGGAAGTGCGCCTGGTGGATGAGGAAGGCCGGGTGGTCCCGCGTGGCGAGACCGGCGAGTTGCAGACGCGCGGTTATTCGGTGATGCGTGGCTACTGGCACGACCCGGCGCGCACGGCCGAGGCGCTGGACGCGGAAGGTTGGATGCACACCGGCGACCTGGCCACGCTGGATGGGGACGGCTACTGCCGGATTGTCGGACGGCTCAAGGACATGCTGATCCGTGGCGGCGAGAACATCTATCCGCGCGAGATCGAGGAATTCCTCTACGGCCATCCGGATATCGCCGACGTGCAGGTATTCGGCGTGCCGGACGAGAAGTTCGGCGAGGAAGTCTGCGCATGGATCCGTCCGCGCGAGGGTGCGCCGCGCGACGCGGAAGCGATCCGTGCGTACTGTCGCGAGCGCATCGCGTATTACAAGGTGCCGCGCTACGTGGAGTTCGTGGAGGAATTCCCGATGACGATCACCGGCAAGGTGCAGAAGTACCTGATGCGCGAGGAGATGGCCGAGCGGCTGTCGCGCGCGAAGGACTAGAATGATCGGCCCTGAGCCGTTCGCCTCCGCCATGTTCGCTTTCGCCCTGATCCGCACCCTGTTCCCGCGTCTGGAAGGCCGCCTGGCCGGCGCGGTGGAAATGGCGTTGGCGATCGTGCTGATCGTGGCGCTGGCATTGTTGGCGCGGGCGATCCTGCGCCGGCTGGTGCGCCGGTTGGATCGCAAGTACGCGTTGCCGCCGGAGATCGACATCGGCGTGCGCCGTACTGGCAGCGTGCTGATCAGCGTCGCCGCCCTGCTGGCGATCCTTTACACGCTGGGGGTGACGCCGGCGGTGTTGTGGACGGCATTCACGGGATTCGCGGCGGTGGGCGCGGTGGCGTTCTTCGCGGCGTGGAGCGTGTTGTCGAACATCTTCTGCACGTTCCTGATCGTGACCACGCGGCCTTTCCGCCTGCACGACCATATCGAGCTGCTGGAGAACGGGGAGAAGCCGGGGCTGAAGGGCAAGGTGATCGACATCAACCTGATCTACACGACGCTGCAGGAGGCCGAGGAAGGCAGCGTGCTGCAGATTCCCAACAGCCTGTTTTTCCAGCGCACTACGCGGCGGCGGCGGGATCGGGACGGGTTTGAGGCGGGGTGATTTTTTTTAATGGCCTTGCGGCCGGCTTTGAAGCGTTGGGTTCCTGCTGGCTGATGGCTTGTGGCGCCTGATGTGGATCGGCTGGCGTTGTTTGCTGCATGGCTTCGGGGACTGGGCGATGGGGGCCCTTTCGGGACACGCC
>DJAN01000295.1:0-7654 GCA_002429615.1 Lysobacteraceae bacterium UBA6001
CGGCCGGTGCGGCCGGCACCGTTGAGGAGGCCGGCGCCTGCGGCAGCGCCTGGGGCATTTCACCCGCCGGCGCGGCCGGCGCGGTTTCCTGCGACATCACGCCCAGGCCCTGCTCGGTCGGACGGTTGCCATGGCTGGCATACCAGGCCATGAAGAGGCTGATGGCGAAGAACGCCACGGCCAGCCACTTGGTGGACTTGGAGAGGAAGTTCGAAGCGCCGCGCGAGCCGAACACGGTGCCCGAGGCGCCCGCACCGAAGCCCGAACCCGCCGCCGCACCGGCGCCGCGCTGCATCAGGATCAGCGCGATCATCGCCACCGCGATCAGCACATAGATCACATTGAGGATCAACATCAGCATTTTCGAATCCGTCCCCGGACTAATGACTTTTGAGGTTCAGCAACCGACTGCCGCGCAGGCGATCGCCAGGAATTCCTCGGCGACCAGCGAAGCGCCACCGACCAGCCCTCCATCGACATCGGGCTGCGAGAACAGTTCCGCGGCGTTATCGGGCTTGACGCTGCCGCCATACAGGATCGGCAGCGAATCGGCGATTCTAGCATCGAGGGCGCGGATTTGACCACGAATGAAGGCGTGGACGGCCTGGGCCTGGGCCGGGCTGGCACTGCGCCCGGTGCCGATGGCCCAGATCGGCTCGTAGGACACCACGGCCTTGGCGAACCCCTCCACCCCCACCAGCGCCAGCACGGGCGCCAGCTGGCTGGCGATGACCTGTTCGGTCAGCCCGGCCTCGCGGTCCTGCAGGGACTCGCCCACGCACAGGATCGGCCGCAAGCCGGCGTGCAGGGCCGCGGCGAACTTGCGCGCCACCAGCTCACTGCTCTCGAAATGATACTGGCGGCGCTCCGAATGCCCGACCAGGCCGTAGTCGGCGCCCACGTCCACCAGCATGCTGGCCGAGACCTCGCCGGTATAGGCGCCCTTCTCGTTGCTGCTCACGTCCTGGGCGCCGAAGTGCAGGTGACCGCCCTCGAAGTCCTCGATCAGGTCGCCCAGGTAGGGCAGCGGCGGCAGGATGACCACGTCCACCCCGTCCAGCGGCATCGCCGCCGATACCTTGCCGACCAGTTCGGTGGCGAATTGACGGGTGCCATGCAGCTTCCAGTTGCCGGCCACGATCTTGCGACGCATTGCCATCGCTTCGTCACTCCTCGCAAAAGGGTATAAGAATAATCCATCGCACCATGCCGAACCGTTATCGCGGGACAACGCCAGGACAAATCCGGCCCCGTCCGGGACACCGCCGGCAACGGCAGGCGACAAAAAAGGGCCGGTCGCTGGACCGGCCCCGGCATCGACAGGCGGTCACCCGCCCTACCTTACTTGAGCTTGATCTCGCGCAGCCGCTCTTCCAGGTAACCCTGGGCGGTGATCGGCTGCGGGTAGCGGCTCGGGTTGTCGGCGGTAATGGTCGAGGGCAGCACGTCGATCAGGAAATCCGGATTCGGGTGCAGGAAGAACGGCACCGAGTAGCGCGGCTGCCGCGCCAGGTCGCCCGGCGGGTTGACCACGCGATGCGTGGTCGACGGGTACACGTGGTTGGTCAGGCGCTGCAGCATGTCGCCGATGTTGACCACGATGGTGTCGGCCGAGGAGGTGAACGGCACCCACTCGCCCTGCTTGGACTTCACTTCCAGGCCGGCGGCGCTGGCGCCGACCAGCAGGGTGATCAGGTTGATGTCCTCATGCGCGCCGGCGCGCACGTTGGGAATGTCGTCCGCGGTGATCGGCGGGTAGTGGATCGGCCGCAGGATCGAGTTGCCCGAGTCGGTCTTGTCGACGAAGTAGTTTTCCGGCAGCCCGATATGCAGGGCCAGCGCCGACAGCACGCGCGCGCCGAGCTGGTCGAGCTTGCGGTACAGGTTGTAGCCGTGCTCGTGGAAGCCGGCGACCTCGCCCGGCCACAGATTCGGCGGCATCGCATCGCGGTACGGAGAGTCATCGGCGATCTCGCGCCCGATATGCCAGAACTCCTTGAGGTCGAAATGCTTGGAATCCTTGGCGGTCTCCACGCCGAACGCGGTATAGCCACGGGCGCCACCGCTGCCCGGCACCAGGTACTGGCGCTTGACCTCCTCCGGCAGGGCGAAGAAGGCCTTGAACACGTCATAGGCGGCGTCGATCTCCGCTTGCGGGATGCCGTGGTTGCGGATGCCGGCGAAGCCCCATTCGCGATAAGCGGCGCCCAGCTCGGCGACGAAGGCGTCGCGGTCGGTATCGAAGCGGGTGATGTCGAGGGTGGGGATCTGGCTCACGGCGTGTCCTGCGATTCTGTCTGTTGAGGCGGCCCGCGCCACCGAAGGTATCCATTGTGACAGATCGCCCTGCCCGCTCCATCGGCATGCCCCCCGCTGCATGAACGCGCGCGCGGAGACTACCCGGCGCGGCCATGCCGCGATGGACGCGGCGCCGGCGCTGGCCGACGCACGGGCACGATGACCAGCGCGCCGTCCTGCACGCTGATGTCGGCACGACCGCCCACGGTGAAGCCCAGCGCCTCCATCCATTTGCCCTCCAGGCGGAGCCTGGGCACGCCGTGCTGCTCGGACGTGCTGTAGCCGGACGTCAGCGTGCACTGACGCGGCTGCCGCCCCGCGCGCGGACGGCGGCGTGCCGCGGCGACGGCCTCCGCCTTGTCCAGCGCGGCGCGCGCCTGCTCCCCCAGCAGCGGGGTGTAGACCGGCACCGGTTCGCCCCAGACCGTGGAGTTGACCCACTGCGTGATCGGGAAATGGGGGGGTGCGTCCTCGGGAAACTCGACCGGCTCCAGCTCGGCGTTGTGATTGCGCGTGGATCGAAAGCGACTCATGGCCAATACCCTCCGTGGATGAGAAACCGTGCATGGCGCGAAGTGCCATCACGTCAATGCCGGGCGACCCCACTCGCGCGGCGTCCCTCGTGCATTCCCCGGATTCTCCGCCACCCCGCCAGGGGCAGCCATTGGACGATTCGAAACGGTCCGCGCCCGGCACCGGCGATCACCCTCTCCCCCAAAAGAAAAACGCCGGCATCCGCCGGCGTTTTCTTCCCTCACGGGCGCAACCGACTCAGACCGCCGCGCGCACCGCCGCGGCGAGTGCGTCCAGGGTGTCCTGCATCAGCGTCGCGTCATCGGCTTCCACCGTGACCCGCACCACCGGCTCGGTACCGGAAGGACGCAGGAACGCGCGACCGCGCCCACTGACCGCTGCCTGTGCCTGCAGCAGCGCCTGCTGCACCGACGCCGCGCTTACCGTGTTCTTCGCGCTGCCACCGCCCAGCTTCACGTTGACGGTCTTCTGCGGCACCTTGCGCAGGCCCGCCAGCGCCTGGCGCAGGCTTTCGCCACCACGCCGCAGCGCCTCAAGCACCTGCAGCGCGCTGACGATGCCATCGCCAGTGGTGGCGCGATCCAGGCACAACATGTGCCCCGAGGTCTCGCCGCCGAGCACGCCACCGCCCTCCACCAGCGCCTGGTGGACATAACGATCGCCCACCTTGACCCGCACGAACGGAATCCCCAGCGCGGCGAGCGCCTGCTCCAGGCCATAGTTGGTCATCAGCGTGCCGACCACCGTGCCCTTGAGCCGGCCGCTGGCCTGCCAGGCGCGCGCCAGCACATACAGCAGGTCATCGCCGTCGACCGGGTTGCCGCGATCGTCGGCCATCAGCACGCGGTCACCGTCGCCATCGAACGCGATGCCCAGGTCGGCGCCGGTCTCGCGCACCTTGGCGGCGAGATTGTCGATATGGGTCGAGCCGACCCCATCGTTGATGTTCAGGCCATCGGGCGTCGCACCGATCACCACGACCTCCGCACCGAGCTCGCGGAACAGCATCGGGGCGATGTGGTAGGTCGCGCCATGCGCGCAGTCCAGCACGATCTTCAAGCCACGCAGGTTGAAGCCACGCGGCACGCTGGCCTTGCAGAACTCGATGTAGCGCCCGATGGCGTCGCGCGCGCGCGAGGCCTTGCCCAGCCGCGTCGAGTCCACGGTCAGGAACGGCGCATCCAGCGCGGCCTCGATCGCCAGTTCGGTAGCGTCGTCGAGCTTCTCGCCCTCGGCGGAGAAGAACTTGATGCCGTTGTCGTAATGCGGATTGTGCGAGGCGCTGATGACGATGCCGGCATCGGCGCGCAGCGTGTTGGTCAGGAACGCGATGGCCGGCGTGGGCATCGGCCCGATCAGCTGCACATCGGCGCCGGCGGCGACCAGCCCGGCCTCCAGCGCGGCTTCGAACATGTAGCCGGAAATACGGGTGTCCTTGCCGATCAGCACGGTCGGGCGGCCAGCGCCGCCCTCCCCCAGCACGCGGCCCAGGGCATTGCCCAGGCGCAGCACGAAATCGGCCGAGATCGGTCCGTGACCGACCCGGCCACGAATGCCGTCGGTCCCGAAATACTTGCGTGCGCTCATGCCGCGGCCGGGCTGTCGGCGGCCGGACGGGGCTGGCGCATCATCATCGCGGTGAGTTCGGCGAGCCGCTCGCGCATCTCGCGACGGTCGCAGATCTGGTCGATGGCGCCATGATCCAGCAGGAACTCCGAACGCTGGAAGCCTTCCGGCAGCTTCTCGCGCACGGTCTGCTCGATCACGCGCGGGCCGGCAAAGCCGATCAGCGCCTGCGGCTCGGCGATGTTGATGTCGCCCAGCATCGCGAACGAGGCCGACACGCCGCCGGTGGTCGGATGGGTCAGCACCGAGATGTACGGCAGCCCGGCTTCGCGCAGGCGGCCCAGCGCCGCGGACGTCTTGGCCATCTGCATCAGCGAGAACAGGCCTTCCTGCATGCGCGCGCCGCCGCTGGCGGAGAAGCACACGTAGGGGCAGCCCAGCTCCAGCGCCACTTCGGCGGCGCGGGCGAAGCGCTCGCCGACCACCGACCCCATCGAGCCGCCCATGAAGGCGAAGTCGAACGAGGAGGCGACCAGCGGGTTGCCCTTCACCAGGCCGCGCATCGCGACCAGCGCGTCGTACTCGCCGGTAGCCTTCTGCGTCGACTTGATGCGGTCGGCGTACTTCTTCTGGTCACGGAACTTGAGCACATCGACCGGGCCGAGGTGCGCGGCGATCTCGCTGGTGCTGCCTTCGTCGAACAGCGACGCCAGGCGGGCGCGGGCGCGGATGGCCATGTGGTGGCCGCACTTCGGGCAGACCTCGAGGTTCTCCTCCAGTTCCGGGCGGTACAGCACGCTGCCGCAGTTGCTGCACTTTTCCCAGAGACCTTCGGGAACGCTGCGCTTCTTGCTCGGGGTATTGTCGGTGCGGATGCCCGAGGGCATCAGTTTGCTGAGCCAGCTCATGCGTTGATGACGATCCTTGCGGGGCGGCCTGCGGGCCGCAGAGGGGCGTCAGTCTATCCCAGCCGGTTCGATACGGTGCAGCACGCCAGCGTACGTTCCCGCCGCGACCGCCCCCTCGCCGGTCGCGGCTCCTCATCGCCATGTGACACTCAGCCCGCGTCCAGCGCGGCCCGCAACGGGGCCAGGAACGCCTCGGCCCGCTGCCGCGCCTGGCCGCTGTCCGCCGCGCCTTCCAGCGCCTGCACCAGCGCGCTGCCGACCACCACGCCGTCGGCGTCCACCGCCATGGCCGCGGCACTGGCCGCATCCTTGATGCCGAACCCCGCCACCACCGGCACCGGGGATGCCTGCCGCAGCGTCTGCAGGCGCTGGCCGGCAGCTTGGGTGTCGAGCCGGTCGGCACCGGTCACGCCGGCGAAGCTGACGTAATACAGATAGCCCCGCGCGCTCGCGCAGACCTGGGGCAGGCGCGCCGCATCGGTGGTCGGGGCGGCCAGGGCCACCAGCGCCAGGCCAACGCGATCGAAGATCTCCCGGGTCTCGGCCGCCTCTTCCGGCGGCAGGTCGACCAGCAGCACGCCATCCACGCCAGCGGCCACGGCGGCCTGCGCGAAGCGCTCGGTGCCGTGGATCTCCACCGGGTTCAGATAGCCCATCAACACCACCGGGGTCGCCGCATCCTCGCGACGGAATTCCTGCACCGCTTCCAGCACGTAGGCCAGGCCCGCGCCGCGTGCCAGCGCGCGCTCGGAACTGCGCTGGATGGTCGGCCCGTCGGCCATGGGATCGGAGAACGGCACGCCCAGCTCGATCACATCGGCGCCGGCGCGCACCAGCGCGTGCATGACCGGCACGGTGGCTTCCAGCGACGGATCACCGGCGGTGATGAAGGGAATCAGCGCCTTGCGGCCGCGCGTGCGGAGGTCGGCGAACTTGTCGGCGATGCGGCTCATACCGTCACCCCTTCGCGGGCGGCGATGGTATGCACGTCCTTGTCACCGCGGCCAGACAGATTGCACAGCACCAGCGCATCCCTGGGCAGGTCGCGCGCCAGCTTGATCGCCTGCGCGACCGCATGGCTGGACTCCAGCGCGGCGAGGATGCCCTCGGTATGCGCCAGCAGGTGGAAGGCGGCCAGCGCCTCGTCATCGGTGATGCCGAGGTACTGCGCGCGACCGCTATCAGCGAGGAAGGCATGCTCCGGCCCGACACCCGGGTAATCCAGGCCGGCGGAGACCGAATGCGTTTCGATGATCTGCCCGTCGTCGTCGCAGATCACGTAGGTGCGGTTGCCATGCAGCACGCCCGGACGTCCCGCGGCGATGGACGCGGCGTGGCGGCCGGTGGCGATGCCGTCGCCCGCGGCCTCGGCGCCGTAGATCGCCACGCCCGGATCGTTGAGGAAGGCATGGAACAGGCCGATGGCATTGCTGCCGCCGCCCACGCAGGCGGTGATCGCGTCCGGCAGCCGGCCGTAGTCCTCCAGCATCTGCGCGCGCGCCTCGCGGCCGACGATGGCGTTGAAGTCGCGCACCATGCGCGGATACGGGTCTGGGCCGGCCACGGTGCCGATGATGTAGAAGGTGTCGGCGACGTTGGTGACCCAGTCGCGCATCGCCTCGTTGAGCGCGTCCTTGAGCGTGGCCGAACCACTGGTCACCGGCACCACCGTCGCGCCGAGCAGCTTCATCCGATAGACGTTGATCTTCTGCCGCTCGATGTCGGTGGCGCCCATGTACACCACGCATTCCAGGCCCAGCCGCGCGGCGACGGTGGCACTGGCCACGCCATGCTGGCCGGCGCCGGTCTCGGCGATGATCCGCGTCTTGCCCATGCGGCTGGCCAGCAGCGCCTGGCCGATGGTGTTGTTGATCTTGTGCGCGCCGGTGTGGTTCAGGTCCTCGCGCTTGAGCAGGATCTGCGCGCCACCCACCTCTCGGCTGAGCCGCTCGGCGTGGTAGATCGGGCTGGGCCGGCCCACGTAGTGCTTCAGGTCCTTGTCGTAGGCGGCGATGAAGGCCGGGTCCTGGCGCGCGGCGTCGTAGGCGGCCGCCAGCTCCTGCAGCGGGCCGATCAGGGTCTCGGCGACAAAACGGCCGCCATAGCGGCCAAAGTGACCGGCAGCGTCCGGATAGGCGTGGAAGTCACTGATGGAAGGCGTGGACATGGCGTGGCACAACTTGTTCGCGCGGCACGATCGCCGCAATGGCAGGCACTTTACCGCAGCGACGGCTGGGCGATAATCGACCCGTCCTCCATGACTTGTGAGTATTTCTCACATGAACAGCGATCTTCCGCCCCTGCCCGCTCTGCGTGCCTTCGAAGCCGCCGCCCGCCTGGGCAGCGTC
>DJAN01000295.1:7851-8010 GCA_002429615.1 Lysobacteraceae bacterium UBA6001
GCCGCCCGCCTGGGCAGCGTCAGCCGCGCGGCCGGGGAACTGCATGTCACCCATGGCGCGGTGAGCCGGCACATCCGAACCCTGGAAGAAGCGCTGGGGGCGCCGCTGTTCACCCGCCAGGGGCGCGGCCTGGTGCTGACCGATGCCGGCGAGCGGCTG
>DJAN01000064.1 GCA_002429615.1 Lysobacteraceae bacterium UBA6001
CGCTGCTGGCCGGGGCGGCTTCGGTGGCGGCCGGCGTGCTGGCGGCCGGCGCGGTGTCGGCACTGCCGTCCTGCGCCTTGCACGCCACCAGGGCGATCGGCAGCAGGGCCATCAGGGTCAGGGCGAAGCGGGTCTTCATCGGGTGCATCTCCAACGGGAAAGCGGAAGGGCGGAAGCCGTCGCGCATGATCGCACGGCCCCCGGTCAAGGGAGACTGAAGCGCCCGCTCAGCGGGCGCCGGACTGCAGGCGGGCGATCAGCGCGTCGGTATTGCGCAGCAGCTGGTCGAAATCGCGGCCGCGCACCAGGTACACGCCGTTGACGATCAGCGCCGGCGTCCCGGGCACCTGCTCGCGCTGGATGAACGCGCGCGCCGCGGCCATCTTCGCATTGACCGCATCACTCTTGAGTGCGTCGATGTAGCGCGCCGGTTCCACGCCGTAGCCGGCATAGAAGGTGGCCAGTTCCTGCGGGCTCACGTTCTGCATCGGCAGGCTCTGCTTGTCGTGCAGGGCCTGGAACATCGCGCCATGGCTGCGCTGCGCCACGCCCAGCTGCTCGGCGGCGAAATAGGCGCGGGCGAAGGCGTCCCAGTTGCCGCCGAAGGTGGCCGGCACGGTGGTGAAGCGCACGTTCTTCGGCAGCTTGGCCGCCCACGGCGCCAGCAGCGACTCGAAATGCGCGCAATGCGGGCAGGTATAGCCGAACACTTCCACCACTTCGATCTTGCCGGCCAACGGGGCCCACGGCTGGCCGCCTTCGATCTCGGTGTAGTCGACCCCGGGGGTCAGGTCGGCGGCGGTGGCCGCCAGCGGCGACAGGGCGAGGACGGCGAGAAGCAGGCGGGACATCAGGCTCATATCAGCTCCATTGGCAAAACAAACGCCGGTCTGGGGGACCGGCGTGGTGGGGTACGACGCCTGACTTGGACCGCGCGCGCGGCCACAGGTTCAGGACTTGGGTGGGCCCGCCTGCGCCATCGCCGCGGCGGCGGCATCGTCGGCGCTGTCGTGCAGGCCCTGCATGTAGCTCGCCAGCGCCTGGATCTCCTGCTCGGTCAGCGGCTTGGCCACGGTGGTCATGATATTGGACAGCTTGGTCGCGGTGCGCTGCGCGGTACCGGACTGGTACTCCTGCAGGCGCCGGGCGATGTAATCGGCATGCTGCCCACCGACATGCGGGAACGCGGGGCCGGGATTGCCGGCGCCGGTGGGCCCATGGCATGCCATGCAGGCGGGAATGCCGCGCGAGGCGTCGCCGCCGCGATACAGCTTCTGCCCGATCTCGTAGAACTTCATGTCCTTGTAGGGACCCTCGGTCACCAGGCTGTCGTCGGCCAGGCCGGCGCCGGACTTCTGCGTGGCGAAGTAGGCGCCGAGATCGCGCATGTCCTGCGCGGTCAGGTCCTGGACGAAGGGCAGCATCGCCGCCACCGCGCCGCCGGTGCGCTCGCCATTGCGGATCAGCGCGATCTGCTCGGCCACATAGCGCTCGCTCTGGCCGGCGATGCGGGGATACATGGCCACTGAGGGATTGCCGTCCGGCCCATGGCAGGCCGCGCAGGCGGTGGCCTTGGCCTGGCCGGCCTTGGCGTCGCCCCAGTGGGTCTTGGACAGATCGATGACCAGTGGTGCGACCTTGACGGGCGCGTTGTCGGGCACCGGCACGATGGCGGTCTGGGCGTAGGCGACTGCGGCGATAACGGGTAAGGCAAGAGCGGCAAAGGCAAGCACGCGAGCGTGGCGCATCAGCTAAAGCTCCGTATGGACCTGGACGTCTGCGTTTGGGGGCGTGGGGGCCGCAGGTTTCCCCGATTATCACGTTGCCCTCGCGCGCCGGTCAACGAAGCGGCGTGTCCGGCCCGGACATGCGATCCTACGCACATGTCGCAGCTCATCGAACGTGCCCAGTACCTGCTCTCGGCCCACAACGCCCGCCAGCTCCCCGAAGACGGGGGCTACGAGGTCGCCTTCGCCGGCCGCTCCAATGCCGGCAAGTCCAGCGCGCTCAACGCGCTGACCCGCCAGAATTCGCTGGCCCGGGTCTCCAAGACCCCGGGCCGCACCCAGCAGCTGGTGTACTTCCAGGTGCAGCCGGAGCGCTACCTGGTCGACCTGCCGGGCTACGGCTACGCCAAGGTGCCGCAGGACCTGCAGGCGCACTGGCAGGCCTTCATCGACAAGTATTTCCGCACCCGCGAGGCGCTCAAGGGCCTGGTGGTGGTGATGGACATCCGCCATCCGCTGAAGGACTACGACAAGCAGATGCTGGGCTACGCGGTCGAGCGCGGCCTGCCGGCGCACGCGCTGCTGACCAAGGGCGACAAGCTCGGCCGTGGCCAGCAGATGCAGTCGCTGCAGAAGGTGCGCAAGGAGCTGTCCGGCCTGTGGGCGGACAGCGTGACCGTGCAGGTGTATTCGAGCGAATCGCGCCAGGGCGTGGACGAGCTGCGCGGCATCGTCGGCGGCTGGCTCGGCCTGGACGCCCCGGCGCCGCAGGCCGGCTGGGCGATCAGCGCGAGATCGGAAGAGCG